>RXJK01000304.1:0-884 GCA_003963125.1 Hyphomicrobiales bacterium
CTCCACCTGCAGCGCTTGCAATGGATCTATGGATCTCCAGCCAGTTTGGCGTCGGCCCGCTGATCCAAGCGCTACTGTTAGAACCTTGGCGTCAGAGGAGGTAAGCCGAGCATGATCCTTCCCGCCGTTGTGAACAGGGTAGGAGACATCGCGATGTGCTTTGACGCTGCATGGACATCGCGCTGCGCACGCTCAAAGGGTGAAGTCTCGAAGATCGCACCTGCACCTTGAAGGGCGATGACGTCGTCCACGATGCGGACCGCGGTCTCGGCAGCGTAGCTCATTGCGGTCCTGTAGGTGGCGCGGGCGCGGACCAAGGTATCGCCGCCGCGATCCACACAAGTCATGAGTTCGGACATCGCGTCGAGCATGAAGGCGCGAGCGGCCCGGCGCTGTGCCTCAAGACGTCCGAGCTTGTCCTGAACCACCTCCCTATCAGCCAGCGGCGCCGGATGACCAGCTCTGATTTTGCTAGCGGCCTGCCCAATGAAGCCGCGTAAGACGCCGTCCGCGACACCGAGTGGGATGGTGGCGACCGTCCAATTGAACATCGAGATATTCGGAACACGGTACAGGACCGATGCCTCGAAGGATGGCTGCTCGACCAGGTTGTGGATGTGATCCTCGGGCACGAAGGCGTCGGTAACCTCCAAATCACAGCTCCCGGTGCCTCTGAGCCCCGATGTTCGCCATGTGTCATGAACGCGGACATGGCTTGCATCCACGTAGCACATCGCCATACGGGGTGCTGAGCCGGCTTCCGGGATCGCGCACAGCAAAGCGACACTTGTCGCATGGTGGATGCCGCTTCCGAACGACCATCGGCCGGAAATCCGGTAGCCATCCTTGACGCGTTCCGCCGCGCCCGCGTTGGCGGTCGAGCA
>RXJK01000304.1:934-12356 GCA_003963125.1 Hyphomicrobiales bacterium
ATCACCTTCGCGGCGTCTACCGGCAGGTATCCTGCGGTGCGGGCGTAGCCGCCGATGTTCCCGACGATCCAGCCAACGGATGCGTCCAACCGTGTTGCAGCCTCGACGATCGCCATGAAATCGACGGGCGATAGTTCGAAGCCTCCAAACGTTTTCGGCAGCCATAGCTTGAACAGCCCCGCATCCGCTAATGCTTGGCCGACCGCATCCGGCAATCGCCGATCTTTGTCGAATCTGGGCGCCATTTCCCTGATCAAAGGCGCCAAAGATTCGAGCCGCGTCAGAAGCTCCGCGACGAGATCCGGTTGAGAAGCGAGCATGGTGGCACCTTACGCTGTTTGTCCAGGAACCTGCCTAACAGCACATGATGATGCAAATTCACATTTTTCATGCTTAGATGAAGCGTCTTCATCTAGACGAGTGTCATGCGACGTCTTCCGCCCCTTGTAGAGATGCGCGCCTTCGAGGCTGCCGCTCGGCTGCTTAGTTTTAAGCACGCGGCAGCGGAACTCAACGTCACGCCGACAGCGATCAGCCATCAAATCAAGCTCCTCGAGGAGTTCTGCGGGCAAGCTCTTTTCCGGCGTCGGCCGCGGCCATTGACCTTGACGTCGGCGGGGGAGCAGCTCTTTCCAGTCGTGCGTGACAGCCTGGACAACATGAGCGAGGCGCTGTCCAGCCTTCAGTCGGGCGGAGAAAGGGGACGGCTGCACATCACTGGCACAAACGCGTTCTGCGCCCGATGGCTGCTTCCACGGCTCCACGGCTGGCGAAAGCTATACCCCGGCCTGAAGCTCACGATTGCCGGGACCGACAGCGTCCTCAATCTCAGTGCAGGCGAAACCGATGTAGCGATCCGATATGCGGCGAAGCCTCCTGACGAGGGGCCGAGCATCAGGCTATTGCGCGATACGTTTCACGTTGTGGCGAGTCCTCGGCTCGTGGGCCGCATCCGCGCCCCGATGGATCCCGCCGATTTTGCCCGGTATCCCCTGATTGAGGCCGACTGGCCAGCAACCGATGTGAAGGCTCCGACCTGGCGGCGATGGCAGAAGGTGGCCCGTGCGCGGAAGGGCCGGGTGCCTGACCTTGCCGCGGCCGTCAGCGTGAACTTCAAAGAGGAGCTGCACGCCATTGAGGCAGCCGTGGCAGGTCATGGCATTGCAATTTGCAGCGACGCCCTCATCGCACGCGAACTGGCACAGGGAGATCTCGTGCCGTTGTCGCGCATCTCGCTGCCGGGCTACGGCTTCTACATCGTGCATCGGCCGAGCCATTCGAAACTGCCAGCCATCCGCACCTTCATCACCTGGGCTCAGTCTGTCTGTTAAGGGTCAAAAAGGATGGTTCGCCGCCTCGCCGGTTCTCCTCCTATCCCCTCGATAGCTGCCATAGCCGACACGATTGGTGATCGTGGCGATCCGTGCCTGAGGGGCTCTCTGGGCTTGCTCCCGCGGCGGGTGGCAGGGCCCCTGTCTCGAAGTTCAGCAGACTAGTACGTCCCCTCCGCGGACCTTCGTGCCTCCAGCGCCCGACGTACGAGCGTCCGATGAAATGTTGGGGCTTCGACATCGCGTGTCCCGTTAGTTGTAGAAATCACTCAGCTTCCGCCCTGTCGTGCCACACACAGGTTCCTTGCCGTTCGCAACGTCGGCGTAGAATTCGGCCAAACTCCGCGGCCTATAAGTCTCCGGCGCCGCCGGGATGTGGCGCCGCCCCTTGAAGCAATCTCCCACCTCTCGCGCGGCCTGCTCGAGCAACTCGGCCGCGACGACCAGGTCGCCCTTGTCAGCCGCCGCGCGGTACAGGGCCTCAAGCCGGCGCAATCTCACCGCGCGATGTGAAATTCCGATCGAGGAGGTCTCGCGCAGGAACGCGGCGCGTGCCTCCTCGAACAGGACGCGCCATTTCGTGGTGAGGTTGCGCCCCGCTCGGGTTGTTGGGTCGTACGCCTCAATGGACTGCCGGCTGACATCGACGCCGGCCTCCTGCCGAACGAGGTCCGCGACCTCGCTCGGCGTCGCGAATGCGGCGAGATCACAGACGATACGTTTCCGGAGCTGATCGTTGAGCTTTGCGGCCATCTCTCAGGCCTCCGCCGAGTTATGCGGGGATTGCGCTGAAGCGCCCGGGGCTCTCAGGAGATAGCCAGCGACGTTGAAGCGGAAATGCCCCGAGGGCAGCCGGATCGCATCGATTTCGCCCGCT
This sequence comes from Hyphomicrobiales bacterium, assembly GCA_003963125.1. Classification (GTDB taxonomy): domain Bacteria; phylum Pseudomonadota; class Alphaproteobacteria; order Rhizobiales; family Hyphomicrobiaceae; genus AWTP1-13. The sequence continues at coordinate 3,143 of RXJK01000304.1, forward strand.
TGGCGAATTCGGTGCAGCGTGCGTGGCGTTACGCCGATAATCCGCGCAGCGCGTCCCACGGGACGCCATGGCGCACTTCCACTGCCTGTTGGCTGGCGGTCCATGCGGACTGTCCTAATTGTGTTGCTGGCGCGGTTTCCATCCGCATCGGCGCGAGCATCCACTCGCAAACCCCAGACGCGCCTCATCCGAGCGCCGCGTCTTTCCCTACTCCAAACGACTTTGGTGCGATTTGCCGTGGAATGCAAGGCACCGGGATGAAGATTGCTCCGGAACTGGACGAACTGCTGACGATCCCGAGGCGGCGTCGGAGCCCATTGCTAGTTCCCCCCCGAGTGTTGCGGGTTGGTTTGTTGGCTAGGATCTCAAGGCGCTCAGACCAAGCGAAATATCAAGGGTCCGCGGCGGACTAACTTTCCGACAAGCCGTGAAAGTCCATGACGCGCGCGCGCGGGGCGTCAGGTACTGGTCAGGCATCGCTCCTCCCTCGCTGCGCGCCATCGATCCCAGCGCGCCCTCGCCGCAGCGGCGATGCGTGCGCGTCCCTCAAGGGTCCGTGGCCCGGTCGAGGCCCCTCCGTGATTTCGACACCGGCCGCCGGCGCCCCGGCCCAGGCGCTTGCAGGGCGTGCCGGCACGTGTTCTGGCGCCGCACCGGAATAGAGATCGTCGCCGGAGGCGCTGGTCAATCTCATCCAGGCTGTATCCCTTCATCCGCCTCTACCCAAGTCCGCTAAGGCCACTCAAATATCTTATCCCCCCATCTCTAGTGACGCGTAGTGACAGCGGTTCCGGTTATCGACTCTTGTGCGCGCGTAAGCTGCAAACCGGCAAGGGCGTCACTATGCGTCACAAAGAAATCATCACTTCAGCGAAATCCCTTGGAAATATCGGCCCTTGCGTCCATCGCGCTTCGCCTCGATGCCGTGGCGAGCCAGTGCCTCTTTGAACCACCTCTGATCACGAATCTTTTCACCTTCGGCCTCTGCGAACGCGGTCCACGAGGCGAAAAGCGCGGCGCTCCGCTCCCAATTATTTGCACCGAGCGCGCAGCGATCCGAGATCCACGCGCTCAAGGGGTCTTCGTCCGCAAGATATGCCGCGGACGCTTCGCGGACTGCCGCCGGCGGATCCAACCCGCGAGCTTGCCACTCCAAGCAGCCGTTGATGGCCCACTCAAGTATTCCGGGCCATTCCTTCCGGAGCCGCTCGGCAAGCGTAGGGTCGCGCTCCGCCCGCGGTATCGTGACGGAGAACGGAATCAGCTGAAGCCTGCGGATGATGGCCTCGTCCGCGGAGGAAATTTTAGGTTTGTGGTTGCCGGAGATCAGAAGCTTGAACTGCGGTGCGAATTCGAAAAAGTCCTGCCGCATGAAGCGCGCCTTCACGCGATCACCGCCGGTTAGCTGCTTGATCCGAGCCTCGGCCCATTCGCGCCCTTCTTCGGTTTCCGCAACGTAGACGAAGCGGGCACCGTGCAGGTCAGCGATCTCAGTAAGATGACGCTCCGAGCGCGAAGCCGTAAAAGTCTCGCTCGCGGCGCTCGTTGCATAGTTTCCGAGGACTCCTGCGAAAGTGTTTACGAGCACGCCTTTGCCATTTCCGCCATGGCCGAAGACGAAGAATAGGGCCTGCTCCCGCGTCAGTCCCGTGCACGAGTAACCCGCGACGCGCTGCAGATAGCTCTGTAATTCCCGGTCCCCCCCGGTGACGCGGTCGAGGAAAGCGAGCCATGTGGGACAATGCCCTCCCGGGGCCACGGCGGTAATCCGCGTGAGGTAGAGGTTGGGATCGTTGGGTCGACGGCGCCCTGTGCGCAGGTCCACGACGCCGCCAGGCGTGTTGAGAAGCATTGGGTCCGCATCCCACTGGTCGACCGTCGCTGCAAGCCGACGATCGGACCGAGCGAGACGCACGCCGGCGGAAATCGTCTTGGCCGACGTCAGATGCATGGAGGTCCTCTCGCTGGCGCATGCGGCGGCCATGCCGCGTGCCAGCTGGCGCACGAGGTACCACGCCAGTAGGGTGTCTTCACACCTCCAATTTTTGCCGTTCCAGTGCATCCACTTGTCCCACGGACTCACGTAGCGCAGGCGCTCGTGGTGCAACTCGGCGACCGCGAGCGCTAGAGCGTCGTCGGAATACTCTGGCGGTCGGATGTCACCTTCCGTTTCGCCGACGTCAGAAGTACCGACTTGCTCGCCTTTCGCAAAGCTCGCAGCGATCTCTTGTTGCACTCGGTCGACGCCGAATTCTGCCACCAGCTCGGTCGTCTCCATTTGCAGTTTGTCGACGACGTCGGCTTTGTCGATGAGCCGGCGGCCAACGCACTCGCCCGCGAAAAAAGCGGCCGTTCGAAGTGCATCCCACCGCTCCTCGCCGTGCGCAGACGAGACTTGGTAGATGACCTCGAGCAATTCGGAAAAGGCCAGGGGCTGGCCGCGCCCCGGCAACGCATGGCCGTTTGCCTGTATACCGTCTCCGCTCACGCTTGCACCGCCTCCGTCTGCCGCGTTCCGGCTGCGGAAAGCATCCGCTCGAGGGCGGCGACCGGCACAAGGACGCGCTTGCCGACGCGGATTATCGGTAGTTGCCCAGACCTCGCCGCTTCATATGCGGCGGCCCTGCCAATGCCGAGCACTTCGGCCGCCTCCGGGACGGTCATAGTCAATCGGCGCGCCTTATCCGCCAGCTGCTTCACCTTCTCCATCCCCTATTGTCTCCTTCCGCCTGATGACTCGTGGTTTACGGGCGCACCATGCCATAACGCTTTGACTTTTTCTAGATCGTGGTTTACATGCGCACCACGTTTTGTGTTTTCGTATGGTGAGTGATGGCCAGGAAGTTTGGAGCGCCCCCAAAGAAGGAAGCAAAAGAAGGTGAGCGCGTAGCGCTGAGCCTTCGCATGACGCCGGCGCTTAAGGAGCGGCTCGATGCGGCTGCCGAGGCCGGAGGACGGTCACAGAGCCAGGAAGCTGAGTTTCGGTTGGAGCGCTCATTTGAGCGCGAAGCACTGTTGACTGACGTCCTCGCGCTCGCCTTCGGTGAGAGGACTGCGGGAATTACAATTATGCTCGCGGCAGTGCTCGAGACCGATGGTTGGGCTGCACTATCGCAGTCTGACACTCAGGCAACACACTGGTCCGACGACCCCTATGCGAGCGACCGGGCGATCAAAGGCGCGATTGAGGTGCTCGAGAAATTGCGTCCTGCCGGGAAAGTTGTGGAACCGAGCTCGGACCCTGACTTCCGACCGCGCGTGTACGAGCAGAGGTGGACGGCTCTTGCCAGTATCGCACGCAGGCCGAAGGCTGGTCCTCAACGGCACGTCCAGGTCAATCAACACGGGTATTTTCCGTATGATCTCAAGCGGGTGTTTGAGATGCTTGGCCCCGATCTCCTAGAACGACTGAGGAGGAAGCCTTGAGAGGCAGCATCACGCGCCGCGGAAAGGCGAGCTGGCGGCTCAAGTTCGAAGCCGGCCGCGATGCGTCGGGCAAGCGGCAGACGCGCTACATCACCGTCCGCGGCAAGCGGGCGGACGCGGAGCGCGAGCTGACCCGCCTCCTCGGCGACACCGATCGGGGCATGTTCGTCGAGCCGAGCAAGACGACCGTCGCGCAGTGGCTTCGCGATTGGCTTGGTGGCCCCTCTGATCCCCAGCCGCACGGGCTCGCGCGGAAGACGACGGAGAGATACCGGCAGCTCGCAGAGCAGCAGGTCATCCCACACCTGGGCGCAAACACGCTGCAGAAGCTGCGCCCAGCGCACGTGGCGGCTTGGCACAAGCGGCTGCTGGAGAGCGGCGGCAAGAACGGCCGGCCGCTTTCCGCCCGGACCTGCGGGCACGCTCATCGCGTCCTACATCGGGCTTTAGCTCGGGCGGTTCATCAGGAAGTGCTGTCTCGCAACGTGGCAGCAGCAGTTCCTCCCCCGAAGGTGGACGCCAGCGAGGTCGAAATCCTCGATGCCAGCCAGATCGCTGAAGTCCTGGCCAAGCTCAGGGGCCACGCTCTTCACGCCATTGCCACTGCGGCCCTCGCGACCGGCATGCGGCGAGGAGAGCTTCTGGCCCTTAGGCTTGCGTCTGTCGACCTGGAAACCGGGATCGTCAAGGTCGAGCGATCGCTTGAGGAGACGGCAGAAGGCCTGGCTTTCAAGGCTCCCAAGACCGCGCACGGCCGGCGCTCGATCTCGCTGCCTCCCAACGCGGTCCAGGCTCTCCGGGAGCACCGACGGCAAGTCCTGGAGACTCGCATGGCTCTCGGCCTGGGCCGGCCGGATCCCGACACGCTGCTGTTCGGGATGCATGACGGGTCGCCGATGAGACCCGATCAGCTTTCCTGGCTGTGGCGCTCGGCCTGCAAATCCCTGAAGCTGCCGCGGGTGTCGTTCCATGCCCTGAGGCACACGCACGCCTCGGCCCTTATAGCCGCCGGCCTTGATGTCGTCATTGTCAGTCGGCGCTTGGGCCACGCGAGCCCCACGACCACCCTTCGCGTGTATGCGCACCTGTTCCAGAAGGACGACAGCGCTGCTGCCGGGGCGATCGAAGCGGCGATGAGGCAGAATAATCGCGACGGACTTTGATAGTCGCGTCTCAGGATGGCTTTAAATCCAGAGCAATCTCCAGAGCAGTTTGCCAGCTCCCCTCCCCTATCTTTACCTGAAACGTTAGAGCGCCGGGACCTCCTAATCCTTCGAGTGGAATGCCTCCGATAATCGCCATGTTTCTACCTTTTGTCCCAAGAAGAAGCGCCCCCTTTCCTTTCCTATACTCTGTTCCATTAAGGGATATGATAAACTCTAATGTGCTTTCACACGGCCCATCAACGTCAACAGCCAGGACCAAACTCAAAACAAGCGTTGCGGGGAACGCCGCAACGAGAATGCTTGGACCGTAGGCGCCGATGAAAAACAGCTTGCCATTGTCCTCACGTCGGACCTCATCACATAGCAGCCCGTACTTAAGCTCGATCATGCCGCACCCAAAACAAAGACGGCCGAGTCTGTATTCGCGCTAGAGCGCGAGCGTTGTGCAGGCTTGAGTAAGGGGTCTTCCAAAACGACTTCAGTTGCCCTTGCGTCTGTCGTGATTTCATCGGGGCGAATATTCGCCCCGCGCGCACCTGGCTCAATCCTAATTGCCTCAAATTTAGGCCTCCACCCAAGCGCCCAAAGAAGTTCTCCAACACTCCTGCTCGTGATGTTTTCTAATCCTCCTATTTGGCGGTTCACCACCGATCGGTTCACACCCAATTTGGTCGCGACTAGTTGCTGAGAGATATTGTTATGCTTCTTCTCGTAGAGAAAAGCTTTCTGCAATTCTTGATGGACCATCGCCATAAATTCGGCACCGGCCATCTCTTTCTCGTCGACGCTAAACTGATACGAGGTCATCGAACGTTCCCGTCGCGAATTTTGGTTCGTCAAGATCTAGTGCCGCCCTGGCCGCCAACACTTTGGCCTTCTCCTCCACATAGAGCTTCTTACGGCCCGGAGGCTTGTAGTCATCAGCATAGCCGCCCACCACGGCAATGAAGCGCCGCCGCTGGGGGATCCATCCGAAAATGCGCAAATCCGTTGTTTTGATCTCCCAAACCTCGTCGGTCATCGGCTGGAGATCTTTGAACATCCTGTCATATTTTATCTCCTGTCCCGAGACCCAGCGGCGCAGGAAGACGGCTAGTTGCTCCCGCGGCTTCATTTCCGACTGAAGACGTCCAGACGCCATACCACTCACTTCCTGATCCATCCACGTCACGACAGAGGGATAGGAATAGAAGTGCCGTTCGGGAAACTCGTCGCGTCTCAATGGCGTACTGACTTCCACCAGCACGCCTTGCGCGACTAACCTATCTAGTGTTGCCATATAGGTCAACGCCATGTTGATTTAAAGGTCAACGCTATGGGCTGACCGCCGATGCTGCTGAGGGAGAGTGAGCTAGGCGCTCGACATTTAACCTTGGAAGTGGATGCCAGCAAGGATCGGGTGCCATTCGGGTGCCAAAAGCGCGCGGAAACGATGGCAGGAATGTCCTAAGCACTTGAAATAGTTGGTGCCGGCTGAGGGATTTGAACCCCCGACCAACGGTTTACAAAACCGCTGCTCTACCCCTGAGCTAAGCCGGCCTGCGCCCGATGACGGCGGCCCACGCGGGGCCCAATGTCAGGCTCGACGGCGATACCCGCTCAAAACACGGCGCGTCAAGCCTCGCCGTCCACCGGCAGGATGACAACGTTGCGTCTTGCCCCCGGCCCGTCCCAATGCTTATGTCGGCCGCGTCGGTTCGGAAGCGAACTTCAGCTTTGACAGAAAACATCGCTATTCCATGACCTTGATCACGCCGGCCGAGATGTCCTGGGTGGTCGCCACGACGCACCCCCACAGCGAAGCCATTGCCGTCGAGAACCTGAAGCGCCAGGGCTTCGTCACCTACTGCCCGCAGATGCGCAAACGGCGCTCGCACGCGCGCCGCGTGGAGATGGTGCTGCGGCCGCTGTTTCCCGGTTACGTCTTCGTCGGCATCGATGCCCGCATGCGCTGGCGGTCGATCCTGTCGACCATGGGCGTGCGCACCCTGGTGCGCTTCGGGGACGACCCGGCCACCATCTCCGATGCCTTCATCGAGGGGCTGCGCGCCCGTGAGGTGGACGGCGCCGTCGTGCGTCCCGCCTCGCCCTACCAGGTGGGGCAGACGGTGCAGATCGCCGGCGGACCCTTCGACGGCGTCGTCACCAAGATCCTGGAACTCGACGAGAAGGACCGGATCGTGGTGCTCCTCGAAGTCATGAACCGGGGCGTCAAGACGAAGCTCGACACGAACCAGGTGACGCCCGTCAGCGGGGAATAGCCCCTCCCGGCTTGCACAGACAAATCGGCGCAGACCGGCTGCCGGGACCGCAAAGTCCTTGCGGGACTTGCCGTTTTGTGCGATGCACCCTCCCATCGGGCGCAGGGGATTGATTCTATTCAATCCTTTTCTCGATCACTCCGATTTCCGGTTAGGCCCTTTGCGGCATCCCCCCTGCGCTCCGCTCGCTGACGTCCGCCCAAGGTACGGGTTCGCCCGGCCAACGCGGTGCCGTCATGTTGTTGATCGAGACGGAGACTGTTTTTGCAGACCTTAACCTTCGCTGAGCTTGGCCTCAGCGCGAAAGTGCAGGCGGCGGTCGAAGCCGCCGGCTATACGAACCCCACGCCCATCCAGCAGCAGGCGATCCCGGTCGCCGTTACGGGGCGCGACGTCCTCGGCATCGCGCAGACCGGCACCGGCAAGACAGCCGGCTTCGTTCTTCCCATGCTGTGTCGGCTCGAGACGGGACGCGCGCGGGCACGCATGCCGCGCTCGCTGATCTTGGCTCCGACGCGCGAACTCGCCGCCCAGGTGGCGCAGAGCTTCGAGAAATACGGCACCAACCATCGCCTCAACGTCGCGCTGCTCATCGGCGGCGTGTCCTTCGACGACCAGCTGCGCAAGCTCGACCGCGGCGCCGACGTGCTCATCGCCACGCCCGGCCGCCTGCTCGATCACTTTCAGCGCGGCAAGATCCTGATGACCGGTGTCGAGATCCTCGTCATCGACGAGGCCGACCGGATGCTCGACATGGGCTTCATCCCGGACATCGAGAAGATCTGCAAGCTCCTGCCGCCGCGGCGGCAGACGCTGTTCTTCTCGGCGACCATGCCGCCGGAAATCCAGCGGCTCGTGGCGAGCTTCCTCAACGATCCCGTGCGCATCGAGGTGGCGCGGCCGGCCACGACGGCGACGACCATCACGCAGAAATTCCGCTTCTGCCCCTCGGGCGAGGACTGGGCCAAGCGCGAAGTGCTGCGCGACCTGATCCGCTCCGAGAACGTCAAGAACGCGATCATCTTCTGCAACCGCAAGCGCGACGTGGCGATCCTGCTCAAGTCGCTCACCAAGCACGGCTTCAACGCCGGCGCGCTGCACGGCGACATGGACCAGACGAGCCGCATGGCAACGCTGGACGCGTTCCGCGAAGGCAAGATCTCGCTGCTGGCCGCCTCCGACGTCGCCGCGCGCGGCCTTGACATTCCCGACGTCAGCCACGTCTTCAACTACGATGTGCCGTGGGCCTCGGACGACTACGTGCATCGTATCGGCCGCACGGGACGCGCGGGCAAGGAAGGAGCCTCGTTCACGCTCGTCACGCACGAGGATTCGAAGGCCCTGCGCGATATCGAGAAGATCATCGGCGCGCCGGCCGTCTGGATCGGCGAGCCGCCGACGGAAGAGGATCTGTCCTTCTCCGGCAAGCGCCGTCGCCGCGGTGCGGGCCGAGGCGAGGAGCGTGGCCGCGGACGCGAGCCGCGTCGCGGCGACCGTGACCGGCGTCCGCCGCGTGGCGAGGGCGAACGCGAGCGTCGCGAACCGCAGCACGCCGACGCGCAGCCGCGCCGCGAGGCGCGTCCGCAGCAGGAGCGCCCTCGCGAGCGTCGCCCGGAGCGGCATGAGACCGAGCAGCCTCGCGAGCGGCCGCGTCCCGAACAGCGCGCGGAGCGTCCGCGGCGGGAAGAGGCTCGGCCGCAGCCAAGGCGGGACGAGCCGCGGCCGCAACCGCGCAATGAACCGGCACGCACCGGTGGCGGTGGCGGAGCCCCGGTCGGGCTCGGCGATCATGTGCCGGCCTTCCTGAAGAAAGCCGTGCGTCTCGCGCCGCGCTGAGGCGCGAGACCGATCTAGAAGTGTGGGAGGCACCTTGCTATCAGGGTGCCTCTTTTCATGTCCGCAGCCTCACCGTCCGAGGAGTTGCAGCCGATGACGCTCGTTTCGCCCGAGGCCCTTCTCGCGCAGCTTTGGACGGATGCGGGCGGCGCGGCCGACGCACTCGACCGCGTGACGCTCACTGGCCAGGAACCAGGACTGCCGTCGTCGTTTCGCGTGGGCGCTGCGGCGCAGGTGAGCATCGCCGCGGCGGGGCTCGCGGCGACCGAGATCTGGCGGCAGCGAACGGGGACCACGCAGGATGTCGCCGTTGATCTGCGGCACGCGGCGATCGAATTCCGCAGCGAACGGTACATGCGCCTCGACGGCAAGCCGCCGGGCCCCGCGTGGGACAAGATCGCCGGCATCTATGCCACGCGCGATGGCCGCAAGGTGCGCATCCATACGAATTTCCCGCACCACCGCGACGGCTTCCTGAAGATTTTGGGCTGCGCCAACGAGCGCGAGGCCGTTGCGGCGGCGCTG
>RXJK01000361.1 GCA_003963125.1 Hyphomicrobiales bacterium
GCTGCCGCAGACGTCGGCGAACAGGATGGTGTGCCACAGGCCGGTCTTGCCAGACTGCAAACTCATCGGGCGTGCTCCCGCGTGCCGCGTTCGGCGCGAATGGCCTCAACTCAAAGCGGACGAGGGCGACAATATACACTGGATTGTGGCGGACCCGGCAATAGCGGGAGCCAGCCGCCTAGGCCGACACGTCAGCCGCGGCGAGGCTCTGGGTGGTGGCGTCGGTGCGCAGGCAGCGCACGACATGGCCCTCGTCCACCGTCGTCGGGCTCGGGGCCTGGGCGCGGCAGCGGTCGTCGGCGAGCGCGCAGCGGGGCGCGAAGGCGCAGCCGGGGGGCAGATTGGCGAGATCCGGAGGGCTGCCGGGGATCGCCGGGAGGCGCTTGCCCGACAGCCGGCCGCCGTGCCCGCGCGTCGATAGAAGTCCGCGCGTATAGGGGTGGCGCGGGGTACGGATGACGCTGCGCACGGGGCCGATCTCGACGATGCGGCCGGCATACATCACGGCGATGCGGTCGGCGACCTCGACGGCCACGCCGATATCATGCGTGACGAAGATCACGGACAGGCCGAGTTCGTGTTGCAGCTCCCTCAGCAGCAGGAGGATCTGCACCTGCACCGTGGCATCGAGCGCCGTCGTCGGCTCGTCGGCCAACAGGATCTCGGGCTTGCAGGCCAGCGCCAGGGCGATCATGGCGCGCTGGCGCATGCCGCCCGACATCTCGTGCGGGTAGGCGTCGAGGCGGCGCTCGGGGCTCGGAATGCGCACACGCTCGAAGAGGTGCAGCGCGCGCTTGCGAGCTTCCTCGTAGGACACGGGCTCGTGCTTGCGGATCACCTCGATGATCTGCTGGCCGACGCTGTAGACGGGGTCCATCGCCAGCATCGGCTCCTGGAAGATCATGGACACGGTGCGCCCGCGCAGATCGCCCAGTTCGCGCGTCTTCATCTTGAGCACGTCGCTGCCGCGCACGAGGAGGCTGCCCTCCATCTTCGTCCGCCGCTCGTTGTGGAGACGCAGGATGGTGCGCAGCGTGACACTCTTGCCGGAGCCGGATTCGCCCAGCAGCGCGACGACCTCACCACGCGCCACGGAGAGGTCGACGCCATCGACGGCGCGCACGGGCTTGCGGCCGGCCGTGAAGGTCACGGACAGGTTCTTGATCTCGAGGATGGGACGTTCCTTGATCGTCATCACGCCGCCCTCCCCTCGGCCTTGCTGTGCCCGGAGCCCGGGATCACCATGTGGCACGCCGCTTCATGAGTCGCGCTGACGCCCGCCAGGCCGGGCGCGACCGACTTGCAGACGCCTTCCGCGAACACGCAGCGGGTATGGAAACGGCAGCCCGGCGGGGGCGAGATCGGGTTCGGCGGATCGCCCGCGAGCGGCGCCTTGTCGGTGCGCTTGTCGGGGTCCATCGACAGGAGCGAGCCCAGCAGCGCGGTCGTGTAGGGATGCCGGCTGGCGGTGTAGAGATCCTCCGTCGGGCCGACCTCCGCCACCTTGCCCAAGTACATCACCAGCACGCGGCTGGCGATGAAGCGTACCACCTCGAGGTCGTGGCTGATGAAGATGTAGGTGAGGCCGAACTCGTCCTTCAGGTCGAGCAGCAGGTTCAGGACCTGCGCTTCCACCGACTTGTCGAGGGCCGAGACGGCCTCGTCGAGGATCAGGATGCGCGGCTGCAGCGCCAGCGCACGGGCGATGTTGATGCGCTGACGCTGGCCGCCCGACAGCTCGTGCGGGTAGCGCCCGGCGAAGCGCTGTGGTTCAAGCCCCACGCGATCGAGCAGGCTGCGCGCGCGGCTGATGGCCTCGCTGCGGCTGACGCCATGCACGGTCGGCGCAAAGGCGATGGATTCCTCCACCGTCAGCCGCGGATTGAGCGAGGCGTAGCTGTCCTGGAACACCATCTGCACCTGGCGCAGGAACTCCTTGTAGGGCAGTTCGCGCGTACCGACGGTCTTGCCCTCGAAACGCACGGTGCCCGAACTCGGCGTGATCAGGTGCATCAGGAGCCGGGCGGTGGTGGACTTGCCGCAGCCGGATTCACCGACGATGCCGAGCGTCTCGCCGGCCGCCAGCTTGAAGCTGATGCCGTCGACGGCGCGTACCACGCCGCCGCTGCGTCCGAGCAGACCCGAGGCGATCGGGAAGTGCTTCACCAGGGTGTCGACTTCGAGCAGCGGGGCCGTCATGCCTTGATATCCATCGCGGAGCGCAAGCCGTCGGTCAGCAGGTTGAACGAGATCGAGGTGACGAAAATCATCAGGCCCGGCAGCGCGCACAGCAGCGGCTGGGTGTAGATGGCCGTGCGCAGCGTGTTGAGCATCAGGCCCCACTCGGGCTCCGGCGGCTTCACGCCGAGGCCCAGGAAGGAGAGGCCCGAGGCGAGGATCATCGACACGGCGATCAGGCTCATGGCGTAGACGAAGATCGGGCCGAGCACGTTGCCCAGCACCTGCACGCGGATGATGGTGAGCGCGCTGGCGCCGCTGGCGCGCGCGGCTTCCACGAAGTCGCGGGTGCGCACCGATGTCGTCACGCTCTCGGCGACGCGCGCAATGGGCGGCACGAACACCACGGTGAGCGACACGAGGCCGTTGGTGATGCCGGCGCCGAGCGCGCCCGACAAAGCGATGGCGAGCAGCACCGAAGGGAAGGCGAAGAACACGTCGATCGTGCGCATCAGCACGGTGTTAAGCCAGCCGCCGACGTAGCCCGCGACGATGCCGATGACGGAACCGATCACCAGCGCGAAAATGACGGGCGTCACACCCATGAAGAGCGAGAGCCGCGCCCCGTATATGAGGCGGCTCAGCATGTCGCGGCCGAGTTCATCGGTGCCGAGGATGAAGCCCGGCGTGCCCGGCGGCTTCAGGCGCCGGAGGCTCATGCCCTTGTAGGGATCCTGCGGTGCGATGTAGGGCGCCAGGATCGCGACGACGATGATGGCGAGGATGACCAACAGCGCGAACATGGCGACGGGGTCGCGCCGGAAGCGCCGCCAGACCGTCGTCCAGTAGCCCGGCGACCGGGTGATGGGGCCGAGCGTCGCCTGCTTGTCTGCGAGCAGCATGCGTCAGCTCCGCTGGATGCGCGGGTCGAGCAGGGTTTGCACCACGTCGACGATGAGATTGAGGATGACGAAGAACATGGCGAGCACCAGGATCGTGCCCTGCAGGAGCGGCAGGTCGCGCTGGAAGATCGCCGCGTTGAGGAGGCCGCCGGTGCCGGGCCACGAGAACACCGTCTCGATCAGGATCGAGCCGCCGAGGAGATAGCCGAGCTGGATGCCCATGACGGCGAGCGCCGTGGGGGCGGTGTTCTTGACGACGTGCTTGAACACGCCGAATTCGGAGAGGCCCTTGGCGCGCAGGCCGGCGATGAATTCCTGGCTCAGGATCTCGGCGACGAGCGCGCGCACGGTGCGAGCGATGATGCCCATGGGGATGACGGACATGGTGATGGCCGGCAGCACGATGTGGCGCACGTGCGCCCAATCCCAGGCCCAGGCGTCGGAGCCACCGGGCCCGGCGCCCGTCGCCGGCAGCCAGCCGAGCGTGGCGGAAAAGATGATGACCAGCACCATGCCGAGCCAGTAGTGCGGCACGGACACGCCGACCACCGACAGGAAGGACGCCGACTTGTCGATCACGGTGTCGCGGAAATAGCCGGCGACGAAGCCGAAGAATGTGCCGAGCGCAAAGCCGATGAAGGTCGCGACCGCCGACAGCATCAGCGTATTGCCCACGGCCTTGAACACTTCGGTGGCGACCGGGCGGTTGGTTGCGATCGAACCGCCGAGATCGCCCTGCACGGCGCGCCAGATCCAGCGCAGGAACTGCTCATGATAGGGGCGATCGAAGCCGTACAGCACCATGAGCTGCTGCTTCATCTGCTCGGAGGCGTCCGGCGGCAGCACGGCGATCAGGGGATCACCCGGGGCGAGATGCACAAGCGCAAAGCAGACCAGCGTCACGCCAAGCATGATCGGCAGCGTGTAGACGATGCGCTTTGCAATGTAGATCAGCATTCCAAGACCTCAGGCCAAGACCTCAGGAACGGGCTTAGGGGCGGCACCATGCGCCGCCCCTGGTCCGATGCCTGCGATGCAATGCAAGGAAAGGGCCGGATGCAGCGGCACCCGGCCTGATCCTCACTCCATGCTCATCAATGCGATGTCGATGAACCAGCTCTTGGGCTGCACCACGCCCTTCACCTTCGGGCTCATGGCGCGGGGTCCCACGTCGTGCGCGATCCACAGGAACGGCGCTTCCTCGACGATGCGCGCGTGCAGCTTGGCGAGCGCCGCATCACGTGCCGCACCGTCGAAAGAGGTGCGCGCATCGGCGACGAGCTGGTCGATCTCGGCGTTGCCGAAGTAGCCCCAGTTGTTCGACACGGGCGGGAACGTCTTGGTCGAGACGAAGCGCACCATGGCGAAGAACGGGTCCATGGCCGCGAACGACACGTTGGTCGCGTGGGCGCCGCGGGACTTGGGGTCTTTCGCGCCCTCGCGCCAGTTGGTGAAGAGCGCGTTCCACTCGATCACGTCGAGTTCGACGTCGAAGTAGCACTCCTTCAGCGCCTGCTGCATGAACTCGTTCATGGGGATCGGCTGCATCTGGCCCGAGCCCGAGGCGGAGGTGAGGATCTTCACCTTGAGGGGCTTCGAGGCCGAGAAGCCGGCTTCCGACATGAGCTTCTTGGCGCTAGCCAGATCGTACTTGATGTCGAACGAGGGATTGCCCCACCAGGGATGGCCCGGTGGCACCGTGCCCTTGGGCACTTCCATCAGGCCGCCCAAGAGCTGCTTGAGCTCGTCGCGGTTCACGCATAGGTTGGCTGCGTGGCGCACGCGCTTGTCGAGCCAGGGCGAGCCTTCGGCGAAGGAGAACTGCCACGGCCACACGTGCGGCTGGGCATTGGCGTAGACGACGAAGCCCTTGGACTTGATCTGATCGAGCGCGTCGGGGGCCGGCGCCTCGATCCAGTCCACCTGGTTGGAGAGCAGTGCCGCGGTGCGGGCGCTGGCTTCCGGCATGGGCAGCAGCACCACGCGGTCGACCTTGGGCACGCGCTTGGCGTCCCAGTAGGTGGCGTTCTTGGCGTACTCCAGCCGCTCGCGCGGGGTGAACTTCGCCATCTTGAAGGGCCCGGTGCCGGAGGCATCGGCGGCGAACTGCGTCCAGGCCTGCTTGGCGCGCTCGGCCGGGTCCGCGACGCTTGCAAGTGCGTCGAACTTCTTCTGCCAGTGGGCGGGCGACGCCATGAAGAGGTTGGTCAGGTTGATCGGAAGGAAGCTGTCGGGCTCCTTCGTCGTCAGTTCGACGGTGTAGTCGTCGACCTTCTTTGCCGACACGAGCGTCGGCATGCGGCTGACGGTGACGCCGATCTGGTCGGGGGCGAACTGCGGCGCCTCCTTCTTCAGGACCTTCTCGACGTTCCAGACCACGGCATCGGCCTTGAAGTCCGACCCGTCGTGGAATTTCACGCCCTGGCGCAGTTTGAAGATCCACTTGGTCTTGTCGTTGGCATCGACGGCCCATTCGGTCGCCAATCCGGGGATCAGCACGCTCGGCTTGTCGGCCGACGAGAGATCCCACTGCGTGAGGCTGTCGAACATGGGAATGCCGGTGAAGCGGTTCCCCTCGAAGCCCTGGTCCGGCTGTCCGTTGGTGCGCGGAATATCGGCCGCCGTCATGGCGACGCGCAGCGTCTTTTCTTGCGCTGCAGCAGGCATCGCGAAGGCCGGCGCGATCGCCAGCAGCAAGGCGAGGTGACGCCACGCCGTGCGGCGTTGGGCCATCATGTGCATGAAGTGTCCTCCCGTCGGAAATTCAGGGGGCGCTGGAACGCGCCGGCGGGACTTGCCCGCTCGCTTGAAATAAGCACGCCTAAGAACCGAGCAAAAGAGCTTTGCTGTTCTAAAAATCGGCAGTTTCTGGGCAAGTTTTATGCAAGAGGTTGCCCGCTACCTTCCCACGGGCCGGGCGATGCGGCAGACTTCCGCAATCCACGTCGAGCGAGGCTCCGCCATGTCCGCCCTAGCGCCCCACACGATCGAAGCCTTCAATCTTTCGAGCACGTCCGAGAACCGCATCCACGACGATACTGTCGCGCAGTCCCTGGGCTTCACGGGCGGGCTCGTGCCGGGTGTCGAGGTCTATGCCTACGCCTGCCACCAGCCCGTGGCGCGATGGGGCGAAGCCTTTCTGACGCGTGGCGAAATAATGTGCAGGTTTCTGAAGCCGGTCTACGACGGGCGGATTGCCACAGTGGAAGCCGACGAAACACCGACGGGCCTCGACATCACGGTGAAGAGCGAGGGGGTGCTCTGTGCGACCGGATCGGCCGCTCTGCCGCCCGCGGCGAAGGTGCCTTTGCTTCCTGCGCTGCTGCCCCCGAAGCCGCCGGCGCCCGAGCAGCGCGAACCCGCCAGCATTTCTAGCCTCGCCGTGGGCCGGCCGCTTGGCATCCGGCCCGAGACCATCGATCGGGACCGGCTGGCGACCTATCTCGAAGCCGTGCGCGAGAGCGATCCGATCTACATCCGCGAGGGCATCGTGCACCCGGGACTGCTGCTCCGGCTGTGCAACAGCGCGCTCAAGGACAATGTGCTGCTTGCACCCTGGATCCACACGGGGAGCAAGGTGCGCAACTTCGCCCTCGCCCGCGTCGGCGACGTGCTGACCGTACGTGGCAAGGTGGCCGCGAACTATGAGAGCAAGGGCCATCGCCTCGTCGATCTCGACCTGACGCTGGTGGCCAACGATCAAACCGTGGTCGCGCACGTGCTGCATACGGCGATCTACCAGTTGCGGCACCTGGCCGAGGCGCGCGCGTAAGTCCCGGCGCGGCCGGAATGACACCCGTGACGGCGCGCTGCGTTCCCGGCGCCAGCAGGCTTGCCTACTGTGCCCCCCGCGCCCACCACGGAGACCTTCATGCTGCCCGAAGCCCCCGACGACCTCGGCACGCGCCGCTTCCCGGAACTTGCCCGCGAGGAGATGACGCCCGAGCAGGCGCGCATGGCGAATGCCGTTCTCGGCGGTCCGCGGGGGCGCCTCATCGGGCCGTTCAACGCGTGGCTCAGAAGCCCAGAACTCGGCAACCGGCTGCAGAAGGTCGGCGAATACATCCGCTTCACGTCATCCCTGCCGACGCGCCTCAACGAGCTCGCCATCCTCATCGTCGCGCGCTCGTGGACCTCGCAGTTCGAGTGGTGGGCGCACGCCAAGTTCGCGCTCGATGCCGGGCTCGACCGCGGAGTGGTTGCCGATATCGCCGCGGGACGCCGCCCCGCCACGATGCGCGAGGACGAAGCGGTCGTGTACGATTTCGCGACCGAACTGCGGCGCACGAAGCGCGTGAGCGATGCGACCTATGCCGCGATGCAGAGCCGCTTCGGCGAGCAGGCGATCATCGATGTGATCGTGGCGATGGGCTACTACGACATCGTCTCGATGACGCTCAACGTCGCGGAAGTGCCCGTGCCACCCGGCGAACCGGAGCCACTCAAGCCCCTCGACGCGCCCTTTCCGTAGGGCGTTTCAGGACTGTGCGCGAAAGCGACGGACGAGGTCGCGAGCGCGGCCGAGGGCGCGCCGGGCAAGGCCTATCACATCGGGCTTCAGCGCCAGCCAGTACGGCTGGATGGCGCGGCGCGCGCGCCATTTCACAGCGCGGCCCGCCCGCCAGACGTAGGAATTGCGCACCTTCTCGGTCAGCGCCTCCTTCCACGGCATGACACTCTCGTAGGTCCAGGCGAACCAGCCGATCGACATCAGCGCCGGCTGGGTCAGGATGAAGAGGCGCGCCACCAGCGCCGTCGCCACCGCCTTGGCGATGAGGAACAGGGCGACCGACGTCATGTAGTAGCCCTTGCCGATGAGCAGAAGCGCGAAGAATTTGAGCGGCAGCAGGACGAGGGTCGGCAGGGCGAAGGTGACGAGGGCCGCATAGGGCGGCAGGCGGGCGATCCTGGTTTCCAGCGCCGCAAGCGGCTTCCATCGCGCAATCCAGGCGAGAAGGTCGGCCAGCGGACGCCAGCCCCACTCCTCGAGCACGATCAGGAGCGCGAGCACGATCTGCAGCACGCCGCGCAAGGCCAGCGCCAGAAGGCGCAACGCCTTACGCACGCCGATCAGGGCGTTCACGACGATGCGTCTGACGGGTTCGTCACTCACGCGGAAGGTCCGGTGCTGCGCTGCTGCAAAGGCTTGATCATACGGTCGACCTGCTGCGGATCATTTAATGTCTGGGCGAAAGGCCAGGCGCTCCTGCGTGGCCGTTTCGCATCTTCCCGCGGTCGAGTTGCCGATGGTAGGATTTCACTGTCACGCGCGTGACAGACTGAATGCTTGCCAAGCCGCTAGTTTCGAGACGAGGCTCGGCGCTGCTGTATTGCGTGCACCTACCCATTTTCTCCGCGCCGAGCTTCTGCGGACCCGTGGGGGCGTTATTACTGGCCACTGCGGGTCTGCTCCGTTTCTCATCCAGCCTCCACCTTTGTTCCTCTCACCGCAGCAGCGTCTGCGCGAGGAGGATCGTCCCCGACAGCAAGAGCAGCATCAGTACGACGCGGCGGAACGTCGACTGCGAAATGCGGCCATAAACCTGCACACCCGCCCAGGCGCTGGCCATGGTGGCCGGCAGGCAGATCAGAGCGACGGTGAGAACCTGCCAGGTCAATTGCCCCGCGATGGCCATTGCCGCGGCCGCGAACCCAAGGACCAGCAGATTGAAGGGCTGATAGATGGCCCGCTGCGCATCACTCGCGCCGCCGCGCAACTGCAGCCAGATCAGCGGCACGGGGCCCGACAATCCGGCAAAGCCCCCGAGGAACCCGCCGGCCGCCCCGACGATCACGTCCGCCGGCGCGCCGCCCGTGCCGCCGATCGTGCGCGGGGTCGACGCCAGGAACTGGAACAGCGCATAGGCGATGAGAAACAGTGCGACGCCGGTTCTGATGATGGTGGGCGGCGCGATGGCGAGCGCGGCGACCCCGAAGGGGACGCCGATGAGCCCGCCTGCGAGCAGCGGCGCAGCGGCGCGGAGATTGAAGGCGCGCCGCACACCGAACAGGCCCGCGATCTGCGCGAGAACGGAGGCGAGAACGACCAAAGGCGGGACCATCGCCGCCGGCAGCGCGTGGAACCAGAGGCCCGAAGCGACGAGGCCCGTGCCGAAACCTGCGACACCCGTCGTGAAGCCCGCAATGACCGCCCCCAGAACGACGATGGCGATGGACACCGCGTCGAGCGGCAGCTCAGCGCCCGGCATCGGTTGCGGCCGCGGTCAGGCGCCCATCCGTGATGCGGCGCCCTTCGGCGGCCAGGGCCTCGGCCAACTCCTCGCGTGCCTTCTCGGCCTGCCGCTGCCGGTTCCAGAGGCTCGCGTAGAGGCCGTCCTTGCCCATCAGTTCGGCGTGCGTGCCCTGCTCCACCAGCCGGCCACCGTCGAGCACCAGAATGTTGTCGGCGCCGACGATGGTCGAGAGGCGGTGCGCGATGACGAGCGTCGTGCGGTTCTTCGACACCATGTCGAGCGCGTCCTGGATCTCCTTCTCGGTGTGGCTGTCGAGCGCGCTCGTCGCCTCGTCGAGGATCAGGATCGGCGGGCTCTTCAGGATGGTGCGGGCGATGGCGACGCGCTGCTTCTCGCCGCCCGACAGCTTCAGGCCGCGCTCGCCGACGAGCGTGCTGTAGCCTTCCGGCAGCCGCTTGATGAACTCGTCGATCTGCGCGAGGCGCGCCGCTTCCATCACCTCCGCGTCGGTGGCATCGGGCCGACCGTAGCGGATGTTGTAAAGGATCGTGTCGTTGAAGAGCACCGTATCCTGCGGCACCACACCCATGGCGGCGCGCAGGCTCTCCTGCGTGACATTGCGGATGTCCTGGCCGTCGATCGTCACCGAGCCGCCGGCGACATCGTAGAAGCGCAGGAGGATGCGCGAGATGGTCGACTTGCCCGCGCCCGAGGGGCCGACGATCGCCACCATCTTGCCGGCGGGCACCTCGAAAGTGAGGCCGTCGAGAATGACGCGGCTCGGCTCGTAGCAGAAGCGCACGTTGTCGAAACGGATGTTGCCGCCCCTGACGTCGATCGGCGTCGCGCCTGGCCGGTCCGGCACTTCGGGCTTCACATCGAGCACGTCCATCATGCGCTCGATGTCGGTCAGCGACTGCTTGATCTCGCGGTACATCATGCCCATGAAGTTGAGCGGGATGAAGAGCTGCAGCATCAGCGCGTTGACCATCACGAACTGGCCGACCGTCTTGGTCCCCGCGATCACGTCCTGCCCCGCCATGACCATGCAGATGGTCAGCGCCACGGTGAACACGACCGCTTGCCCTGAGTTGAGAATGGCGAGCGAGGTATAGCTCTTGACGCTCGAACTCTCGTAGACGGCCATGGAGCGGTCGTAGCGCTGCGCCTCGCGCTTTTCGGCGCCGAAATACTTTACCGTCTCGTAGTTGAGCAGGCTGTCGATGGCCTTGGTGTTGGCATCGCTGTCGCTCTCGTTCATGGTGCGGCGGATGGTGATGCGCCAGTCGGTGGCCTTGATCGTGAACCACAGGTAGAGAACGATCATCGCCAGTACGGTGACGGCATAGCGCCAGTCGAGCGCGAAGGTGCACACGCCGATGACGAGCGCGAACTCGACCAGCGTCGGCAGGAACGTCATCAGCGTCATGCGCGAGATGTTCTCGATGCCCGTGCGCCCGCGCTCCAGGATCCGCGTGAGACCTCCCGTCTTGCGCTCGAGATGAAAGCGCAGCGACAGAGCGTGCATGTGCACGAAGGTGTTGAGCGCGAGCTTGCGCACGGCGTGCATGGCGACCTTGGCGAACATCCCTTCGCGCACCTGCACCAGGAGCGTCATGGCGATGCGGGTGATGCCGTAAAGGACGATGGCGAGGAGCGGCGCGCCGATCAGCCATTGCGATGTCTGCGCGGCGGGTACCTGCCCTCCGGCCGCGGCCACCAGCGCGTCCGTCGCCCACTTGAAGGTGAACGGCATCGCCACCGTCACGACCTTCGCGATCAGCATCAGGACGAGCGAGGCGACCACCGTCACCTGCAGGTCGGGCCTATCCGCGGGCCAGATGTAGGGCGCGAGGCCCCTCAGCACGCGCATCTGCGCATCCGCCCCCTTCGCCGGCACGCCCGAGCCCGGACGGCCGTCGTTCGCGGGCGGAGAGGCCGCCGGGGCGGCTGGAGGCAGATGACGTTGCATCGGGATCCTTGGACGTGGACGCGCGAGACCGCGCTAGAAGTGGGCGAGATAGCCGCCGTCGACGGCAATCACCTGCCCCGTAATATAGGAGGCGGCGGGCGAAGCGAGGAAAACCACGGCGCCGGCGATCTCCTCGGGCCTTCCCCAACGCCCGAGTGATGTCCGCCGCGCGAGCCACGCGGCAGTCTCGGGGTCGTCGACCATGCTGGCATTGGCCTCTGTGGCGAAGAACCCGGGCGCCACGGCGTTGACCGTGATGCCTGCGGGCCCAAGCTCGGCGGCCAGCGCCCGTGTCATGGCCTCGAGACCGCCCTTGGCGGTCGTATAGACGGCGTCGCCTGCGCGCGAGATGGGGCCGGCGATGGACGTGATGTTGATGATGCGGCCCTGTTTGCGCTGCACCATGCCGATGGCCGCGCGCCGGGCCAGTTCAAAGGGCGCGATCAGGTCGGCGCGGAGCAACCGCTCGACGTCGGCGAGGGAAAAGTCCTGCAGAGCGCGCCGGTCGCGGACGCCGGCATTGTTGACGAGGATATCGATGGGCCGCTGCATCCCTGCGAAGGCGGCATCGACCGCAGCCGTGTCCGTGATGTCGAAGACGGCTGCTTCGGCAGATCCCCCGCCGGCGGCAATCGCGGCCGCGGCAGTCTCCAGCCGCTCCGGCTGCCGGCCGTTCACGAGGACATGGGCGCCTGCGGCTGCCAGCGCCTTCGCCATCTCCAGCCCGAGCCCGCGGCCCGCGCCGGTGACGAGGGCCGTGCGGCCGCTCAGGTCCCAGGGTCCTCTGGTCTGCGTGCTGATCGAAGACTGCTGCATCGCTGCGGTTTAGGCCCGCTGCGCTCCGTTGTCGATGGTGACACTCCCTCTCCCCGCTCGCGGGGAGAGGGCCGGGGTGAGGGGCAGATGCTTGCACGACCGGGGACATTCCTGACAGATTGAACCGGGAACATCCCTGACACTATTCGTGGTCTGTTCTACCCGGTTCCAGTGCGGAGCGC
>RXJK01000269.1 GCA_003963125.1 Hyphomicrobiales bacterium
GGATTGGCAGACGCTCGACCAGCTCACGCAGCTCACCCAGCAGCCCGACGCGGCGGCAGCGCACGACCATTACCTGCGCACGCGGCCCGACGACTACGGTCCGCAGGTGCGGGCGCGGCTCGAGACGGGGCATTTCATCCCGGCCGTCGCGCACCTGACGGCGCTGCGGGCGCGCGGCACCTACCTGCAGCGGACGCTCGACCAGACCTTCAAGGGCGCCGACGTGGTGCTGCTGCCGGTGCTGGCCGACGTGCTGCCGACGATCGCCGATCTCGATGTCGGCGGGGGCGCCAACGTGGGCGCCATCCTCGGCCGCGTGATCAAGTTCACGCGCGTGATCAACTACCTCGGCCTTCCCGCCATCACGCTGCCTGTGCCGCGCGGCTCGGGGCTGCCGAACGGCTTCCAGCTCGTCGGCCGGCCGTACTCCGAGGCGCTGCTCTTCACGATCGGCCAATCCTATCAGCAGGAAGTGCCGCCGGAGGTCGCCAAGCTCGTGAAGCCGTGAGGTTTCCCGTTCGGTCCATTCCCTTTGGGCGTCCCCGGCCGAGCGCAGCGAGAGCCGGGACCTTGCCGGGTGAAGGTAAATTTCGCTCGATCCAAGTGGCCGCTGGGTCCCTGATATTTGCCTTCGGCAAATTCAGGGATGACAGTTGGGTGGTTTCGTTCGCGCTCCCAACTGTCATCCCGGCCGAAGCGAAGCGGAGAGCCGGGACCCAGGGCGAAATCCAGCGCCGCTTTGGATAGGCCTGGCCCTTCACATTGCGGCCTGGGTCAATGCTGAGATGACCGGGGGTGGTTTCGCGCGCGCTCCCAACTGTCATCCCGGCCGGAGCAAAGCGGAAAGCCCGGACCCAGGGCCAACCCTGCATGCCCTTACGCATCAATGCGAGCCCGATCGATCTAGCCGGGTGACGCCCCCAAATGCAGGCCGGCGTCGACGAGCAGGGTCTCACCGGTGACGTGGCGCGAAGCGTCGGAGAGGAAGAACAGCGCCGTCTCGGCGATGTCTTCGGGCGTCGAGGCGACCTTCAGGGGGACGGACTTCGTCACGTTGGCGCGGATCGCGGCCGTCTTCTCCTCGCCGAACTTGTCGGTGAACCAGCGCGTGTCGATGAAGCCCGGGCAGATGGCGTTGACGCGGATCTTGGGGCCAAGCGCGCGGGCCAGCGACTTCGTCATGGTGTTGAGCGCGCCCTTCGACGCGGCGTAGGCGACCGACGAGCCGATGCCCATCACGCCCGCGATGGACGACGTCATGAGCACGGCGCCGCGGCCGGAGGCTTCGAGCAGCGGCCGGCAGGCGCGCACCATCTGGAAGGGGCCCACCGTGTTCACGGCATAGAGCGCAAGGAAGTCGTCCTTGCTGAGCCCGTCCATGTTGGCGTGGGCGACGTGGCGCGTGATCCCGGCATTGTTGGCGAGCGCGTCGATGCGCCCGTAGCGCTCCATGGCCGCGGCGATGCGGCGGCAATCGGCATCCTCGGCGACGTCGCCCTGCACGATACCCGCCTCGGCGCCGGCGGCCTTGATCGCTTCGGCGGTCGCTTCCGCCTCCTTGAGGCTCTTGGTGCAGTTGATGACGACGGCCTTGGCGCCCTGCCGCGCGGCGCCGATGGCGACGGCGGCGCCGAGCCCCGTGGCACCGCCCGTGACGAGCACGATCTTGTCTTTCATGTTGCTCATGATGCTTTCTCCCCTTTCGCCGCGCGCAGCCAGCGGCGTGCGTCACTCAGTATCTTTCCATGATCGAACGCCATGCGCGGACGCGAGGCCAGTGGCATCCACTCCACGGCCGCCGCGTCGTCGCCGGCCTTGGCGTCGGCCCTCGCGACGCGCGCGACGTAGACCACCGAGCACGTGTGCCCGCGCGGATCGCGCGCCGGATCGGAATAGACGCCCAGCAGCGCCAGCTTGCCGACCTTGACGCCGGTCTCCTCTTGCAGCTCGCGCCGGCAGGCCGTCTCGGTATCCTCGCCGATATCGACGAAGCCGCCGGGGAACGCGAACGCGCCCTTGAACGGCTCGTTGCCGCGGCGAATGAGCAGCACGCGATCGCTCTTGTCGACGACGACGCAATCGACGGTCAGCAGCGGTGTCTTCGGCGGCGCCATCAGAGGCCGAGCGCGCCCTTCATCGCCTTCAGGCTCTCCTGGTGCGGCGTGTACTGGCGTCCACCCAGCAAGCCGCCGTCGACGATGATGTCGATGCCGTTGATGAAGCTCGACTTGTCGGAGGCGAGGAACACCGCCGTGTGCGCGATGTCGTCGGTGATGCCGGCGCGCGGGATCGGCTGCACCTTGGCGCTGCGGCGGGCCATCTCCGAGGCGATCTTGTCGGCCTTGTCGGCGTCCATGCCGAGCGCCTTGGCAAGGATGCCGGTGGCGATGGCGCCCGGCGAGATCGAGTTGACGCGCACGTTGTGCTCGCCAAGTTCCATGGCGGCGCAGCGCGAAAGGTGGTTCACGGCTGCCTTCGCCGCGCCGTAGATCATGGAGCTGGAATAGCCCGCCTGGTGGCCCGCGATCGAACCGTTGTTGATGATGCTGCCCGAGCGCTGCTGCATCAGGATGGGGGCGGCGTGCTTGATGCCGAGCATCACCGAGCGCACGAGCAGCGCCATCGCCGCATCGAAGCCCTCGACGGAGACGGTTGTGATGCTGCCCGTCGGTGCCGGGCCGCCGGCATTGTTGAAGAGGGCGTCCAGCCGGCCAAACTTCTGCAGCGTCGCCGCGATGACACGGCGCCAGTCGTCCTCGAGCGTGGCGTCGGCCTTGATGAAGAGCGCATTCGCCCCGATGCCGGAGGCAACGGCCTGCCCTTCCGCCTCGCGCCGGCCCGTGAGCACGACCTTGGCCCCTTCCTCGGCAAAGATCTCGGCCGTGCGCGCGCCGATGCCGCTCGTCGCGCCGGTGATGATGGCGACCTTGCCGTCGAGCTGCCCCATGCGTCGTCTCCCGCGTGTTTGTGTTTCTCTCGCGAAGTGTAGCGGGTCGGCGAGGCGGCACCAACTGGCGCGGCGTCGGCACCGTTGGACGCGGCGGCGGAGCGCGCTACTCTCAGGGGAGCGGACCAGCGACCGCCAAGATCCCGCAAGAGGCCAACGCCATGGGCTCGATGATCGTCTTCACGCGCAACGGCAAGACCACGGTGCTGACCGGCTGGAAGGCCTGGCTCCTGAGCGCGGTGGCCTTCGTGGCGACTTGGGCGATCCTGTGCCTGATCGCGGCCCTCGTCATCGGGGTCGGGCTGACGATCGGCGTGTTCCTGCTGCTGGCGATCCCCGCCCTGGTCGGGGTGGGCCTCGTCGCATCCGCTTTCGGACGGCGCTGAACCTGGCTCCAAGCAAAAGCCCCGGCAGTGGGCGCTGCCAGGGCCTTTCAAGTCGTCTCCAGTGCGGGGTTGCGTTCTGGAGATGCATGAACAACGGCCGGCCTGAAGATTTTATTCCGGTGACGCCCGCCTGTTTGCGATCATCCGTCTCACGCGCAGGCATTTGGCAGCGCAACATTTTTTGCCGACTTGGGCGGAGCGATCGCCCCTCGAGCTTCAGGCGGCCGTGTCACGTGGGTTATATCCGTATACGGTAAAACGTGATTCAACACTGTCGCGCCCATCCCTGGTCCGGCGCCTTCGGCACGATAGGGGGGGATGTATGCAAGGCCCTGATATGAAAGCCTTTTGGCGCCAACTGCCAGTCGCCGTCGCGCTCCTGATCATAGCCTTCGCCGTGCTGCTGCGCGCCTCCGTGCCCTACCTCGCGCTCGACGACCTGGCGCAATTCGCCGACATGATCGCCTTCGCCGGGGAGTGACGCGCAGAGGGACTGCCTGCGGCAGCCCCTCATTGCCGGCTGAGGACTTTGACCACTATGGTTCGCACCTCAGCGCTTGCGCGCGGTCTTGCCGATGCGCTGGCGCGTGTCGGGTACTTGAATCGTACTCAATGCAAACGCGTTCCAGCCGTCGATGCCGCGGAGTGCGGCATCGATCGCCTCGCTTTCTCCTTCTACGAGAAGTGAAGATGCATTGAGATCGAGGATCGTCACACCGTCTTGGCCGCTGATCCGCTTCGCCGTCTCCTCGGCGGAGGGCGCGTCATCCTCGACGCGTCGCACGATTTTTCGCATTTCGCTTTTTCTCCATTACCTGCGACGCAGGCGTCGGCATTCCAAAGCCCTCGAAATCGCGGCCGAACCCAAAGGTGCGACAGTTGCGGTAAAGCGCCTCCTTGAGACGTTTGACCCGCTCGCTCTTCTTCGCAGCCATTATATCCTTGTTCGCGCCCAGCACATATGCGGCGAAACCTGTAACGGCTGGACAGGCCATCGAAGTTCCACTCATGACCCCGTAGGCATTCTCGGGCAGCGTCGACACAACGCCAACTCCAGGTCCGGTAACATCAATTTGTGGCCCGACATTGCTGAACGCCGCAATGAACGCGTCCTTGTCAGGATCGCCGAAAGGCTTGGCGATATCGGAAGACTCGGTCGACTCCTTCGGAAATGTGCCGCGCCGCCCCATCGCCGACACCGAGACACAGGACGGAAGCGCGGCGGGAAACGACACCGCCCGGCGACCGTCATTGCCCGCCGCCGCAACGACAAGCACACCCTTGTCGAGAGCGTTGCCAATTGCGGCCCTCACCGCCTCGTCCTCGGCACCGCCGCCGAGACTGAGGTTGATGATGTGGCAGCCGTCCAAGACCGCGCGATCTATCGCATTCATGATGTCGTAGTTGGTTGCCCCTCCTCCCGAATTGGGAAAGACGCGATAGCTGCGCAACTCGACGCCGGGTGCTACGCCGCGCACCGAACTGGATCCGACCGGCTTGGCACCGACAATACCGGCGACGTGTGTGCCGTGTTCTCCCTCATTGGAGGCCGGCCCCCACTCGGTGGTGGCGCCAGGATTGTTCTGGATTTCGTCGAACACCAGGTTGGCGCCTTGCACTCCCGGCAGGGCCGGATGCTTAGCGGCGATGCCGCTGTCGACGATCGCGACACGCACGCCTGCTCCGGCGTCCAGGGGTATACGCTTGATGAAGCTGGGCAGCAGTGTTTCTGCGCTGCTCAGATCGACCGGCGCCAGCTTGATCGTGCCGCCGTTCTTCGCCGCAAAACCGGTTGCGAAAAAGCCCCAGAAGCCGGCGGGTGCATAGACGTAGAGGCGCTCGATGGCCTGCCCCGATTTCAGCTTCAAGACGACTTCGCCCCGTCGATTGCTCACCCCCTCGGCCCCCTCGCGACGGTCGAAATTCGTGAACGCAACCACCCGCGCTTCCGTGATTGGGGTGCCATCGGCTTTCGACACCACCGAGAGCGCCACCCCACCGCTGGCTGCGCCCTTGATGGAGACTTTGTCGAGAATGCGGTACTGCACGTACAGTTTGCGATACTCGACAACCGGCACGATCTTCAGCCCAGGCGTGTCGAGACGAAGATTGAGCTCCGCCCGCGGGGTCATTTCAACGAGCTTCGGGCCATTCTCGTGCGTCGAGTGCAGCACGCGCAGACTGGTGTCCGCCCGCGGCGTCCGCGCGCGCGGGCTCTTGGCCAAGCTGACCGTGGGGCCCACTTTGCTCAAAGCGGCAGACTGCGAGAGGACGGGACCTGAGAAGCCGAATGCCGGCAGAACGACATAACGCTGTGATTGCGACATGTTTTTAAACTCCTAAATATCAATTTTTCTACGCGAGCCTCGTGCCGGGGCATCTACTTGCTGGCAATGACTGCGACGCCGTAAGTGGCAGCGAACAACTGGATCGAGTTCGCGAATGCGAAGAAGGCACCGATAATACGCTGGCGCGGTGTCGCCGGGTTTTGCGGGTCCGTGATGTTGAGCACGTAAATCGCTGCGCCGACCAGCAGGCAGATGACGGCCAAGACTGCCGCCTTGTTGCTCGTCGCAGCGGGAGCAACAAGCGTGATGACCCCATAGGTGGTGCTGATGAACGCGGTCACCACCGAAAAACTGTCGAAGGTCTCGGCAGTGATGAAAGCTCCGACTGGAGCCGGCGGTTGCGGCGGCCCACCACCTGGTCCCGCGGCCGCAGGTCTCGCAGCGGCGGCGGGGTCACGTGCGCGATTGAAAAAACGGTAGATATGCATAGCGAAAACCTCAAATGAAATGATCCTAACGCTGAATAGTATGCAGGGCTCCGGCCCCGTTTAAAAGCACCCGATACGAATTATTCGTCCGAAGCGACCGCTGCACTGCAGCGGATCAAACTCGCTCCCGGAATTTGTTGGTGATGGGGTAGCGGCGGTCGCGGCCGAAATTGCGGGCGGAGATCTTCACGCCGGGAGCCGCCTGGCGGCGCTTGTATTCGGCGAGATAGAGCAGGCGCTCCACCTTCTTCACCGTCTCGGCCGGGTGGCCGCGCGCGACGATGTCGGTCAACGGCATCTCGCCCTCGACGAGGCAGGCGAGGATGTCGTCCAGCACCTCGTAAGGCGGCAGGCTGTCCTGGTCAGTCTGGTTCTCGCGCAGTTCGGCCGTCGGCGCCTTTGTGATGATGTGCTCGGGGATGACGATGCCCGCGGGCCCCTTGCCACCCTTCGGCACGTTGGCATTGCGCCAGCGGGAGAGGCGGTAGACCTCCATCTTGTAGAGATCCTTGATGGGGTTGAAGCCGCCGTTCATGTCGCCGTAGAGCGTGGCGTAGCCGACCGACATCTCGCTCTTGTTGCCGGTGGTGACGACCATGCCGCCGAACTTGTTCGAGATCGCCATCAGGGCGGTGCCGCGCACGCGGCTCTGGATGTTCTCCTCCGTCACGTCCGGCGTGCGCCCGGCGAAGGTTTTTGCCAGTGCCTCGCTGAAGGCCTCGACGGGCCCGGCAATCGGCACGCTCTCGTAGCGCACGCCGAGGGCTTCGGCACAGGCCGCCGCGTCCTTCAGGCTCGCGCCGGACGTATAGCGATAGGGCAGCATGATGCAGTGGACGCGCGCGGGGCCCAAGGCATCTGCCGCAAGCGCGGCACAGAGCGCGCTGTCGATGCCGCCGGAGAGGCCCAGCACCACGCCCGGGAAGCCATTCTTGTCCACGTAGTCCCTGAGCCCCACCATGCAGGCATGGTAGGCCGCGGCCTCCTTCTCCTCGACAAGCGCCATGGCGCCTTGGCTCGCGACCCAACCTTGTGGGCTCTTGCGGAAGGTGACCGTCTCGATGGCTTCGGTCCAGGCCGGCATCTGCACGGCGAGGCTGGCGTCGGCGTTCAAGACGAAAGACGCGCCGTCGAACACGAGTTCGTCCTGGCCGCCGAACTGGTTGAGGTAGACGAGCGGCAGCCCCGTCTCGGTGACGCGGGCGACGGCCACGTTCAGCCGCAGCTCGGGCTTGGGCCAGTCGAAGGGCGAGCCGTTCGGCGAGATCAGAATCTCGGATCCCGTCTCCTGCAGGCACTCGCAGACATCTTCTTTCCAGATGTCCTCGCAGATCGGCACGCCGAGGCGCACGCCGCGGAAGTTGACGGGGCCGGGCATGGGGCCGACGTCGAAGTTGCGCTTCTCGTCGAAGACGCCGTAGTTCGGCAGGTCGACTTTGAAGCGGGTCGCCACGACCGCGCCCTGATCGAGCAGCGCCACCGCGTTGTAGAGCTTGCCGTCCTCGACCCAGATGGTGCCGACGAGCAGGCCCGGCCCGCCGTCAGCGGTTTCCTCGGCCAATGCCTCGACGGTACGCCGGGCCGCCGCCGCGAAGGCCGGCTTGCGGACGAGATCCTCGGGCGGATAGCCGGTGATGAAGAGTTCCGGCACGACGACGAGATGGGCGCCGGCTTGCGCCGCCTTGGCGCGGGTGGCGCGCAATTTGTTTGCATTTCCCTCGAGATCGCCCACGACGGGATTGAGCTGGGCGAGGGCGATGCGGAGCGTGTCGGTGATGGGATCGGCGTGCGTGCTTGTCATGGCCGGAGATTACGGGAAGCCCCGCACTTTGTCATGGGAGCGGGCTTGGCCAGAGGCTAACACTGGCGATGCGAGCGGGAGATGGCGGCGGCCCATGATTTGGCACTCGGCATGAGCGGCAAAGATGCATCGGCAGCGCCGACGGCGCAGCGGCCGGCCAGCGGCCTTGCAGACGGAGAGAGCGCCCTCCGGCCGACGCTCCTCGGCTGCGGCGCCATCCTGCTGTGGGCGGCGCTGGCGCCGCTCGCCGTGCTCAAGGGGCCGCTGCCGCCGTTCGAGACAACGGCGCTCTCGTTCGCGATCGGGACGCTGCTGATCGGCCTCAGTGCCGTGGCGCGCGGGCGGGCGCACCTGTTGGTGCCGACGTGGGGCTCCCTGCTGCTTGGGGTCTACGGCCTCTTCTGTTTCCACGCGCTCTACTTCGCCGCACTGGCGCTGGCGCCGCCGGCCGAAGCGCATCTCCTCAACAATCTGTGGTCGCTGCTGATCGTACTGTTCTCGGCGTTGCTGCCGGGGCACCGGCTGTCCGGTCGCCACGTCGCGGCAGCCCTGATCGGGTTCGCCGCGGCGATCGTGCTCGTCTGGACCAGGCTCGGCGCCGGGGCGCCAGCCGGCGGCAACGCGCCGCTCGGCTTCCTGCTGGCGCTTGGATGCGCGGTCGTGTGGTCGACCTATTCGGTCGGCTCGCGCCTGCTGGCGCCGGTGGCGACGGAAAGCCTGGGCGCGGCGACGCTCGCGACGGCGCTCCTTGCCGCCGTCGCCTCCGCGGCCTTCGAGACACCGGCGATGCCCGCTGAGCCCGCGCAGTGGATGGCGCTGCTGCTGCTCGGGCTCGGGCCCGTGGGTGGGGCCTTCCTGCTGTGGGACATCGGCATGAAGCGTGGCCACATCGAGACGCTCGGCGTGCTGTCCTATGCGGGGCCCGTGCTGTCGACGCTGCTTCTCGTCATCACCGGGCTTTCGCCGGCGTCGCCGCAGCTGTGGATCGCGGTGGCGATGATGACAGCCGCGGGAGTCATGGCCACGCGCTGAGGCGAGACGCGATATCGCTCAGGTAGATGCAGGCTGCGCCGTGCCCGCGCTCTTTGCATTCCCGGAAGTCGTGCGCCAGCACGGCTGTCCGGGTCTTGAAGCGTGAGGCCCATCTCTACGGGGAAAGATCCCGGCTCTCGCCGCGCTCGGCCGGGAACGCAAGCCTCACGCGCGCTTGAGCTGCGTGCTTCAGCGCTTCGGGACGTAGATGCGCTGGCAGGGCACGATCCAGTTGGGATTGCGCAGCGCGCGCCGGTTGGCGTGGTAGATCGCGCGATAACGCCAGGCTTCGTTCGTGCCGTAGGTGCGCTGAGCGACGTCCCACAGCGTGTCGCCGGCCTTCACGACGTACCAATTGCCGGGGGAAACAGCCGTGCCGGCGGCTTCGCACGCCACGCGCGCGGGCTCCGGCCGGGTGGCGACGCGGCGGGCCTCGGCGGCCTTGCGTGCCTCTTCGCGCTTGGCGTCGAGGGCCGCTTTGGCTTCGGCGGCAGCCTTCGCGATCGCGGCGCGGCGCTCGTCGGCGGCCTTCTTCAGCTCGGCGGCCTTGGCCTCGGCCTGCTTGCGCGCTTCTTCCGTCGCGGCCTTGGCGGCGGCGGCCTTCTCTTCGGCAGCCTTCTTCAAGAGGGCGGCGCGTTCCTCGGCCGCCTTCTTGAGTTGCGCCGCCTTCTCCTCGGCGAGCTTCTGGGCTTCCGCGATGCGCTTCGTCTCTTCCGCGCGCTTGGCGTCGAAGGTGGCCTTCGCCTCCGCGGCGGCCTTGGCGAGAGCAGCGCGCTTCTCGGCCACGGCCTTCTCGATCTCGGCGGCCTTCTCCGCAGCGGCTTTCTTCATGGCCACGATGCGCTCGTCGGCGGCCTTCTTCAGTTCGGCAGCCTTGGCTTCCGCTGCCGCCTTGGCGTCCGCCAGGCGCTTCGCCTCTGCGGCCTTGGCATCGGCCGCGGCCTTCGCCTCCGCAACCCGCTTGGCCTCGGCGGCTTTCGCATCGGCTGCGGCCTTCGCATCGGCAGCCGCCTTGGCATCTGCCGCGGCTTTGGCGTCGGCGACGCGCTTGTCTTCGGCAGCTTTGGCATCCGCCGCGGCCTTCGCGTCCGCGGCTGCCTTGGCGTCTGCTGCAGCCTTGGCTTCAGCCGCGCGCTTTGCGTCAGCGGCGGCCTTCGCATCCGCAGCGGCCTTGGCATCGGCTACACGCTTTTCTTCGGCGGCTTTCGCGTCGGCCGCGGCTTTCGCGTCGGCCGCGGCCTTCGCATCGGCGGTTGCCTTGGCATCTGCTGCCGCCTTCGCGTCCGCTGCTCGCTTGGCATCTGCTGCGGCTTTCGCATCGGCAGCAGCCTTGGCGTCCGCGGCCGCTTTCGCTTCAGCGGCCTTGCGGTCGGCCTCGGCCTTCGCGGCGTCGGCGGACTTTTCGGGCTCGGCACGGCGCGCTTCGGCGAGCGGCCGCTCCTGTACGGCTTTGGGCGCCTCGGCCGCCTTCACTTCGGCCTTCGGAGGAGCCTTCTCGGGCGCCTTCTCCGGCTGCTTGGCGGGCTCCGGTTGCTTGGCAGCCGTGGTGTTCTTGCCGGCGTCCTTCACGGGATCCCACTTCTCGGGCGGCGTCGCGCCTTCGGTCAGGCGCTTGATCAGCGCCTGGAACTGGGCCTGGGACCAGACGAGCCAGTCGCTCGCATCCGCGGTCTCGACGGGCTTCGCCGGCGCCGGCTCAGTTTTGACGGGCGCAGGCGCGGTCTTCGGCGTGGCCGGAGCCGCAGGCGCCTTCTCCGCGACGCGGGGCGCGGGTTCGACCGAGGCAGCGGGAGACTTGCCAGGCGACGGCGCGGCGGGCGCAGCAGCCTTTGGCGCTTCAGCCTTGGGGGCGGGGGTCGCGACCGGCGGCAAGCCGTCCGGGCCCTGCTTGAGGCTCGAGACGAGGCGATCGTACTCCTGCTGGGCGTGCTGCACCCAGCGCAGGGCCGGCGTCCAGGGGTCCTCCCCCTTCTTGGCCTGTCCGTTGGCCTGGGCGACGCGACCGGCGCGCAGGACCTCGCTGAAGCGCTCGGTGGCCTCGCGGGCCAGTTCCTCTGCGCGCTGACGGACCGGATCGGCCACCGGGCTTTCGGCCGGCGTCTGATGCTGCGCTGCGGAGGCGGTGATCGGCAGGCCGGCGCCTACGACAACGAGCGGGCCCAGAAGCAGAAGAACCTTCATGGCGCGCACAGCCTCCCCTACCGTCACAGAAATGGTCGCCCTGTCAGCGTCTTGAAAAGCTTGGCTTAGTCTTGGCCGCAGCTTTGCAGTCCGAACTCCTTCAGAACCATGGGCACTGAAAAACGGCAAGGCCAGGGACACGCTTTCGCCCTTGGGGCGATGCAGTCCTGCAACGCCGCTGGCTGCGCTCAGTTGTATGCGGATCTTCGGGACTGCCCAGAGGGGCGAAATACCGGCCGAGGTCGCATTTACGGCGGGCGCAACTGGCAGGTGACAGGGGACCCTCCCCGGCGCATTCTTCCGGAAAGCCCCAACCGAAGGACGCAGATGCGAAAGAGCCCCGCGACAGCCACGAGCCCCTCGCCCACCTCCGGCGCCAAGGTCGAGAACGTCTGCGTCTACTGCGGCTCGAACACCGGGGCCAACCCCGCCCATGTGGACGCCGCGCGCATCCTCGGCAAGGCGCTGGCGGAGGCCGGCATCGGACTCGTCTACGGCGGCGGCGGGCGCGGGCTGATGGGGGAGACGGCGCGCAACGTGCTGGCCGCCGGCGGGCGGGTGACGGGCATCATCCCGGGCTTCCTCTCGGAAAAGGAGCAGATGCTGCGCGACGTACAGGAACTCGTCGTCGTCGAGGACATGCACCAGCGCAAGCGCATGATGTTCGAGCGCTCGGACGCTTTCGTCGCGCTGCCCGGCGGCATCGGCACCATCGAGGAACTCGTCGAGCAGCTGACCTGGGCGCAGCTCGGGCGCCATACGAAGCCGATCGTCGTCGCCAACATCGCCGGCTTCTGGGATCCGTTCCTGGCGCTCATCAAGCACATGCAGAGCGAAGGCTTCATCCGCCGCGACATGGACGTGACGTTCATCGTTGTCAGCCGGGCCGAGGAGATCGTGCCGGCCATCCTCGCCGCGGCGAAGCCGTCCGCCCCGGCAGCCGACAGCAAGCTCGCCGACAAGTTCTGAACCTCAGCGCTTGCGGTCGTTGGTCTCGGTGGACCAGCTGCCGCCGATCTCGCCGCCAGCGCGGTTGTAGCCTGCAGGCGTGGGGACGGCAGCGGCTGGCGAGCTCGAGGCCCTGGG
>RXJK01000247.1:0-10392 GCA_003963125.1 Hyphomicrobiales bacterium
GCGCCGACACGATCTTGCCGAATGCGGCACCGACAAAAACACCGACGGCGAGATCGACCACGTTGCCCTTCAGGGCGAAGTCACGAAACTCGGACAGCAGCTTCATATTCACTTTCATTCGCAATCCCCTTCAGCCCGACGGGCCTGACTCGCGTTCCCGCAACCTTAGGCGAGAGTTTTTCGGCGCGGCAATCGGGAAACGACGCGTACCCACGGTCCAGCCCGGTAATCTTAAGCCTCCGCCCGAGGAGGGTTGGACAATGCGGATCGATGTCCCCACAATATCCTTGTGGTTGCAGGCGCCGCGGCGCTCGCGAATTCCACGTCAAGCCGTCTTCGGGCTAGCCCCGGCCGGCACCCGAACGCGGCATGGTTGGCGGCATGGTTGAGAGCTGGACGATTATCGGTTTGGCGCTGAGCTACGTGAGCGCGCTGTTCACGCTCGCCTGGATCGCCGATCGCCGCCTGCGCGCCCGCAAGGCCGGAGACAGCCGCCCCTTCGTGTATGCCCTGTCCCTGGCCGTCTACTGCACGTCCTGGACGTTCTTTGGCAGCGTGGGGCTCGCTGCGGCCACGGGCTACGACTTCATCGCGGTCTATCTCGGCCCGATCCTCATGTTCGCGTTCGGCTGGCGCTTCCTGTTGCGGGTCGTGCGTATCGCCAAGAGCCAGAACATCACGTCCGTCGCCGACTTCCTCGCCTCCCGCTACGGCAAGAGCCAGGCCGTCGCCGCCATCGTCACCGTGATCGCGGTGGTCGGGTCGCTGCCCTACATCGCCCTGCAGCTCAAAGCCGTGGCCTCCTCCGTCGACACGCTGCTCGGCGCCAACCGCCTGGTGCTTTGGCACCTGCCGACGGACACCGCGCTGATCATCGCCGGCGCCATGGCCGTGTTCGCGGTGCTGTTCGGCACGCGCCACATCGACGCGACGGAGCATCAGGAGGGCCTGATCGCCGCCGTTGCCGCGGAATCCATCGTCAAGCTGTTCGCCTTCCTGACCGTCGGCTTCTTCGTCCTCTACAGCTACTTCGGCGGGGTAGGACAGTTCCTGGCGCGAGCGCGCGCGAGCCAGGAAGTGACGACCATCTTCGGGCAGGGCTTCAACGGCGGCACCTGGATCACGGTCACGCTGCTGAGCCTTGTGTGCGTCGTTCTCCTGCCGCGGCAGTTCCACGTAACGGTGGTGGAGAACAATTCCGAGAGCGAGATCCGCCGCGCCCGCTGGATGTTTCCGCTCTATCTCGTGCTGATCAACCTGTTCGTCGTGCCGATCGCGGTCGCTGGCCTTCTGCATTTCCCGCGCAGCTCCATCGATGCGGATATGTTCGTCCTCGGCCTGCCCCTGTCGGCGGGATCGGAAGCCGTGACGATGCTCGCCTTCGTTGGCGGGTTGTCGGCGGCCACCGCGATGGTGATCGTCGACTGCGTCGCGCTGGCGATCATGGTCTGCAACGGCCTCGTCGTGCCCCTGATGCTGCAGCGGCGCATTGGCGGGTCGAACCAGGTCCAGGATCTCGGCCGCCACCTCCTCAACATCCGCCGGCTGTCCATCGTCGGCATCCTGCTGCTGGCCTACATCTTCTACCGGGCGCTGGGCCAGACGCATGGGCTGGCCTCCATCGGCCTCGTCTCGTTTGCGGCCATCGCGCAATTTGCCCCGGCCTTCATCGGCGGCCTGTTCTGGCGCAATGCGACGGCCCGCGGTGCTATCGCGGGCATCCTCGCCGGCTTCTTCATCTGGTCCTACACGCTCCTGCTGCCCTGGGTGATCGAGGCCGGCTGGCTCACGCGCGACGTGCTGACGTCGGGCCCCTTCGGCCTCGGCTTCCTGTCGCCACGCGCGCTGTTCTATCTGCGCTTTGAACCGCTGACGCACGGCGTGCTGTGGAGCCTTGCGGCCAACGTCGCGGCCTTCGTCACGGTGTCCCTGCTGCGCGCTCCGGAGCCGGTCGAGCGCCTGCAGGCCCGCGTCTTCGTGCTCAACGACACCTCGCGCCCGCCCCTCACTCCGGCGCTCCGCTTGTGGCGCACCTCGGTCACGGCCGCCGACGTCCAGCACACCATCGCGCGCTACCTCGGTGCCGAACGCGCGGCCCGCTCCTTCGCAGAATACGCCGAGACGCGCAAAGTGCGGATCGACCTCAACGCCGAAGCCGATATCCATCTCCTGCGCTTCGCCGAGCACTTGCTCACGAGTGCCATCGGCGCGGCCTCTTCGCGCCTCGTCCTGTCGCTCCTCCTGAAGCGCGGCGACGCAGGCAGCCAATCCGCCCTGCGCCTCCTCGACGATGCCTCCGAGGCCCTCCAGTACAACCGCGACCTGCTGCAGTCCGCACTCGACCAGGTCCGCCACGGCCTGTCGGTCTTCGACAACGAATTGCGGCTCATCTGCTGGAACCGCCAGTTCCGCGAGCTTTTGAACCTCCCGCCCGAGATGGGGCGCGTCGGCACGCCGCTCGACCACATCCTGCGCCTGTGCGCCCAGCGCGGGGATTTCGGCCCCGGCGATGTCGAGAAACTCGTCGCCAGCCGCATGCTGAAGCTGTCCCTCACGCACGAGACGTTCCAGGAGCAGGTGGACGGCGGCAAGCGCATCCTGGAGATCCGCACGAGCCCGATGCCCCAGGGCGGCTTCGTGACGACCTATTCCGATATCACCGAACGCGTCGAAGCCGCCGAAGCCCTGGAACGCTCGAACGAGACGCTGGAGCGGCGCGTACGCGAGCGCACCGCCGAGCTGCTGGAGGTGAACAAGGCGCTCGCCGTCGCCAAGCGAAAGGCGGACGAAGCCAACCAGGACAAGACGCGCTTCCTGGCGGCCGCCAGCCACGACGTGCTGCAGCCTTTGAACGCCGCCCGGCTCTACGCGACGAGCCTCGTCGAACGCCAGCTGGCAGGCCCCGATGCCCAGATCGTCTCCAACATCGATGCCTCTCTCGAAGCCGTCGAGGAGATCCTGAACGTCCTGATCGAAATCGCGCGGCTCGACACCGGCCGGCTCGAGCCCGAGGTCACGAGTTTCGAGCTGCAGGGCCTGTTCAATCGCCTCGCCGTCGAGTTCGAACCGCTGGCACGCTCACGCGGACTGGAGCTGAAGATCCGCGCCACCGACCTGTGGGTCGCCTCCGACCGGCGCATGCTCTACCGGCTTCTCCAGAATCTCGTCTCCAACGCCATCAAGTACACGTCCACGGGCCGTGTGCTGCTGGGCGCCCGGCCGCGCGACGGCGACATCTTGATCTGCGTCTACGATACCGGCCCCGGCATCCGCGACGACGAGCGCTCGATCATCTTCAAGGAGTTCCGCCGCCTCGACGCGACCGCCGCCAGCGTGCGCGGCCTGGGCCTCGGCCTGTCGATCGTCGAACGCATCAGCCGGATTTTGGAGCATCAGGTGCGCCTGAAATCGGTGCCGGGGCGCGGCTCGATGTTCGCAGTCCAGGTCCCCCGCGCCGCGCCGGAGGCGCGCGTGGAAGCGCCGCCGCAACCGCCGGCAGCCGTGGGCCGCCTCGCCGGCATGCGCGTGCTCTGCATCGACAACGAGCGCACCGTCCTGCTCGGCATGCGCACGCTGATTTCGGGCTGGGGCTGCGAGGTCGGTACCGCACGCAGCATCGAAGAGGCCGTGGCCTCGTGCGGGTCCGTGCAGGGCGGCTGGGACATCGTGCTTGCCGACTACCATCTCGACCGCGGCATTGGGCTAGATGCGATCGCCGCGGTGCGCAAGGCGCTCGGGCGTGCGGTTCCCGCCGTGATCATCAGCGCCGACAATTCGCCCGAGATGCAGCGCGAGGTGCGCGCCCACGGCCACAGCTTCCTGCGCAAGCCGGTGAAGGCGGCGGCCCTGCGCGCGCTGATCTACCAACTGACGTTGAACCGCGCGACCGCGGCCGAATGAGACGCGCCGTAGGGCGGCACCGCTAAGCTGATCAGCCCGCCTGGCGCGACCAATCCGTCGCCGCGCCGATCTTGCCGATCGCGATCACGGCTTGCGTGCGGCTGTCGACGCCGAGCTTCTGCAGGATCGCCGAGACGTGCGCCTTGATCGTCGCTTCCGACACGCCGAGCTTGAAGGCGATCTGCTTGTTGAGCAGCCCCTCGCCGAGCATCATGAGCACGCGCACCTGCTGCGGCGTGAGGGTCGCGAGCCGCGTCACGAGTTCCGCGTTTTCCTTGGTCGGAGCCGTCGCAAGATCGATGCCGGGCGGCAGCCAGACTTCCCCATCCATCACGGTCCGGATGGCCTCGCGGATGCGCTCCACCGGCTGCGACTTGGGGATGAAGCCCGAGGCCCCGCAATCGAGGCAATGCCGGATGGTCCCGGGATCGTCCGTCGCCGACACGATGACCACCGGGATGGCCGGATGCTGCGCGCGCAGATACAAAAGCCCCGACACGCCGTGCACGCCCGGCATCGTCAGGTCGAGCAGGATCAGGTCGACCTCGCCCGCCTCGGCGAGCCGCTCGGTCAGCTCGTCCAGCGAGCCGGCTTCCAGGATCTGCGCATTGCTGAACGCCGCGCCCAGCGCTTGGCTCAAGGCCCCGCGGAACAAGGGATGATCGTCGACGATGATGAAGCGGTAGTCGCTCGTATCAGTCATCAGGGCCGTCTGGGTCGGTTCTACTTTAGACTAATGTACCTGCATTTGACCGGATTGGCCAAGCCTCCCCGGGCGCAACCATTAATTCCTCCTCCGAAATGCTTGTGCGGAACCGGCCGCGGCATGCACAGCCCCGAGGGGCGACCGCAATTCGGCTATGCTTCAAGCCTAGTTTGAGGCAATGGAGGCCACGGGATGCAGCGCGAGCGCAGGCTTGTCGCTGATCCAGGTCAATTCACCCGTCGGGGATGCGGGCAGCGGGGCAAGCGAGGGCATTTCCAGCATGGAGCACAACGACCGCAAGCCGTACTGGCGCCATACCAAGGCGCAGATGCTGGCAAGCCTCCTGCCCTTCATCACGGCGCTGATCCTGCTGCCGCTCTACGCCGAACCCCTCAACGACAAGCGCGTCCTGGGCGTGCCGCTCGGCTATTTCCTCGTCTGCCACGGGTTGCTCATCATCGCGCTGGTGACCGTCGCCATGTTCGTCAACCGGCAGGATGCCATCGACCACTGGCACGGCGCGCACGAGGACCTCTGACCGTGGCCTTCACTCCACGCACGCGGCTGGTCAATCCGCGGCTCGGCTCCTATTTCGGCATCTTCACGTCCGGCTTCATTGCCGTGATCATGCTGTCGCTGATCCTGGAACAGCTGGGCAGCACCGACAGTCTCGTGCGCGCGCTGATGCTGCTGGGCCCGCTGGCGCTCGTCGGCGGCATCGGCCTGCTCTCACCCTCCCGCGCCTTGGCCGACTTCTTCGCCTCGGGCCGGCGCGTGCCGGCCTTCTTCAATGGCTGCGCGCTGGCCGTCGCAGCCACGGGCGGCGCGGGCTTCCTCGCGATCACCGGCTCATTTTTCATTGCCGGCGTCGATGCCTTCGCGCTGAGCCTCGGCTGGATCGGCGGCATCGTCTTCATGGCGGTGCTGTTCACACCGTTCATGCGCAAGTTCGGCGCCTACACATTGCCGTCTTACCTGGGCCGACGCTTCGAGAGCCGCGCCGTGCGCCTCGCCG
The DNA here is from genome assembly GCA_003963125.1 of Hyphomicrobiales bacterium. GTDB lineage: Bacteria > Pseudomonadota > Alphaproteobacteria > Rhizobiales > Hyphomicrobiaceae > AWTP1-13. Next base: position 5,622 of record RXJK01000247.1, read on the forward strand.
CTGCGGCCGTGCTCGGCGTGCCGCTGGTGCTGCTGATCCTCGCCGAGACGCGCTTTGCCGCCTACGCCGCGAGTTGGCTGCTCGGGCAGTCGGACCGGTGGATGGTGGTGCTGGTCGTCGGCCTCGTGACCTCACTTCTCGCCCTCGGCGGCATGCGCGCGCAGACGTGGACCGGCGTCGCGACATGCATCGCCGCCTACATCGCCGTGATGGTGCCCGTGACGACCGCGGCCATCCTCGTTTCCAAGTTGCCCATCCCGCAGATGACGCACGGCAACGTCCTCGTGCCGATGACGCGCATGGAATCGGCCCGCGGCGTGCCCTTCGTCGTCGCGCCTCAGCTGACGGTCGATTTGCCGGGTGCCACCGCCGAACCGCTGGTGAAGCGCTTCGTGCAGCCCTTCGGCAGCGTCGGTACGCTCGCTTTCGTCCTCCTGACGTTCGTAGTGGCGGCGGGCGTGGCCTCCGCTCCCGGCCTGTTGGCGCGGGCCGGCACGACGCCCGGTGTCTATGAAGCCCGCAAGTCGATGGGCTGGGCCGTGCTGATCATGGGCCTCTGGTTCATGACGCTGCCGGCCATCGCCATCTACTTCCGTACGATCCTGCTCGAGCAGGTCGTCGGGCAGCCGAGCACGGGCGTGCCCCCCTGGTTCACCGCGCTGCAGGAAGCGGGCATCGCCAAGCTCGAGGCCAAGACGCAGCTAATACTGCTGTCCCAGATCAGCTTCGAACGCGATGCCGCGCTGTTCTCGCTGCCCATCGCTGCCGGCTATCCGCAGACCATCGTCTATCTGGGGCTGGCCGGCGCCTTGGCGGCCGCGATGGCCGCGCTGGCATCCTCCATGATGGCCGCGGCCTCGATCCTGTCCGAGGACGTCGTCATCAGCCTCGTCGACACGGAGGCCCCCGACCGCGCACGCATCTTCGTCGCCCGCCTCGCCCTTGCCGTCATCGGCTTCCTTGTCGTCTGGATCGCCATCGCGACGCCCGGCGACCCGATGGACTTCGTGCTCTGGGCCCTCAACATTCTGGCCGCGAGCGCCTTTCCTGTGCTGTTCCTCTCCATCTGGTGGAAGCGCACCAACGCCTGGGGTGCGCTCGCGGGCCTTGGCACCGGCTTCTTCCTCGCTGTGTTCCTGATCCTCCTGTCGGAAACGGGCGCCATCCGCCTGCCGAGCGCGATAGCGGCGGCCATCGCGGCCCCGCTCGCGACGCTCGCGGCCGCGACCGCCACCTTGCTCACCCCGGTTCCGGGCCGCACGATGCTCGATATCGTGCGCGATCTGCGCGTGCCGGGCGGCGAAACCATCGCCGACCGCGAAGCCCGCCTCCTGCGCCTGAAGGTCCGCTCCCAGGCCTGATGCCGCGCGGGCGGACGTGCATGCTTCCCTCCCGCCCCATCAAGCTCTAGGCTTTCGATCCACCCGAAGCGCCCCTCGAACACGAGACCTCATGTCCGCACGCGACCGGCTAGGACTTTACCCTGCGATCGAGCCGAACCGGCACGGCTCGCTCGACGTGGGCGACGGGCACCACATCTATTTCGAGGAATGCGGCAACCCGCGCGGCAAGCCGGTGGTCATCGTGCACGGCGGCCCGGGCGGCGGCTGCAATCCCTCGATGCGCCGCTACCACGATCCCTCCCGCTATCGCATCGTCCTGTTCGACCAGCGCGGCTGCGGCCGTTCGCGCCCCCGCGCCAGCCTCGACGCCAATACCACCTGGCACCTCGTCGCCGACATGGAGCGTCTGCGCCGGCACTTGCACATCGAGCGCTGGCAGCTCTTCGGCGGCTCGTGGGGCTCGACCCTCTCCCTCGCGTACGCCGAGACCCATCCCGAACGCGTGACCGACCTGATCCTGCGCGGCGTCTTCCTGCTCCGGCGCAGCGAGCTCGACTGGTTCTACAAGGAGGGCTGCGGCTGGATCTTCCCTGAGGAGTTCGCGGCTTTCCGCAATCACATCCCGCCCGACGAACAGGCCGACATCATCGGCGCCTACTACAAGCGCCTGACGGACCCCGATCCGACGATCCAGATCGCGGCCGCCCGCGCCTGGTCCATCTGGGAGGGCAGCACCGTCTCGCTGCTGCAGGATCCCGAGCGCGTCCGGCTGTTCGGCGCCGACGCCTACGCCATCGCCTTTGCCCGCATCGAGTGCCACTACTTCATGCACAACGGCTTCTTCGACCGCGACGACGAGCTGCTTTCCCGCATCGGCCGCGTGCGCAAAATTCCCTGCACCATCGTGCACGGCCGCTACGACATGGTGACGCCCGTGAAGAACTCGTACGACCTCGCCAAGGCCTGGCCGGAAGCCGATCTGCGCATTGTCCCCGATGCGGGACACGCCATGACGGAGCCGGGCATCGTGTCGGAACTCGTGGCCGCCACGCGCCGCAACGCCAACACCGTCGGCTGGTGACGGCATGACACCGGTCACCTCGTTCGCCGGCCGCACCGTCGCCGTGTTCGGAATGGGGCTCTCGGGCCTCGCAACGTGCCGCGCACTCGTAGCCGGCGGCGCAACAGTTGTCGCCGCCGACGATGGCGAGAAGGGCCGCGCCGCAGCCGAGAAAGCCGGATTTGCGGTCGAGGATCTGCGCTCGGCCGATTGGAGCCGCTTCGCCGCCCTCGTCCTCGCGCCCGGTGTGCCGCTGACCCATCCCGAACCGCACTGGACGGTGAAAGCTGCGCACGCGGCCAACGTCGAGATCATCGGCGACGTCGAGCTCTTCTGCCGTGAGCGTGCGCTGATCGCGCCGTCGGCCCCGTTCGTCGCCATCACGGGCACCAACGGCAAGTCGACGACCACGGCGCTCATCGCGCACATCCTGCGCAGCGCCGGCCGCGAGGTGGCGATGGGCGGCAACATCGGCACCGCCATCCTCGCGCTGCCGCCGCCCGCGCCGGAGCGCGTGCACGTGATCGAAATGTCGTCCTTTCAGATCGAACTGACGCCGTCACTGGCGCCGAGCGTCGGCGTGCTGCTGAACATCACACCTGACCATCTCGATCGCCACGGCACGATGGAGAACTACGCGGGCATCAAGGCCCGGCTTGTCGCTTCCGCCGCACGTCCCATCGTCGGCGACGATGACGATTGGTGCCGCGACATCGCCGAGCGCTTGCGGCTGGCGAACCGCAGCTGGGTCGATGTCGTGTCCGCCCGCTCGCGCGAGCCGCACGGCTGGTACGCGGTCGGCACGGAACTCGTGGCGCGCGCACCCTGGACCGGGCCTCTCGGCGCTTTCGCTGATTTGTCCGAAGCCAAGGCGCTCAGAGGCCGCCACAACATCCAGAATGCACTGGCGGCAAGCGCCGCAGCCATGATCGTCGGCGTCCAGCCGGCGCAGGTCGCAGCCGGCCTGCGCACGTTCCCCGGCCTCGCCCATCGCCTCGAGATGATCGGCACGCAGGGCCGCACGCTGTTCGTCAACGACAGCAAGGCGACCAACGCCGACAGCACCGAGAATGCGCTCGCAGCCTTCGATGGTGGCATCTATTGGATCCTGGGCGGCAAGCCCAAAGAGGGCGGCATCACCTCGCTCGAACAGTACTTCCCACGCGTCGCCAAGGCCTACCTGATCGGCCAGGCCGCGCCCGAATTCGCCGAGACGCTGCGCGACAAGGTCCCTTTCGAGATGAGCGGCACCTTGGACGCAGCCGTCGCCTCCGCATCCCGGGATGCCGCCGGCAGCTCCCACCCGCAGCCCGTGGTGCTTCTGTCTCCCGCCTGCGCCTCCTACGACCAGTTCCCGAATTTCGAGGTGCGTGGCGAAGCCTTCCGCAAGCTGATCGCCGGACTGGAGGGCGTGTCCCCCCTGTCGCCCGGCCAAACGTCCACCTGACGCTTCGCCTCGCAATGGTCCGAATGTTCGGGTTCGTTGCCGCGGTCATGCGCGGATTTGTCCGGGCCCTTGGGGATTGGCCTCTTCATGGAGGGCCACCTGCTGGTCTAAAGACAGGTCTTGCTGCGGGCATCGGCGAACAGGGGGCCGGTCGCCGACGTTTTTGAGGCTCGGGGGAGCGACCTTGGCTGTGAAGTCCGTCATGCTTGCGGCCGGGGGCACCGGCGGGCACCTGTTTCCCGCCTTCGCGCTGGCCCAGGAGCTGGCGCGGCGCGGCATCGCGGTCGATCTCGTCACCGATATGCGCGGCGATCGCTACGGCACTGATTTCCCCGCACGCGCCGTCTACCGCGTACCCTCAGCGACCATCTCGGGCCGCTCCCTGCTGACCGCACCACGCACGGCGCTCATGCTCGCCCGCGGCATCTGGGCTGCCTATCGCCTGATGGGCAACCTGAAACCATCCGCAGTGATCGGTTTCGGCGGATACCCCGCATTCCCCCCGATCGTCGCCGCAACCCTGCGTGGCATACCGACCGCCCTGCACGAGCAGAACGCCGTGCTCGGCCGCGCCAACCGGCTCCTCCTGTCGCGCGTCAGCGCCATCGCCACCTCCTTCGAGCAGGTCAAGTTCCTGGAGGGAGCAGCGCTCGCCAAGGCACGTTTCACGGGAAACCCTGTCCGGGATCAGGTCGTTGACTGGGCTACGCAGAGTTATCCGCCGCTTACGGCCGACGGGCCGTTCTCGCTCCTGGTGTTCGGCGGCAGCCAGGGGGCCCGCTTCCTGTCCGAGACCGTACCCAAGGCCCTGACGCTTCTGCCGCCCGAACTGCGACGCCGCCTGTTCGTCGTCCAGCAATGCCGACCGGAGGATCTCAAAGGCGTGGAAGAAACCTACCGAGCAGCGGGCATTCGGTCCCA
>RXJK01000247.1:10442-12119 GCA_003963125.1 Hyphomicrobiales bacterium
TGGCGAAGTCGCACCTCGTCATTGGCCGCTCGGGCGCGTCGACCGTGGCCGAACTGACTGTCATGGGCCGTCCGGCCATTCTCGTTCCCCTGCCGCACGCCGTCGACAACGACCAGTTGCAGAACGCCAGGCGGCTTGCCGAATCGGGCGGGGCTTGGTGCATTGAGCAGAAGGATCTGACGGCCGAGCATTTGGCCCAGTCGCTCGGCCACCTGATGAGCGCGCCCCAGACGCTCGCCGACGCTGCCGCGGCTGCCAAGGCTCAGGGCCGTCCGGACGCCGTGCATCGCCTCGCCGACCTCGTCGAGGAGCTGATAGGCAGCGCCACGAAAACCTCGTAAGTCTTTGCCAATAAAGCCGCGTACCGAAGTTTGAGAAGGACGACGCCCGACATGCAGATGCCTCGCGAGACCGGCCCGATCCACATCATGGGCATTGGCGGCATCGGCATGAGCGCCATCGCGGATATCCTGCACGCCAAGGGATACACCGTACAGGGCAGCGACCAGAAGGAGAGTGCCAACGTCCGTCGCCTGCGCGCCAAAGGCTTGCGCGTGTTCGTCGGGCACGACCCGATCAACCTCGTCGGCGCCCGCTACGTGGTGATATCCACAGCCATTCGCAAGGAGAACGCCGAGCTTCAGGCGGCCCGCGCCAAAGGCCTGCCGATCATCCGCCGCGCCGAGATGCTGGCCGAGCTCATGCGGCTCTACAGCACCGTGTCCGTCACCGGCACCCACGGCAAGACGACGACCACGTCGCTGATCGCGCACATCTTCACCGCTGCCGGCGTGGATCCGACCGTCATCACGGGCGGCATCATCAACGACTGGGGCTCCAATGCCCGCCTGGGCAACGGCCCGTGGATGATCGTCGAGGCGGACGAATCCGACGGCACCTTCATCAAGCTGCCGTCGCAGATCGGCGTCGTGACGAACATCGATCCCGAGCACCTCGACTACTTCAAGACGGTCGACAACATGCACCGGGAGTTCGAAGCCTTCCTCCGCAACATCCCGTTCTATGGGCTCGCGGTCGCCTGCACCGACGATCCTGTTGTCGCGCAGATGCTGGAGCGCCTCGAGCTGCGCCGCGATGGCCGCCGGCTTCTCACCTATGGCACCTCGCAAGGCGCCGACCTCGTACTCGCGACGGCGCGCGTCGAAGGCCACAAGACCTTCTTCGATGCCGAACTCGGCCACGCGGTTCGGGGCGGTGCGCGCGCGCTGAAGGGCTGGATGGTTCCGGTGCCCGGCCAGCACAACGCGCTCAACGCGCTGGCGGCCATTGCGGCCGCGAGCGAAGCCGGCATCCCGGACGAGACGATCAAGCGGGCGCTGGCCGAATTCTCCGGCGTCAAGCGCCGCTTCCAGCTGGCGGGCACCTGGAACGGCATCGCCGTCTACGACGACTATGGCCATCACCCGGTCGAGATCGCAGCCGTTCTGAAGGCCGCCCGCAACGGCGCCCGCGGCCGCGTGTTCGCCGTCGTCGAGCCGCACCGCTACACGCGCGTGCGTGACCTCTTCCAGGATTTCGCGCAGTGCTTCAAGGACGCCGACGGCGTGATCGTTGCGCCGCTTTATTCGGCCGGCGAACCGCCCATCGACGGCGTCAACAGCAAGACGCTGGCAGAAGCCATTCGCGCCGCCGGCGTGCCGATCGTGGAAACGGTCG
>RXJK01000107.1 GCA_003963125.1 Hyphomicrobiales bacterium
GCGCAGGGTGCACTGCACGGCGCCGTCCGTGGTGATGCCGGCGAAGACGAGATTGCGGATGCGGGCATGCCGAAGGAGCTGATCGAAGTCCGACGCAATGAATGCACTTTTTCCGGGCTTCGCCACGACAGGCTCGCCGCTTTTCGGGGCAATCGGGTCGGCGATGGCGCACCCGGCTTCGCCGCGGATCAAGGCACGGCCCAGGGGACCGGCCTCACCGATACCGCGGCCGAGCCGTCGCGCCCGCCATTGCTTCGTTGCCGGCACGTCGGAGAGATCCGGCCTGTGCGCTTCGATCGTGAAGAAGCACGGCATTCCGATTTTTCGCGCGCAGCTCAGGACTTTCGCGACGTTGGGCAGGATGCGCGTGAAGCTGGACGGGTCCCCGCCAGTGGCGGCGAACCAGCCGTCGGGGGCGAGAAAATCCTGCTGCATATCAACGATCACGAGGGCGGTCTCGGACGCGGACCAGGGCCCGTCGTAGGGCCAGGGATAAATGCCGCCGACTTGCGGACGCATGCGGGGAGCCTCTTGCGAAGTTGCTCCCGCGGCGCTCTGCAAATCCCACGCCGAGTGTTTGTGGCGGGCCTCAGCCCACTGCGAGGTTCCCCCTCAGAGCCCTGCAAACCAGTTGTAGCCGTAGTCCTCCCAGTAGCCCGAGGGAAATTCGTTGGTGACGCGGATCTCGGTCACGAACTTCGGCTGCTTGAAGCCGAGCTTGGTCGGGATCTTTACGCGCATCGGCGCGCCGAATTTCGGCGTGATCGGCTTGTCGGCGTAGGTGAGGCAGAGGATGGTCTGCGGATGCAGCGCCGTCGCCATGTCGATGCTGGTCTTGTACGAGATCGGGTCGTCGCAATGGAAGGCGACGTAGCGGGCGGAGAGGTCGGCGCCCGAGCGCTCCAGGAACGTGCGCAGCGGCACGCCGCCCCACTTGCCGATCATGCTCCAGCCTTCGACGCAGACGTGCCGTGTTACGTCGGCCCGCTGCGGCAAGGCCTTGAGTTCGTCGAGCGTCCAGGGCGTGGTGCGGCTCACCATCCCCGAAACCTTGAGCCGCCACGTCGCCGGATTGAGCATCGGCACGCGGTCTTCGCCGTACTGCGCGTTGAAGCGGAACTCGGGCGCCACGAGGCTCTCCGAGAACGTGGGCGCCAGCTTCTGCGGATTGAACAGGTGCGCCTGCACGTTGTCGTTGAAGCGCGACATGGCCCGAAGGAAGCGGTCGACGCTACTCGTGTTGGTGATGCCGTCGCAGCCCGCCAGCAGCGTCGCGGTGCCGAGCGTGAGACCGTTGCGCAGGAACAGGCGGCGCTGCAGGTTGACGACGTCGCTCTTGGCGAGCCCCCCGTCGCGCAGCTTTTTCTCGATATCGCTCATCACGGAACTCCGGCGTCGGACTTGAGGGACGGCTGGGGCGCGCGCCCGGTGATCATCGGCAGCAGGACCTTCGGCACCAGCAGCACGAGGGCGAGGTGCACCACGATGAAGCCCGCCATGCCGGCCATGCCGAAGAAGTGCACGTAGCGGGCACCCTCGTATTGGCCCATCAGCAGGCCGAGCGTGTGGAACTGCACCGGCTTCCACAGCACGAGGCCGGACGCGACCATCACGATCATGTCGAGGACGGCGAAAGCGTAGAGCACCTTCTGCACCGCGTTGCGCACGCCGATGTCGTGCGCGAGGCGGCCTTTGAAGAAATCGGTGATGTCGCCGATCACCTCCCGCGGCGTCACGGGCCAGTACTTTGCCCGGAAATGGCCCTTCGCCACGCCGTAGACGAGGAACACCGGCAGCGCGATGAGCAGCAGCCACATCGCCGCGAAGTGCCACAGCAGGGCGCCGGCGGTACCGAAGTCGTTGTGCAGCGCGTTGGCGCTCTCGACACTACCCCCGAGCGTCAGCCAGATGGGAAAATAGAAGTCGAACAGCGGCTCGGCATTGTAGATCCGGAGGCCGCTCATGAGCAGGAGGATGATGCCGAGCGCCCACATCCAATGGGTGAAGCGGATGACGCCGGGATGCAGGAGTGGTTTTCGCGTGTCCATATCTCTGGTGCTTCTATTTGACTAAGGAAATTGAGGAGCGCATGGGCCGTTACGATATGAATGGCTGTCGCGTCCGACATCGGAGCTTACGCAAGGGCCTCCTCCAGGTCGGCGATGAGGTCTTCGATCGCTTCGAGCCCGACGGAGAGGCGCAGCAGGTCTGGCGGGCAGGGACTGCCCGCACCCTCGATGCTCGAGCGGTGCTCGACGAGGCTCTCGACGCCGCCGAGCGAGGTGGCGCGCTTCCAGACGCGCAGCCTTGCTGCCACGGCGATCGCGGCCGCTTCTCCGCCCGCAAGACGTAGGGACAGCATGCCCCCGAAGCCGCCACGCATCTGGGCTGCCGCAGTGGCATGTCCCGGGTGCGTGGCAAGCCCCGGATAGAGTACCGATGCGATCGCCGGATGCCCGACGAAATGCTGCGCGATGGTCATGGCCGAGCGGGACTGGTGGCGCACGCGCACGTGCAGCGTGCGCATGCCGCGCAGGAGAAGAGCGGCCTCGAAAGCGCCGACGATGCTGCCGAGCATGGTGCGCAGCCGCGCCGCGCGCTCATGGATGCCGCGGGCTTCGGCGAACACGATCGCGCCGGCGACCACGTCGGAGTGCCCGTTGAGATACTTGGTCGCCGAGTGCAGCACGAGGTCTGCGCCGAAGGCGATGGGTTGCGTCAGGACCGGCGTGGACACGGTGGAATCGACCGCGAACAGCGCGCCGGCGGCGTGCGCGATGCGGGCCGCGGCGCCGATGTCGGTGATGGTCCAAGTCGGGTTCGACGGCGTTTCGATCCAGATGAGACGCGTCAGACCGGGCCGCACCGCGTTGGCAAGCGCCTTCGGATCGCCGGCATCGACGAACGTGGTCTCGATGCCGTGCCCGGGCGCGTCCTCGACGAGCCACTGGCACAGGCCCCAGTACATGGCCGTCGGCGCGATGACGTGCGCCGGCCGCTCGAGCGCGAGGAACGTGGTCGCGGCCGCCGCCATGCCGGAGGCGAGGAGCAGCGTGGCGGCACCGCCTTCGAGTTCCGTCAGCACGTCCTCCGTCTGGCGCACGGTGGCGTTGTCGGAGCGCCCGTAGCAGAAGCCGCGGCGGTATTGGTTATCGGCGTCGCGCACGAACGTGGTCGCAAGATGGATCGGAGGAACGACAGCACCGGTCGCAGCGTCCACGGCGCCGCCGCCTTGCGCAGCGATGGTCTCGCTGGCGCGCGATGTGCGTTCAGTTTTGTATCGCGGCTCGGGATGGAGGTTCGCCGTTCCGGCCCGGTCGTCGGCGATCAACCTCAGCACAGGGCTTTGCGGCGGTCGAGCCTCGCTGCGTGCGCTCACGGCGTTCACCCTTGCAAACTTCACATGATGCAAGTTCGCGCCTGCAATCGCCGGCATTACACGCTTCACGCGTTCGTGCTCGGTCAGCGTCCTGCGCGCCGGGCCGGTTGGACAGCCTTCTGTGCCGGCAAGGTGCGCATGAACCCCTGCAGCGTGTCCAATACCGTGTGGGTATCGCCGGCCCACAGCCAGTGATCGGCGCCGTCGAGTTCCACGAACCGCGCGCCCTTGATCGACCTGGCCATGTCCCGCCCGGCTTCGATGCGGACGGCCATGTCGCCGCGCCGATGCAGGACGAGCGTCGGCGTCGTCACGCGCGCCAGCAGCGGCCGCACGTCGGTGTCGCGCAGGGCCTCGAGCACGCTCCGGATGGCGCCGGGGCTCGAGGCCGCGCGCAGGAGCCCTGCCCACCAGCGTTCGGCCTGGCCATCGCCGGCGAGGCTTGGCGCGAACGTCGCCATTTCCGCCGCGCCGCCCCAGTCGCGCACGAGCCGTTGCAGCCAGGCTTCGTACTGCGCGTGCTTCAGGACGTGGGGGTAGTCGGGTGCCCAGCTTCCCTTGGCGAGCGAGCCGTAGAGCACGAGGCCGGCGAGCCGCTCGGGATGCAGGGCGGCGAAGTGGATGCAGCCCGGCCCCCCTTCCGAGGCGCCGATCAGCACGACCCGCTTGCAGGCCGCGGCGTCGATCACGGTCAGCAGGTCTTCCGCCGTCGCAGCGACCGTCGGCGCGGCGCCCACGCGATCGGAAAGGCCGACGCCGCGCCGGTCGAACAGGATCAGGCGGCCCATGCGCGAAAGCGCGTCGAGCAGCGCCCGGCAGCGCGGTTCGTCCCAGATGCGTTCGACGTGGGAGACGAACCCGGGCACCAGCACGATGTCGAAGGGGCCGCTGCCGACCACCTGGTAGGCGATATGGATGCCGCCGCGCTCGGCATAGCGCGTGCGGGGGAGTGCGGGCTCCGTGTCGGCCTGCACGGCGTCGAGTTGCGCCCGTGTCTCGTCACTGGGCGCGATGCCGAGTTCGGCGTCGAGGAGTTTCGCGAAGGCCGCGAACTGGCGTTCCGCCGCGGCGCGATCGCCGACGGAAAGGTGGGCTGCGATCAGGTAGCGTTGCGCGCTTTCGCTGAGCGGATCGAGTGCCACGAGGCGCGTCGCCGCCGCCACCGCCCCGCGTCCGTCACTCGCCTGAAGCGTGCGTTCGATCAGCCGTTCGAGCGCCTGCACGAGCTTGCTGCGCAGCGCTTCGCGGCGGAAGAAGGCCCACTCGTCGAAGGCTGCATCCTCGTCGAACACCAGCCCCTGCAGGAAGTCGCCCGCATAGAGGCGTAAGCCCTCGTCGAGATCGCCGGCGGCGCAGGCCGCCTCGAAGGCATGCGTATCGACCCGGATCTCGTAGGCGGCCGAGAGCGCGAGCGTCGTGCGGTCTCCCTGCACGAGCGCGGCGGGAAAGGCCGCGTTGATCTTGTGCAGCGTCCGTCGCAAGCGGCTGCGCGAGGCCTCCGGATCGGCGTCCGGCCAGAGCAGCGCGGCGACCTGGTCGCGGCTCACCGGCGCGCGGGTATCGGCGAGGTAGGCGAGGAGGGCGAGGCCCTTGCGCAACGCGAGGCCCACCCGCTCCCCGTCCACGGACAGCGCCGGAAAACCGAGCAGGCGGACCTCGAGGCGAGGCATCACGATCCCTCGTTCGGTGGCTTGCGGCAGGGGACGGAGCGGGGACGCACGTGTCCTAGACCGGCCGCAGCAAGGGGCGCGCGTGCCCCTCGACGCCATCGGAGCGACCTATGACATACCACTGCGTGCGGACAAAAGAGGGCGAGCGTTTCTTCCGGGAGGCGGGCGCCGGCGAGCCGGTCCTGCTTCTCCACTGCAGCGCCGGCTCGAGTGCAGCCTGGCTGCCGGTGATGAACGATCTTTGTCGCGACTATCGCGTTCTGGCGCCGGATCTCTTGGGCTATGGCCGCGGCGCTGCGTGGCCAGCCGGAAAGGCGCTGCTGCAAGACGAGGAACTCGGGATCATCGACACGCTGTTGGCGCTGGCTGATCGCCCGGTGCATGTGGTCGGGCATTCCTACGGCGGCGCTGTCGCGCTGCGGGCGGCCGTAAGATTGGCGCCGTGCATCGCGAGCCTCACCCTGATCGAGCCCGTCGCCTTCCACCTCCTCCGGCAGGCCGGCGAGCCGGACGGCTGGGGCGAGATCGCGGCACTCGCCGAGCGCCACGTAGGGCTCGCCGTCGAAGGCCGGGATGCCGCGGCGGCCGACATTTTTCTTTCGTATTGGATGGGACCCCAGGCCGCGCATCTGCCGGAAGCATCGCGCGACACGGCCGTGCGCACGGCCGCCAAGGTCGCCGCCGAGTGGCAGCTGATGTTTGCGATGGCGGACGATCGCGATGCGCTCGCCCGTCTCGATCTGCCGACGCTCATTGTCTGCGGCGGCCGTACGCGGACGCCGGCCCGTCGCGTGATCGAGGAGCTGCGCACGATCATGCCCGCAGCGGGATATCACGAACTGCCTAAAGCCGGGCACATGAGCCCCATGACGCATCCAGCCGACATCGCGCAGCTCATCCGGCAGCACGTCGGGCGCATCGCCTGCGCAGCTTGAAACGGGAAAGGAGACACGCACGATGTGCACCACGCATCCGGGTTTCTACGATCGCCGCATCATGCCGCGTTTCGTGCACGGCGGCTGTTCCATGCGCGCTTTCGCGGAGATGCGCGCCTGGCTTATCCCGCGAGCGCAAGGCGTCGTCGCCGAGATCGGCTGCGGCTCGGGGCTCAACCTGCCCTATTACGATGCGCGCAAGGTCAGCCGCTTCGTCGGCATCGATCCCGATCCCGCGATGCTCGCCATCGCCCGCAAGATCCTTGGCGATGTTTCCTTGCCGGTCGAACTCGTCGAGGGCCGGGCCGAGGCCTTGCCCTGGGCGACCGCGAGCGTCGATACGGTCGTCAGCACGTACGCACTGTGCACCATTCCCGATCCGGCTAGGGCCTTGTCGGAGATCCGCCGCATTCTGAAGCCGGACGGGCGGCTGCTCTTCATCGAGCACGAGCGCTCGAGCGGGCGTCTGCTGGGGCGCTGGCAGGATCGGCTCAATGGGGTCTGGGGACGGCTGGCGGGCGGCTGCAACCTCAACCGCACCCCGCGGGCCATGATCGAGAAGGCCGGCTTCGTCATTGGCGAACGGACGCAGCAGCGCTTTCCGCTCCATCTTTGGCAGCTCGGCGTGCAGACGGCCGGCGAGGCGATCCCGGCGTAACTCAGGCGGCCTCGGCCTGCGCGTCCTCGGATGCGTGTCCTTCGATCACGCCGAGGATGCGGGCGCAACGCACGAGCCGCGATAAGGCCCGCCGGCGCAGCTTCACGGCGCCATGCGCCCAAAGGGCTTCGACGAACGCGACGTCGTCCTCGCTCTCGAGGTCGCCGCGCGCCTCGTGGCACGTTTTCACCAGCAGACGCACGCTGAAGCCGTCGCCCGGCACCTTGTCGTGCCAGACGGCCGCGTCCTCGAGTTCGATGAGTTTTTCCGCCTGCCGCGTGGTGAGATCTTCGCGCCGCTCGGTCATGGCCGACAGGAAGTCGAGCTCCCAGTCTGTCCAGTCCTGCCCGTCGAGCTTCAACAGCAGTGCGGCCGTGCGCCGGGCCCGCGCCGTATCCTTCGCCAGCGCATTGACTTTCCGGTAGTCGAGCATGCTTGGGCTCCTGTGCACAAGCCGGGCACAACGTGTCGACGCGTCAGGGACAACGCGCTCCTGCTTGGCTGATTCGCCGCGTGAACCGAAGCGACCCCCGTGCCCTGTGCCCAGGAATAACGGGATGTACCGTGAGGAAATGGCGCGATCCGCGGCCAGCTTGCGTGGATGCCCGCCTACGCGGGCATGACGGGAGTTTGGGGCACGGCCTTTGCGCACACGCCAACGTCGCCCCCGCGCAGGCAGGGGCCCACGCCAGTGTGGGCAAAGCAGGACAGCCGAGCCTTGCTCCACCGCGGTCAGGACAGGTCTCGCGCCGGTCTGAGGCTCTACAACTTCTCGCGAGCGGTCTTCCCGCATGGCGCGGCTGATGTAGGCTGGCCTTAGGGAGGCGCTGGCCTCCGTAACATCCTCGGCAACCGGATTCATTCTCTGTAATGCGCACTCTCGTGATGACCGGCGGCACGCGCGGGATCGGTCTCGGCGCCGTGCACCAGGTCCTGGCGCGACCCGAGTGGCGGGTGCTGCTGCTGGGCCGGCAGGCCTCAGCCGACCCGGACCTCATGCGCCATCCCCGCCTCGAACTGATCGAGGTCGACCTCGCCGACCTGCGCAGCGTCGATCGGGCCTGCGGCGCCGTTCTGGCGCGGCTCGCGGGCGAGCGGATTTCGGCGCTGGCGCTCAACGCCGGGGTGCAGTCCGTGACGGGCGATCGTGCGTCTGCGGACGGCTTCGAGATCCACTTCGCCGTGAACCACCTGGCGCATGCGCTCATTGCCGATCGATTGGCACCCTACGTCCAGGCCGGCGGACGCATCGTCATCACCGCGAGTGAGAACCACGATCCCGAGGCCTTTTGCATCATGGGCATCTCCAGAGCCACCTGGGCTGACCCGTATCAGTTTGCCGACCCGGTGCGCTCGCACGCCCACGTTCCAGGCGTCGTCGACCGGGGGGAATCCCGTTACAGCGCCTCCAAGCTCTGCAACGTCATGCACGCCCGCGCGCTGGCGCGCGACTATCCCGACCTCTCGGTGGTTTCCTTCAATCCCTCGGTGGTGCCGGGGACGGGCATCGCCCGGGAGCGCAACGCGCTGCAGCAGTATCTGTGGCGGACCCTGGCCCCCGTCCTTGAGCCCGTGATCCCTGGCATGCGCAGCCTCGAAAAGTCGTCCTCCGATCTCGCGTGGCTGATCCTCGATGCCGATCTCGAGGCGCCGAGCGGCGGCTATTACGACGGCCGCGTCCTCTCGCCGGGCTCGGAGGAATCCCGCGACGGCATCAAGATTGACCGCCTGATGGTGGTCACGCGCGAATTGCTGGGCAGCGTCCTCGGCCGCGAGCGCCTGTTCGCCAAGGTGTGAGGCGGGCTCGGCAATAGCGGCAACCCCATTACATCCGGCCGCGACAGAGAGCCGTGGCGCCCGCGCGACAATTCCCTGCGCCATTTCCGCTAATCTCGGCCACCGGTTCGATCGACCCACGGGGAGGACAATGAGCGTCACCGTCGCCATGAACAGCGTGCCGAAGCCGCCGGCGGATATTCTGGCGGGCTTCCGCGAGGCGCCGACCTCGATCATCAGCGACAACCTGGCGAGGCTACCGGGCTGCGTCGGCCTGCGTCCGTTCCATGGCAAGGGCAAGCTCGTGGGGTCTGCCTTCACGGTGCGCACGCGTCCTGGCGACAATCTCGCCATCCACCAGGCCCTCGCCCTCGTCGGCAAGGGGGATGTCCTCGTCATCGACGGCGGCGGCGACGAAACCCGCGCCCTCGTCGGCGAGATCATGAAGGAGATCGCCCAGCACGCGGGCGCCGCCGGCTACGTCATCGACGGCGCCATCCGCGACGTCGGCGCATTCGAGGCCGGCGACTTCCCCTGCTTTGCCCGCGCGGTGATCCATCGTGGGCCCTACAAGAACGGCCCGGGCGAGATCAATGTGCCCGTGTCGGTTGGCGGCTGCGTGATCAATCCGGGCGACATCGTCGTCGGCGACGAGGACGGCGTCGTTTCCTTTTCGCAGGCCGAGGCGGCCAAGCTCCTCGTCGCGGTGAAGGCGCAGATGGCGCGCGAGGAGGAAACCATCCGCTCCATCCGCGAAGGCCGCTACCAGGGCAGCTACGGCAAGCAATAAGACAAGAGGGAGAGGCGGCCATGAGCCAGCGCCAGGAGTTCCACAATCTCGACAACCCGGAGGACGGCCTGTTCCGTGAGCTGGCGCAGGGCGTGACCACGCGCATTTTCGCCGGCGAGCACGCCATGCTGTCGGTCGTGATGCTGGCACCCAACGCGCAGGGCACGCTGCACCATCATCCCGAGGAGCAGTGGGGCGTGCTGCTCGAGGGCTCGGCCGTCCGCGTCCAGGGCGACGAGGAGATCCCCGTGAAGAAGGGCGATTTCTGGCGTACGCCCGGCAACGTGCCGCACACCATGCGCGCGGGGCCTGAAGGCGCGCGCGTTCTCGACATCTTCGCGCCCCCGCGTCCGGAGTATAAGAAGCCGGGCTCGGGATTCGGAACGAAGACGTAAGGGCCCGCATAAAGCCTGTACTGAAGAAATCGCGCGCCCCGGAGAGGGCGCCGACTAGGGAGGAAAGACGTGAAAAAGTTGACCCGCCGCTCCATGCTGGCGGCCTCCGCGGCATTTGTCGCGGCGCCCGCCATCGCCCAGCCCGCGACGACGACGCTCGTGGTGCCGTTCCCGCCGGGAGGTTCCACCGATGCCCTGGCTCGCCTGCTGCAGCCGGGTTTGCAGGAGCGCCTGAAGCGCAACGTCATCGTCGAGAACAAGTCGGGCGCAGCTGGCGCGATCGGGGCCGCGCAAGTCGCCAAGAGTGCGGCCGATGGCTCGGCCTTCCTGGTGACGTTCGATTCCCACGCCGTCATCCCGGCGATCCTCGAGAAACCGCCGCTCGACATCGAGAAGGATCTGGCGTCCGTCTTCCTGGTCGGCACCGCGCCCTATGTCGTCGCGGCCAACGCTAACAAGCCCTACCGCAACTTCGCGGACGTGGTGGCCGCCTGCCGCAAGGAGGCCGGCGCCGTGAAGTATGCCTCCGTCGGCATCGGAACCTTGGGCCACCTCGCCATGACGGTGCTCGGCAAGCGCTCCGGCGTGGAGATCACGCACGTTCCCTATCGCGGCGGCGGTCCGGCCATGAATGACGTGCTTGGCGGGCACGTGGATCTGATTGCAGGCTCCGCCGCGCTCATCACGCCGCAGTTGGGAGGCGGCGGCATCCGCCCCATCATGCAGATGGGCCGCGAGCGGCTGCCGAACCTGAAGGACACCGAGACCGCCATCGAGGCGGGCTTCCCCGATTTCACGGCGCTGGCCTGGTGGGGCGTGTTCGCGCCGGCCGCGACGCCGCCGGCGATCATCGCGGAGATGGCCGCCGCCGTGAAGGACACCCTGAGCCAGCCCGACGCGGCAAAGCGCCTTCAGGAAACCCAGCAGATGAAGCTCGAACTCGCGGGCGCCGCGGAGATGCACGCGTTCCTCAAGCAGCAGGTGAAGTTCTGGGGCGACGTCGTGCGCGAGAACAACATCCGCGCCTGATCGTTTCGCTACGGACTGCGCAAGGGCAGCGACAGAACGGGGCACGGCGCCTCCGCCGTCACCCGTGCGGTGGTGCTGCCGCGCAATCCATCGAGGAAGCCGTGCTTGGCCGTCGTCGGCATGACGATGAGGTCGCTTTCCGCCTCGGCCGCTGCCTGCAGGATCGCGTCGACGATGGCGCCGTGCACCTCGCGCACGGGCACCGCATGGCCATCGACCGCCATCAGGTCGGGCATCTTGAGCCCGACCGTCATCGCGTCGATTGCTTCGAGGTTCAGGCCTATGGGTGCGAGCAGCCCGTAAAGCGCTTCGAGCGCCCGCGCCGGCGAGGGATGCTCGGCGAGGGGCATCAGGATGGAGGACAGGGAAAGTTCGCCGGTTTCCACGTTGACGAAGGGACGCGCCTTCGGGCCGATCAGAAGTGTCGGCACGTTGGCTTCCAGCACGACGTCCTGGGACACCGAACCCGAAAGCAGCCGGTTGGCGCCATGCCGGCCATGCGTCGCCACCGCCAGCAGGTCGGGCCGGTGGCTGATCAGGAACTCGCTGAGCCCCGCGACGGGGTCGCGGCTCTTGATTTCGATCTTGGAAACCTTGACGCCGAGCCGGGCCTCGATGTCCTCCGTCCGCGCGGCACTTTCCAGCATCTCCCAGCCGGCGAGCGTCTCTCGCACGTGCGGGAATGCCCCCCAATCCTCGCGCTGAGCCGGGTCGTGCACATGCAGGATATCGAGCCGGGCCTGCGCGGCGACGGCGAGGCGCAGCGCGTGCTGGAACGCCACCTCGCTCTGGGGCGAGAAGTCGGTGGCGTGCGCGATCCGGGTAAGACGTCGGACGGGTGCCGGGCCCATGTGCATCTCCTGCGCCTGCGGACTGAACCGGGCGCATCCTGGGACCTCTGGCTTCCGGCTCCCATGATCTCGGTCAACCCGCATGGGTCCCGCACCGGAATGGCTCTGGAAAGTGGGCTTGACCATACCCATTTAGCTGCGAGAAGCGGCCGGGACCTCGCGGACCCGCAGGACGGCGCCGTGGCTTGCGCGAACGGCGGCGATGCTCTAAAAGTCCGCCGAAACTGAGCCTAAGTGCGCCCAGAAACCGCTAAAATCTAAGAAATACAAAATCTTAGATCGGAATCTGGCAGCTAGTTCGAAGCTGCTCCTGAGGCTGTGATTCCTGCCACCTTGCAAGGACTTCGCTGAAGTCCTGGCTGGTGGCGCTGCTGCGTTGGCCAGCCCCGGTCGATGCGAAGTGGAGCGCTAACGTGGGGCGATTGACGGCGGCAAGCGCGCCGCACGAGTAGGAACGAGAGAATGGCCAAGGC
>RXJK01000110.1:0-10597 GCA_003963125.1 Hyphomicrobiales bacterium
ACGATCGCCGAGAAGATCTCGATCGTGCAGGAGATCGCGCGGCAGACCGATCTTCTCGCCCTCAACGCGGCCGTCGAAGCGGCCCGCGCCGGCGAGCACGGCAAGGGCTTCGCGGTCGTCGCGTCCGAAGTGAGGAAGCTCGCCGAGCGCAGCCAGACGGCCGCCGCCGAGATCAGCGCGCTCTCGGGCGACACCGTTAAGGTTGCCCAGGAAGCCGGTGAAATGCTGATGCGCCTGGTGCCCGACATCCGCAAGACCGCCGAACTCGTCTCCGAGATCAGCGCCGCCTGCCGCGAACAGGATGTGGGCGCTGCCCAGATCAACGAAGCCATCCAGCAGCTCGACAAGGTCACGCAGCAGAACGCGTCGGCCTCCGAAGAGATGTCGGCGACTTCGGAGGAACTCGCCGCCCAGGCGCAGGAACTCCAGACCTCGATCGCCTTCTTCCGCGTCGACAACGCCGGCGGCCGTCCAGCCTCCGCAGGCAATGCCGTGCGCAGGCCCATGGCGAAGACGCCGGCGGCAGCCAAGCCCGCCGCGCCCGTGAAGGCGAAGAAGTTGGCCGCCTCGCCGGTGGGAGAGCTTCAGTCCCGCGTCAAGGGCTTCGCCCTCGATCTCAAGATGGGCGGTCCCGACAAGGACGACGCCGAGTTCAAGCAGAGTGCGTGATCAGAGACGAGCAGCGCTTATCCACGACACCCTGACAAGGACAACCCATGCGTCTGACCATCAAGCTCAAACTCGTTCTGGCCTTCGTCGTCCTGGTAGCGCTGCTCGCAGCGACGTCCATTGTCGGCATGATGAGCGCAAGCGCTCTGAAAGAAGCATTGAGTGAAACGATTGCGGGGCCTGCCAAGCGCCTGGAGTTGTCTCTGATTGCCAACGGCAAGATGCTCGAGGCGCATCGTGCGCAAAAAAACATAATCATCGCGACGAACGAGGAGGAGACGGCACGCTTCAGGACCCTTGGCGACGAGGCACGACAGGAACTCATGGCCACGATCGCCCGCAGTACCCAGCTTGCCTCCGAGGCTCGCAAGAAAATCTGGGCGGACGTCAAGGTCTCCGCGGAGCGGTTTCTGCAGGCTGATGACCATATTCGTCAGCTCATGAAGGTCGGCGATAGGGCGGAGGCTGTCCGGTTCACGTTCGGCGAAGGGCGTGTCGCTGCCAACGACTTAGGCAAGCGCCTGACGGAGATCGTCGAATACAATCTTGCAGCCATGAAGGAGACGTCCGATCGCGCAAATGAGCAATACGCCAACACGCGTACGCTCATCATCTCCATCGCCGTAGGCGCTCTCGTCATCGCTATGGCAATAGCGGCGTGGCTCATCATCGGCATCACGCGTGGCTTGTCGCTCATCTCCCGCGCCATGAACGACGTGGCGGAGGGCGATCTGACAAAGGACGTCTCCGTCGCGACGAACGACGAGATCAAGGATCTCGTTGTCACACTCAACATGATGGTCGAGCGCCTGCGCGGTGTCGTCGGCGACGCGCTGACTGCGGCGGATAACGTGTCCTCCGGCAGCCAGCAGCTCTCGAGCGCCTCCGAGCAGGTCTCGCAGGGCGCAACCGAGCAGGCTGCCTCCGCCGAAGAGGCCTCCGCCTCCATGGAAGAGATGGCGGCCAACATCAAGCAGAACGCCGACAACGCGGCCCAGACCGAGAAGATCGCCCGCCAGTCCTCGAAGGACGCCGAGTCGAGCGGCGAAGCTGTCACGCGTGCGGTCAATGCGATGCGCACGATCGCCGAGAAGATCTCGATCGTGCAGGAGATCGCGCGCCAGACCGATCTGCTCGCCCTCAACGCGGCGGTGGAAGCCGCCCGCGCCGGCGAGCACGGCAAGGGCTTCGCGGTCGTGGCCTCCGAAGTCCGGAAGCTCGCCGAGCGCAGCCAGACGGCCGCCGCCGAGATCAGCGCACTCTCGGGCGACACCGTTAAGGTTGCCCAGGAAGCCGGCGAGATGCTGGTGCGCCTGGTCCCCGACATCCGCAAGACGGCTGAACTCGTCTCCGAGATCAGCGCCGCCTGCCGCGAGCAGGACGTCGGCGCGTCGCAGATCAACGAAGCCATCCAGCAGCTCGACAAGGTCACGCAGCAGAACGCGGCGGCCTCGGAAGAGATGTCGGCGACCTCGGAAGAACTCGCCGCCCAGTCCGAGGAACTCCAGACCTCGATCGCCTTCTTCCGCGTCGACAACGCCGGCGCACACAAGGCGCCGCCCGCGACAGTCGCCCACCGGAAGCCCGCAAAACCCGTTGCACCAAAAGCTGCGGCCATCGCCAAGACGAAGAAGTCGGCGGGCGGACGCAACCCCGTTCGGGAACTCCAGTCTCGGGTCAAGGGCTTCGCCCTCGACCTCCAGATGGGCGGCCCCGACAAGGACGACGCAGACTTCAAGCAGAGTGCCTGAGGAAATCGCAGATCGAAATGCCTGCCTGTGTATCACGTTGAGAGGATCAAATGAGTATCATGAGTATGTTCCAGCGCTCTTCACGTCCGCAGACTGCGGTCGACGAAATCCGCCGCGTGAGCCGCGCGCTCGCGGGCGGAAACCTGGCGAGCCGTGCCGACATCGCGGGCGCGACAGGTGACGCGCGCGAGATCCTCTTGGCGGTGAACGAGCTGCTGGAATCAGCGGCGAGCCCCATGTCGTCGCTGGCGCGCGAGGTGTCGCGCGTTGCAGGCGAGCATGAGAAGGGCGATATCGACGTGGTCGTGCCGGCGGACAGGTTTGCCGGTGACGTTGCGGCCATGGCCCGGGACATCAACCAGATGGTGGCCGGGCATATCGCCGTGAAGAAGAAGGCGATGGCCTGCGTGAAAGCCCTCGGCGAAGGCAACTTCGAGGCGCCGCTCGAGCAGTTCCCCGGCAAGAAGGCCTTCATCAACGAGACCATCGAGACGCTGCGGGGCAACCTGAAGCGCCTGATCGCCGAGATGAACCGCATGTCGGCCGAGCATGACAAGGGCGACATCGACGTCTTCGTCCCGGCCGAGAAGTTTGCCGGCGACTTCGCGACCATGGCACGCGGCGTCAACGAGATGGTGGCGGCGCACATCGCGGTGAAGAAGAAGGCGATGGCCTGCGTCAAGGCCTTCGGCGAGGGCAATTTCGAAGCCCCGCTCGAAAAATTCCCGGGCAAGAAGGCCTTCATCAACGAGACGGTCGAGACCCTGCGGGGCAACCTGAAGGGTCTGATCGCAGAGATGAACCACATGTCGGCCGAGCACGAGAAGGGCGATATCGACGTCTTCGTCCCGGCGGAGAAGTTCGCAGGCGACTTCGCGACCATGGCCCGCGGCATCAACGAGATGGTGGCCGCCCACATTGCCGTGAAGAAGAAGGCGATGGCCTGCATCAAGGCCTTCGGCGAGGGCAACTTCGAAGCGCCGCTCGAGAAGTTCCCCGGCAAGAAGGCCTTCATCAACGAGACGGTCGAGACCCTGCGGGGCAACCTGCGCGCAATCACCGGCGAAGTGCAGCGCCTGATCGCGGCATCGACGGCGGGCGAGCTTGGCGAGCGCGGTGAAGCAGAACGCTTCGTGGGTGACTTCGGCAAGCTGGTGGCGGGCATCAACGGCATGCTTGATGCCATCCTGCTGCCGATCAACGAGGGCAACCGCGTGCTCGGTCTCGTCGCTGCCGGCGATCTCACCGAGCGTGTCGAGATCGACTGCGACGGCGATCACCAGCGCATGAAGGATGCCATCAACGGCCTGATCGACAACCTGACGGGCTTCGCCGTCGGCGTCGGCAAGGCCGCCGACCAGGTGACGTCCGGCAGCCAGGAGCTGTCGAGCTCCTCCGAGCAGGTTTCGCAGGGCGCTTCCGAGCAAGCCGCATCCGCCGAGGAGGCCTCGGCCTCGATGGAGGAGATGGCGGCCAACATCAAGCAGAACGCCGATAACGCTGCCCAGACCGAGAAGATCGCCCGCCAGTCGTCGAAGGACGCCGAGGCGAGCGGTGACGCGGTGGCTCGCGCGGTCAACGCCATGCGCACCATCGCCGAGAAGATCTCCATCGTGCAGGAGATCGCGCGGCAGACGGACTTGCTCGCCCTCAATGCGGCCGTGGAAGCGGCCCGCGCCGGCGAGCACGGCAAGGGCTTCGCAGTCGTGGCTTCGGAAGTGAGGAAGCTTGCGGAGCGCAGCCAGACGGCCGCCGCCGAGATCGGCTCGCTCTCGGGCGACACGGTGAAGGTCGCCCAGGAGGCGGGAGACATGCTCGTCCGCCTCGTCCCCGACATCCGCAAGACGGCCGAGCTCGTCTCCGAGATCAGCGCCGCCTGCCGCGAGCAGGATATCGGCGCATCGCAGATCAACGAGGCCATCCAGCAGCTCGACAAGGTCACGCAGCAGAACGCGTCGGCGTCCGAGCAGATGTCGGCAACGTCTGAGGAACTGGCGGCACAGGCCGAAGAGCTCCAGACCTCTATAGCATTCTTCCGCGTTGCAGACGCCCCAGAGCGGGCGCCCGCAGCCAAGGTCGGCGCGCGCAGGGCCTCGGCCAAGGCGCCGACACCGGCGAAGCCGGCGTCAAGCTCGAAGGCGAAGAAGTCAGCTGCGCCGGCTCGGCATCCGGTCGGTGAATTGCAATCACGTGTGAAAGGCTTCGCCCTCGACCTGCAGATGGGAGGCCCTGACCGTGAGGACGACGAGTTCAAGCAGCGTGCGTAAGCCCGAGGCAACGCGAATGAGGGAATTCTAGGGACTGCCAGCGGGGATCCAGCGCTCGGATGGATCCCCCGGTAGTGGAAGGATAAGGCCATGAGACTGACGATCAAAGCGAAGCTGATTTTGGCGTTCGGCGTAACCATCGCGCTCCTTGCGGTAGCGGCCGTGATGGGCGTGTTCAGCGCCAGCAAGCTCAACCAGGGCATGGTTGATTTCGCCAACGGCCCATCCCGGCGGATGGAGCTGGCCTATACGCTGAACGTGCGCATGCTCGAGATCATTCGCGCCCAGAAGAACACAGTGATCGCCTCGAGCCCTGCCGAACTCGCCGCCCTTCGCACGCAGAACGAGGAGGCCCGCAAGGCCTTCCAGGCGGCAATCGCCGAGATAACCGCGCTATCGACCCGCAAGCAGGCATGGCTCGAGAACAAGGCTGTCGCGGATCGCTTCTTCCAGTCGGATGACCGCGTGCGCGATCTGGTTCTGGCCGGCGACAAGGCGGCAGCGACAGCCTACTCGAACGGCGAGGCCCGCGAGATCGCCAATGACCTGACGAAGCGCCTCAACGAATCCGTCGGCTTCAACAGCGAGCGGCTGAAGAAGGCCGTCGATGATGCGACCGAGCAATACGTCGAGACAAAGTACACGCTGCTGGCCGTATCGTTCGTCGCGCTCGCCGCGGCCTTCGGCTTCGCCTTCTGGATCATCGTCGGCATCAACCGCGGCCTGGCTGCCCTGGGACGATCCGTCGACGCCGTCGCCATCGGCGATCTTTCGCAGCGCGTCACCGTTACGACCAACGACGAGATCAAGGACCTCGTCACCAACGTCAACAAGATGACCGACGGCCTGCAGGCTGTCGCCAACGTCGCCGACACGATCTCTCAGGGCGACCTTTCGGTCGATCCCAAGCCCCTGTCGGACAAGGACGTGCTGGGCCATGCGTTGGTGCGCATGACGCAGAACCTGCGCGCCACCGCCGGTGTCGCGGGCAAAGTCGCGGAGGGCGACCTCGGCGTCGAGGCCAAGCCCATGTCCGACCGGGACATGCTCGGCACCGCGCTCGCTCAGATGCTGAAGAACCTTCGTGCCACGGCCTCGATCGCCGAGAAGGTGGCCGAAGGCGACTTGACGGTGCAACCGAAGCCCCTCTCGGACAAGGACATCCTCGGCATCGCGCTGGAGAACATGGTCGAGCGCCTGCGTGGCGTCGTC
The DNA here is from genome assembly GCA_003963125.1 of Hyphomicrobiales bacterium. GTDB lineage: Bacteria > Pseudomonadota > Alphaproteobacteria > Rhizobiales > Hyphomicrobiaceae > AWTP1-13. The sequence goes on from RXJK01000110.1 coordinate 5,900, forward strand.
GGCGACGCGCTCGCCGCTGCCGACAACGTGTCCTCGGGCAGCCAGCAGCTTTCGTCCGCGTCCGAGCAGGTCTCGCAGGGCGCAACGGAGCAGGCTGCCTCCGCCGAGGAAGCCTCCGCCTCCATGGAGGAGATGGCCGCCAACATCAAGCAGAACGCCGACAACGCGGCCCAGACCGAGAAGATCGCCCGTCAGTCCTCGAAGGATGCCGAGTCGAGCGGCGAGGCGGTCACCCGCGCGGTCAACGCCATGCGCACCATCGCCGAGAAGATCTCGATCGTGCAGGAGATCGCGCGTCAGACCGATCTGCTCGCCCTCAACGCGGCCGTCGAAGCGGCCCGCGCCGGCGAGCACGGCAAGGGCTTCGCGGTCGTGGCGTCGGAAGTGCGCAAGCTCGCGGAACGTAGCCAGACGGCTGCCGCCGAGATCAGCGCGCTTTCGGGCGACACCGTTAAGGTTGCCCAGGAAGCCGGCGAGATGCTGGTGCGCCTGGTCCCGGATATCCGCAAGACGGCCGAGCTCGTCTCCGAGATCAGCGCCGCCTGCCGCGAGCAGGATGTGGGTGCCTCGCAGATCAACGAGGCCATTCAGCAGCTCGACAAGGTCACGCAGCAGAACGCGGCGGCCTCGGAGCAGATGTCGGCGACGTCGGAAGAACTGGCCGCCCAGGCCGAGGAACTCCAGACCTCGATCGCCTTCTTCCGCGTCGACAACGCCGGCGCGCAGAGGGCGCCGGCTCCCGTCCAGGCTCCGGTCGCAGCCCGCAAGTCTTCCTCGAAGGCGCCCGCACCTGCCAAGGCCGCGCCGGCCGCGAAGGGAAAGAAGCCGGCTGCGCAGCGCAATACCGTGGGCGAGTTGCAGTCCCGCGTGAAGGGCTTCGCCCTCGACCTGCAGATGGGTGGACCCGACAAGGACGACGAACACTTCAAGGAGACTGCATGATGAGCCGCACCGCCAACGAAGCACAGTACGTGACGTTCAGCCTGGGCGAGGAGGTCTTCGCGCTTCCCGTCAGCATCGTGCGCGAGATCCTCGATTACCGGGCGCCCTTCAAGATCCCGAACGGCCCGTCCTACCTGCTGGGTCTGACGGACGTGCGCGGCCAGGGTGTCCCCACCATCGATCTGCGCACGCGCCTCGGCATGACGGCCGCCGTCGCCACGCCGCACACACGCGTGCTGGTGGTGGACGTGATGCTGGCCGACCGCGTGCTCTCCATCGGCCTCGTCGCCGATCGCGTGTACGAAGTGGCGCCCTTCAACAGCGACCAGATCGAGCAGGCGCCCGATATCGGCGTGCGCTGGAACTCCACCTACATCTCGGGCGTGGTGCGCCGCGCCAGCGGCTTCGTGGTGCTCATCGACCTGCCGCAGCTGTTCAGCGACAGCGAAGCCGAGGCGCTGAAGCCCGCCCTCCGCATGGCGGGATGACCCTGATCAATTCCAGTTCCGGACGTGAGTAACCGACATGAATACCGCAGAGCTTCTTCAATCGGATGCGTATGAATCGACCGACCGTTTGAGCAAGCGGAACTTCGATCGCCTGGCCCACATCATCCAGGACTACAGCGGCATACGCATGCCCGCGAGCAAGACCACCATGCTCGAAGGCCGGCTGCGCCGCCGTGTTCGCGCGACGGGCCATGCCTCGCTCGAGGAGTACTGCCGCTTTCTGTTCGATCATGACGGCATCGAGGCGGAATTCCTGCATCTCATCGACGTCGTCACGACCAACAAGACCGACTTCTTCCGGGAGCCCGCGCATTTCGCCTACATGCGCGAGACCATCCTGCCGCAGATCGCCGCGCGCGGGTCGCGCGGCATCCGCGCCTGGAGCTCGGCCTGCTCGATCGGCGCCGAACCCTATACGCTCGCCATGCTGCTCGATGAATTCGCCGACCAGACCGGGATCGATTACCGCATCCTCGCAACCGACCTCAGCACGGACGTGCTGGCAACGGCCCTGAAGGGCATCTACGCGTCCGACATGGTCGACCCGGTACCGCGCCCGCTGGCCGACAAGTACGTCATGCGCCCGCAGGATCCGCGCGATCGCAGGGTCCGCATGAGCCCCAGGCTGCGCGCGCGCATCGGCTTTGCGCGTTTCAACCTGATGAGCGAGAGCTACCGCATCGGCGATCCGATGGACCTCATCTTCTGCCGCAATGTTCTCATCTACTTCGACAAGGCGACGCAAGGCAAAGTGCTGCGCAAGCTTGCCGACTGCCTGGCACCGGGCGGGCATCTGTTCGTCGGCCACTCGGAAACCGTTTCGGGCTTCAACCTGCCGCTCAAGCAGGTCGCCGGCACGATCCTGATGAAGGAATAAACAGAGCCTGGAGGGCCTGCGATGAAGAAGAAGACCCGCGTCCTGATCATCGACGACTCGGCCAGCGTGCGCCAGACGCTCGCGGATGTGATCAGCAGCGACCCCGAGCTCGAGGTCATGGCGGTGGCCCAGGATCCCGTCGTTGCCGCGCGCCATTTCGCGGAGGAGATCCCCGATGTCATCACGCTCGACGTCGAGATGCCGCGCATGGACGGCATCACCTTCCTGCGCCGCCTGATGGCGCAGCGCCCGGTGCCGGTCGTGATGTGCTCGTCGCTCACGGAAGCCGGGTCCGAAACCCTCATGCAGGCGCTGGAAGCCGGTGCCGTCGACGTCATCCTGAAACCCAAGATCGGCGTGGCCGATCATCTGGCCGAGCAGCGCACGCGCATCTGCGACGTGGTGAAGAGCGCGGCCAAGGCCCGCCTGAGCGCGCGGCGCCCGCGTCCGCCGTCGTTGAACCCCGAGAAGAAGCTCACCGCCGACGCCATGCTGCCGCCCCCCACGGGCCGGGCCATGGCGAAGACGACGGAGAAGGTCATCTGCATCGGCGCCTCGACGGGCGGCACGGAATCCTTGCGCGTGGTACTCGAGACGCTGCCCTCCAATGCGCCGGGCATCGTCATCGTCCAGCACATGCCGGAGAAGTTCACGGCCGCCTTCGCCAAGCGCCTCAACTCGCTGTGCGAGGTGGAGATCAAGGAGGCCGCCGACGGCGACCCCGTGCTGCGCGGTCACGTGCTCATCGCGCCGGGCGACAAGCACATGCTGCTCGAGCGGCAAGGCGCGCGATATTATGTGTCCGTCAAGACGGGCCCGCTCGTGTCGCGGCATCGCCCCTCGGTCGACGTGCTGTTCCGGTCCGCTGCGCGCTCCGCCGGCGCCAACGCGGTGGGCGTGATCATGACGGGCATGGGTGACGATGGCGCGCGCGGTCTCGAAGAGATGAAGAACTCGGGCGCCTTCACCATCGCGCAAGACGAGGCGAGCTCGATCGTCTTCGGCATGCCGAAGGAAGCCATCGCCCGCGGCGCGGCCCAGAAGATCGTCTCGCTCGACGACATCGCCCGCGACATGCTCATCGCCGCCCGCGACTGACGGCCGTCCGGCTCGCTCAACGCCCGACTTCTTTGCGAGCCCTGTCGCGCACAGACCTCACCTTTTTTGCGTCCCCGGCCGAGCGCAGCGAGAGCCGGGGTCTTTCCCCCTTGAGGATCACTCTCACGCGGCAAGGTCCCGGACAGCCGTGCTTGCGCACGTCTTCCGGGAACGCAGCAAGTGGAGCGGTCAGGGATTACCAACCCGGCCGGCGGCGCAGCGCGCAGAGATCGGAGAGGGCCGACGCACCGTTGTCAGACCAGATGCGCCGCGGATTACGCGAACATCTCGAAGGCGTCTTCGTTCTCTTCCGTTTCGGTGACGTCCTCGATGCCCATGCCGCCGGGCGCGAACTCCGCGTGCACCTGGCGCTCGCGCGCCATCGTGTAGGTCTTGGCGAGCTTGCCCATGATCTCGGCGAGCGGCGTGGCGATCTCGTCGAGGTTGGCTTCGAAGCTGCCTTCCTTGCCGAGGTTGCTGGCCGCCTGATAGACGATATCGACCATCTCGGCCTTGAAATTGAGTTTCTCGGCGGCATTCGCGAGTTTGCCGACGAGGGCCTGTCCCTGCGTGACGGCCTCGCGCAGGTCGAGTTCGACGACGTCGGCGGCCTCGCGCAGGCGCATCGTGGCGGCCTGCAGCTTCTGCTTGCCGCCGAGCGCGCTGCTGCTCGATCCGCCCTGCTGGGCCGTGGCGGCGAGCCGCTCTACGCCCTTCATGGTCGAGGCGGCGGACGCCTCCAGATGTTTCGAATAGGTGCTGAGCTCCGTCGCGACCACCTGCAGCGGCCGCCCGATCTCGCCGATGTGCACGCAGCGCAGCGACGTGTTGAGCGCCATGTACTGCACTTCGTCTTTCACTTCCTGCACGCTGCCGACGCGGGCGAGGAGTTCCTGCACCGCCTTGCCCGTCGCCACCTGCACCGTATCGGCCTGCTCGGCCGCGCGCTCCATGCCCTCGACGAGCACGAACGCCTGCGCCACGCTCTGTTCCAGGCCGCGCAGCGAGTTGCCGTCGCCCTGCTCGAGATCGAGCGCGAGGACGAGATTGTTGGTCCCCTCGGCGATCTGTGCCATCAGGTCCATCATGCGCTTGATTTCGGCGTCGAAGATCTCGGCCGTATCGGTGAGCTGGGCAGCGAGCATGGCCCGCACGTGCGAGGCAAGACGCTCGCACTGGTCGCCCGCAGCGCCCTCGGCGGTCAGGCGCTCGACCAGCGCGTCGAGCGCTTCGAGCCCGCTCTGCACATGCTCGATGCGCTGGCGCACCGTA
>RXJK01000110.1:10647-53851 GCA_003963125.1 Hyphomicrobiales bacterium
GCAGCGAGGAGAGCGCCGTCAACACGTGCATCTGCACTTCGCGCGCCAATTGCGTGATGCGCTTCGTCGCATCCGAGACGCGCAGGTTGTATTCCCGCATCGAGCTGGCGTCGGCGGAAAGGCGCTGCGGCACCTGCGGCAGCATCGAGCGCACCTGGGTGTCGAGCGCGGTTTCGATCTGCAACGCACCGACGATCTGGACGTTGAGCGCTTCGAGATTCTCGGCGAACACGCGGATCTGCTTGTCACCCTGGTCGATGCGCGTGCCCATCTCCTGCGAGAAGCTGCTGAATTGCGCGGCTTCCTCGCCCATTCCTGCGGCCGTGATCTTCACGTTGAAGGCGAACGCGCGCAGATAGCGCAAGAGGCCGCAGATTTCGTTGATCTGCGGGCGCAGCGCCTGCACGTCGCGCGTCAGCCCGCGCATGCGGTTGCTGCGCGCCTGGATCTCGTCCGGCAGCGCGTGCAGGCTTTCGGCTGTCGCGAACAGGTCCTGCGTGGCACTGCCGATGGCCTCGGGATCGAGCGCCTTGCTGAGCGAACCCAGAACCTTGAGCTGCTGTTCGATGAGCGCCAGCGCATCTTGGAGGAACGTTCCCGCCCTCGAGAATTTATCCTCGATCTGGCTCCGCGCAGATTCGAGCTGGGCTATGAGCGTGTGAGCCATACGCACCCGACGAGACATACACATGCAAAGGGAGCGAACTGGCCCCCCGACGACGCGCAAACTTAGCAGCAGGCGGAGAATTTCCGGTAAACATTGAGAATCCCTGCACCAGTCGAAAGCCCGATAAATCGCGGGTTTTCGGTTCGCGGCCTTCGCGCCTGCAAACAGGGTGAAAGAAGCATGAACGGGAGATCCATTGCGAGAAGCCGGTGCAACAGCGCTCGATAGGGGGCGATGAGGGCCGCGGCGGCAGGGTCGACGCACACCGCGCGGGGCTTTCGTCCGGCGGCTACCTCCCGCCCGTCAAATGCTCTACAACTGGGCGCAAGACGCCAGGCAGTCGTCGCAGGAGGAAATCGGATGGGCAAACCGCGCGTGGGTGTGATCGGCCTCGGCTCCATGGGAGGCGGCGTTGCCAAGTCGCTCCTGCGCAACGGCTTCCCCGTCACCGTCTGCGATGTCCGCCCGGCCGTGGTCGAGAGCTTCGTGGCGCAGGGGGCGAAGGGTACCGCCAGTCCTGCGGGTCTTGCAGCAGACTGCGCGATCCTCGTCGTCCTGGTCGTCAACGCCGAGCAGGTCGAAAGCGTGCTGTTCGGCGAAGGCGGCGCCGTGGCGGCCATGAAACCCGGCACCACCGTCATCATGAGCGTGACCCTGCCGCCCGACTACGCGGAGAAGCTCGCCGTGCGCCTCGGCGAGCGTGGCATCCTGATGCTCGACGCGCCCGTCTCAGGCGGCGAAGCGAAGGCGGCCACAGGCGAGATGACCGTCATGGCATCAGGCTCCCCCGAGGCCTTCGCGAAGTGCGAGGCCGTGCTATCCGCCATCGCGCAGAAGGTCTATCGCCTGGGCGACGCGGCCGGCACCGGCTCGAAGGTCAAGATGATCAACCAACTCCTCGCCGGCGTGCACATTGCCGCTTCCGCCGAGGCGATGGCGCTCGGCATCAAGGCGGGCGCGGACCCGAACGTGCTCTACGAGGTCATATCGAACAGCGCCGGATCGTCCTGGATGTTCCAGAACCGCGTGCCCCATATTCTCGACGGCGATTATGCGCCGCGCTCGGCCGTGAATATTTTCGTCAAGGATCTCGGCATCGTGCTGGAGGCCGGCAAGGGCCACAAGTTCCCGCTGCCGCTCACCGCAGCCGCGCACCAGATGTTCCTGATGGCAGCAGCTGCCGGCCACGGCGCCGAAGACGACGCAGCCGTCGTCAAGATCTTCCCCGGCATCGAACTGCCCAAGGCGAAGTGAGCGGGCCCACGAGATGACGTTGCTTCTGGGCTGCATCGCCGACGATTTCACCGGCGCCACCGATCTCGCCAACATGCTCGTGCGCGGCGGCATGCGCACGATCCAGACCATCGGCGTGCCGACGGCGCCGCTGCCGGACGAGGTGGACGCCGTCGTCATCGCGCTGAAATCGCGCACCATCGCGCCGGCCGACGCCGTCGCCCAGTCGCTCGCCGCTCTGGGGTGGCTGAAGGGCCAAGGCTGCAAGCAGGTCTACTTCAAGTACTGCTCCACCTTCGATTCGACGCCCAAGGGCAACATCGGCCCCGTGACCGAAGCCCTGATGGATGCGATGGGCACGGACTTCACCATCGCCTGCCCCGCCTTCCCCGAGAACGGCCGCACCATCTGCCGCGGGTATCTCTTCGTCGGCGACGTGCTGCTGTCGGAATCGGGCATGCGCAACCATCCGCTCACGCCGATGACGGATGCGAGCCTCGTCCGCGTGATGCAGGCGCAGACGCAGCGCAAGGTCGGCCTGATCAGCTACACGACCCTCGACAAAGGCACTGAGGCCGTCCGCCAGGCGATCGCGAAGCTGCGGAGCGAGGGCACCGGCGTCGCCATCGTCGATGCGCTCGCCGATGCGCATCTCGATGTCATCGCCGAGAGCACGGCCGACTTTGCCCTGGTCACGGCCGGATCGGGCGTCGGCCTCGGCATTGCCAATGCGCACCGCCGCGCAGGACGCCTTAAGCATGCGGCCACCAGCGCTGCGCTCCCGAACGTGACCGGCCTCTCGGCCGTGGTGTCGGGAAGCTGCTCGGACATGACCAACGCGCAGGTTGCGCAGTGGAAGGCGTCGCGCCCCGCGTTCAAGCTCGATCCCGTAGCCCTGGCGAACAGTCCAGCCGCGGTCGAAGACGCGATCGCATGGACCAAGGACCAGGTCGCAAGCGGCCCCGTCCTCATCTACGCCACCGCGACGCCCGACGACGTCAAGGCCGCGCAGGCGGAACTCGGCGTCGCGCGCGCCGGTGCCGTCGTGGAGGAGGCGCTGGCGCACGTGGCAAAGGCCCTCGTCGCGGCCGGCGTCCGCAAGCTGATCGTCGCCGGCGGCGAAACGTCCGGCGCCGTCGTCAGCGCGCTGGGCGTGACGGCGTTGCGCATCGGCCCGCAGATCGATCCCGGCGTGCCATGGACCGTGACGCTCGGCGGTGAGCCGATCGCGCTGGCCCTCAAGTCCGGTAACTTCGGCACCGCGGACTTTTTCGCGAAGGCGCTCGCGCAATTGGAGGCGACGCGGTGATCGAAACCAAGCTCCGCGAAGAGATCTGCCTGCTCGCGAAATCCATGTACGACCGCGGCCTCACGCATGGCTCGACGGGCAACATCAGCGCGCGCTGCGAAGATGGCTGGCTGCTCACCCCCACGGGCTCGAACCTCGGCCGTCTTGATCCGGCGCGCCTGTCGAAACTCGATTGGCAGGGCAAGCTTCTTTCGGGCGATCCGCCGTCGAAGGAGAGTTTCCTGCACCTTGCCATGTACGAAGAGCGGCCGAAGGCGGGCGCTGTCGTGCACCTGCACGCCACGCACTCGGTCGCGGCATCGGTGATCGACGGGCTCGACCCGTGCAATCTGCTGCCGCCGCTCACCGCGTACTACGTCATGCGCGTCGGCACGCTGCCGCTCGTGCCTTACTTTGCGCCGGGCGACATGGCGCTCGCCGACGCCGTCCGTGGCGTCGCGAAGAAGCATCACGCCATGCTGCTTGCCAACCACGGTCCCGTCGTCGCGGGCACGAGCCTGTCGGCCGCCGCCGATGCGACCGAGGAGTTGGAGGCCAATGCGAAACTGCATCTTCTCCTGCAAGGGCACCGGACCCGGCCGCTGACGCCGGAGCAGATCGCCGACCTCGAACGCAAATTCCCGCGGGGCTGATCCAGCACGCCAGCGCGTTTCAATTTTGGGAGGCCACCATGCCGAAGTTCGCCGCCAACCTGACGATGATGTACACCGAGCACGCCTTTCTCGATCGCTTTGCGGCCGCCGCCCGCGATGGCTTCAAGGGCGTCGAGTTCATGTTCCCGTACGACTTCGCCGCGGGCGAGATCAAGCAGCGGCTCGTGGACAACGGCCTGGAACTCGCGCTCTTCAACGGCCCGCCCGGCAACGTGGAGGCGAACGAGCGCGGCCTCGCTTCTCTGCCCGGCCGCGAAGAGGAGTTCAAGGCCGGCATCGCGCAGGCGCTCGAATACGCTGCGGTGCTCGGCAACAAGCGGCTGCATGTGATGGCCGGCCTCCTGCCCGCGGGCGCGGATCGCGCCCGTCACCGTGAGACCTACGTGAAGAACATCGCCCACGCTGCGGCCGCGGCCAAGCCGCTCGGCGTCACGGTCGTCATCGAGCCCATCAACACGCGCGACATCCCGGGATTCTTCCTGAACCGGCAGGACGAGGCGCACGCCGCGTGTCGCGAGACCGGCGCCGACAACGCCAAGGTGCAGATGGATTTCTACCATTGCCAGATCGTCGAGGGCGACATCACGCGCACCTACGAGCGCTTCCAGGCGGGCGTCGGCCACGTGCAGATCGCCGGCGTCCCGGACCGCCACGAGCCCGATCTCGGCGAGGTGAACTACCCCCACATCTTCGACCTGCTCGACCGCACCGGCTACGCGGGCTGGGTCGGCTGCGAGTACCGTCCCCGCGCCGGCACCTCCGAAGGCCTCGGTTGGTTCCGCCGTCTGGCGAAGTAGGTGCGCTGGCCTGCCTCGGCGCGTGACCCGCTTCAACGAGAAGGTCCGCCGAGAGCTTGAGCAGCCGACCGCACGCGACGCGGCTCGGCACGGTAATCCCCGAGAATGTGGCGACAGGTGGGTTCGCTGGGCCCTCGGCTTCGGCCGGCTGTCCGCTCAAGAGACTTGAACTCCAACCCCAATTCCTGATAGTGCACGCCCTCGGACGCGGGTGTAGCTCAATGGTAGAGCAGCAGCCTTCCAAGCTGAATACGAGGGTTCGATTCCCTTCACCCGCTCCAAGACTTAGCCGGCTGTCGTAGCGGCGCGCAGGTGAGCGGTGCCCGCGGAGCGCGCAACGAACTCACTTTCATTCTTCGAACGCGTTGCCGCTTTACGGCGGCCGCGCCCGCTCAGAAATCTTCCCAGTCGCCTTGGGCGGCGGGTTCCGGCTGACGCTGCGCGGCGCTCGCGGTGCGGGCAGGTGCGGTCTTCGCAGCGGGACGCGCCGCTGCACGGGGGGCAGACCGCAGCGGTGTGACGTTGCCGCCGCCGCGCGCGCCGCTCAGCTTGAACAGCGCGATCATCTCGGAGAGTTGCGCGGCTTCCTGCGCGAGCGCGTGGCTCGCAGCCGTCGTCTCTTCCACCATCGCCGCGTTCTGCTGCGTGGTCTGGTCCATCTGATTGATGGCGGTGTTGACTTCCTGCAGCCCGGTCGCCTGTTCCTTGGCGCCGGCCGCAATGTCGACGACGGCAGAGTTGATCTCGTTCACCTGCTCGAGGATGCGCTCGAGCGCCGTACCCGTTGCGGCGACGAGATCGACACCTTCGGCGACCTGCGTCGTCGACGTCGAAATGAGACCCTTGATCTCCTTGGCGGCCTCGGCCGAGCGCTGCGCCAGCGCCCGCACTTCGGAGGCGACCACCGCGAAGCCGCGGCCGGCATCGCCGGCACGTGCCGCTTCCACGCCCGCGTTGAGTGCGAGCAGGTTGGTCTGGAACGCGATCTCGTCGATCACGCCGATGATCTGGTTGATCTGCTGGGCGCTCTTCTCGATGCCGCCCATGGCCTCGACCGTGCTGCGCACGACGACGCGCGCCTTCTCTGCGTCAACCTTCGCGGTAGCGACGACGTCACGCGCGTGCTCGGCACCTTCCGCGGCCTTCTTGCCCGTGGCGGTGATTTCGTCGAGCGCGGCGGCCGTCTCTTCGAGGCTCGCAGCCTGCTGCTCGGTGCGCTTGGAAAGATCGTCGGCGGAACGCGTGATCTCCTGCGAGCTGCCGGAGATGGCGCCTCCGCTGCTGACGACGCTGAGCAGCGCCTGCTCGAGTTCGCCCATCGCCGTGTTGAAATCGCTCTGCAGCTGCGCGTAGGCCTCGGGCAGGTCGTCGGTGAGACGGAAGGTGAGGTCCTTCTCGGCGAGCCGCGCCATGCCCGCCCCGATCGAGCGCGACACCATCTCGCGCTCGGCATTGATGGCTTCTTCCTGGGCGCTGAGACGCTCACGCGCCGCCTTGACGCGGGCCTCCTCGGCCTCCTGCTCCATGCGCGCCTTGTCGAGGGCCGCATCGCGGAACACCACGACGGTGCGCGCCATGGCGCCGATCTCGTCGCCGCGCTCCGTGCTCGGAATGGCGCTCGCGACGTCGCCGGCAGCGAGCTTGGTCATGCGCTCGGTGAGTTGGACAATGGGGCCCGTCACCCAGCGCCGCACGACGACGATCACCGCGCCGCTGACGCCGATCACGACGGCAAGCGCCGTGAGCGCGATGAGCAGGCTGTTGCGCGCACCCGCATAGGCCGCGGCCAGAACCTCGTCGGCGTTGGCGTAGAAGGCGTCGCGCACCGTCACGACCGTGCCGAGCGCGGGCTGGGATTCGTCGTAGAAGCGCTGCGCGTCCATCGTGAAGTTGCCGGTCTCGGCTTCGCGGCGGATGCCCTCGAGCAGCTTGCCGAAGCGATCGACGTAGGCGGCATGCATCACCTCGAGCGCGGCCTTCACGCCCGCGTTGGTGGCGGTATCGTTGCGCAGCTCCATCAGCGAGGCGTGGATGTGATCGTTGCGGGCCTGCGTGCGCGCGACCTCGAGCTTCTCCGCTTCCGTCGCCGGGCGGCGGAAGCCCACCATGTTCTTGTGCAGGCTGGCGTTGAGGCCGCCGACATCGCGCAGCGACCACGCGGTGCTGGCGAAGTTCGCCTGCCGATAGGCCTCGCCGTCCAGCAGCGCCATGCGGCGCACCTGGTCGTTGATAAGCTTCGTGGCGACCGCATTGAGCGCGGCATTGCCGGCGATGATCTTGCGCGCGTCCTGGCGGCGCTCGTCGGGTGCGCGCGCGAGCGACGTATCGATCTCGGCGCGCAGGGCGTTGAGCTTGGCGTTGAGGTCTTCGATCACGGCGACGATGGCGGCGCGATCATCGAGCGACCCCGGCAGCGTCGTGCGCACGGCCATGGCCTTGTCGCGCGCGTCGCTGGTGAACTTGCGCACCTTCTCGTGGCCGGCCGTTCCGGCGGCATCGATCGCGCCCGGCGCATAGAGGAGGTTGGTGGCGTAGCCACGCTCGGAATTGAGATAGCGCGGGATGTCGCTGACGGCGCGCACGACTTGCAGCCGACTTTGCGCCTCGCTGACGCGGCCCATGGCCTGATACTTGGTCACGGCGATGTAGGTCGCCAAACCGCCACCCAGGGCCGAAAGCGAGACGCTCGCGGCGATCAGCAGGCTGCCGAGTTTCATGGTTGGATCCGCAATCCGTGAGAAGCCACTCTTTGTGCGGAACACTCGCATTTCGAGTTTAACTATAAGTGTACGGTTGGTATCGAATTTCGAGAAAAGCAGCACGAAAACAATAATCAGCTATCGGAGCAATGAGCTCCGCCTGATGCAGGTCGTCCAGGAGGTCTAACGGGAGGTTGCGGTGCTGCCGCCGGGCCTACTTCGCCCGCGTCTCCACGGCATCCGCCTCGATCGTGTAGCCGGCCTCCGCGAGGCCCGTGAAGGTGGTTGCCACGGCAAGCTTGCCCGTGACCCAGACCGGATCGAAGCTGCCCTTCACCTCGAAGGCCTGCGCCGTCTTCACGAAGACGATCTGGTTGGCGGGCGGCGGCGGCACGTGAATGCAGGCGCCGACGAACGGCACGAGCAGGAATTCTTTCACCTTCGTCGCCTCGAAATCGAGCGGCACGACGTAGCCGCCGATCTTCACGCGCTCGCCGTCGAGTGCCGTCACGACCGGCACCGGGCCCGTGCTCTGCTGCGCCGGGCCCGACATCCAGGCGCGATCCTCGCTCGGCGGTGTCGCATCGTCCGAGGGACGCCCGCCCTCAGAGGGCGCAGGGCGGCTGCCGAAGAACGGCTTCAAGGGCTTCGGCGGCCCGGCCGGCACGAGTTCGTCCCACTTCAGCGCACGGACCGCCTGCGCCACGGCCGGCGCGCCCGCGAGAGACGCGGCAATGGCAGCGGTTACGGCGAGAGACAGGATCGGGGAACGCCTCATGCTCATCTCCATTGCGAAGTTTCGCATCTCACGTGCGCACCGTCATACCGTCTGCGAGCGACAGGCGGTAGGCGCGGATCGCGGGCAGCAGGCCTGCCAGGATGCCGGCCACGAGGATCGCAGCCAGCATCGCGAGTTCCGTAGCGGTCGGCGGCGCGATGCCGATGTGCAGGCCGTAGTTGGCATCGATATAGGGCTGCAGCAGGGCGAGCGCCAGATAGAGCAGGCAGGGCCCGAGCACGACGCCGGCCGCTGTCAGCGCTGTGGCTTCCGCAACGAGCAGGCCGAGCACGGTACGCGGCCCCGCGCCGACGGAACGCAGGATTGCCATCTCGCGGCGCCGCTCGTTGAGCGTGGTCAGAATCATGGTCACCATGCCGAGGAGCGCGGTCGCGACCACCATGGCGGAGATCGCGCCGAGCGCCGTCTCCGCCGTGCCGAGCAGTTCCCACAATTCCTGCAGCGCCGCGCCCGGGATGATCGCCGACAGCGGCTCCTTGCGATACTCGTTGATGGCGCGTTGCACGCGGAATGTCGCGAGCTTCGATTTCAGCCCGACCATCGCCGCCGTGATCGCCTGCGGCTTGAGGTCCATCTTACGCACCTCGTCCGCCGTGACCGCCTGGCCCGGCACGCGGCCGCCGCTCTGCCAGTCCACGTGGATCGCGTCGATGCCGGCGAGGCTGACATGCACCGTGCGGTCGACGGGCGTGCCCGTCTTCTCCAGGATCCCTGCGATGCGGAACGGCTTGTCGCCGTGCTCCACGAACGAGACGGAGCCGAGCCCATGCGCGAGCACGATGGGGTCGCCCACCTTGTAGCCGAGCGCCCGGGCGACATCGGCGCCGATCACCGCGTCGAACAAGTCATCAAACGGCTTGCCGGCGGCAAAGCGCAAATTCTGCGTGCCGCGAAACTTGTAGCGCGTGAAGTAGTCCACGCTGGTGCCGAGCACGCGGAACCCCTTGTGGCTGTCGCCGAGCGACAGCGGCACGGTCCAGGCGACGTCGGGATGGTGCGTGATGTCCTCGTAGGCCGCCCAGCCGATGTTGTTGGTCGCGTTGCCGATGCGGAACACCGAATAGAGCAGAAGCTGGATCGCGCCCGAGCGCGCGCCGACGAGGAGATCCGTGCCCGAGATGGTGTCGGCGAAACTCTGCCGCGCGCCGGTGCGCACTTTCTCGACGCCGAGCAGCAGCGCCGTGCTGAGCGAGATGGCGATGACGGTGAGCAGCGCCGTGACCCACCGGTTGCGCAGCGACTTGAGGGCGAGGCGGTGGATGATCATGCAGCGACAGACCCGCGCGGGCTCAGGATCTGGTCGAGGCGCAGCACGTCGTCGAAGCGGGGCCCGAGCGTTTCGTCGTGGCTCACCATGATGAGCGTCGCGCCGGCTTCGCCCGCCTGCTCGAACAGGAGATCGAGGAATGCGGCCTGGCGGTCGCGATCGAGGGCCGAGGTCGGCTCGTCCGCGACGATGAGTTCAGGGGCGCCGATGAGCGCTCGGGCCGCGGCGACGCGCTGCTGCTGGCCGACGCTGAGATTGGCGACGGTGCGCCCGCCCACGACATCCTCCGGCAGCCCGAGCCGCCCGAGCAGGCGGCGCGCTTCCGCCTCCGCGCCACCGGCTGCGGCGACGCGCGCACGGCGCTGCGGCGCAAAGCTCAGCGGCAGCACGACGTTATCGATCACGTTGCCGTAGGGCAGCAGGTTGAACATCTGGAAGATGACGCCGATGTGCTCCGCCCGGAATGCGTCGCGCCGCGACGCCGAGAGACGCGCGATGTCCTGACCCAGGATCTCGATCCGGCCTTCCCGCGGCGTCAGGATCCCGCACAGGAGCCCAAGGAAGGTCGACTTTCCGCTGCCCGAGGGGCCGAGGAGCAGAACGCATCGCCCCTTGGCGAGCGAGAAGGCCTTCACGTCGAGCGCGAAGCCGCCGCGGGCCCACGCGAACGCGAGGTCCGAAACCGCGACGATGGCGCGCGAACTTCCCGGCTGCGCCGCTGCGGTTGCCTGCATCGTCACGAGCCCCGCTCTCACCACAATCCCGGCAAGGACACCTTCGGCACCTTGCGCGTCGCCTCGACTTTCGCCTGACCCTTCTCGGACACGGCCACGATGTCGAGTTCCTGCGAACCCGGAAACGCGGCGAAGAGGGCGATGTCGAGCGCCTTGATTGCCTGCGGCGTGCGGCAGGTCAACGTGTACTTGGCGTGGACCGCGCTGTGCTCGTGCGTGTGCGCGGGCTGCGCACCCGTATCGGCCTTCTGCGCTTCCTTCTCGTCGTCGTCACCGTCGTGGTCGCCGCCGTGCATATGGACATCGGTCTCGGTGACGGCGCACCCGGCATCCTTCGGAATGCCGAACATGCCGAGCGCATCGGCGAGCTTCACTTTGGCTTCTGCCACGAGCTTCTTCTCCTGGTCCGTGGCAGGCGGGTGCTCAAAGCCCAGGATGTCGTTGCCCGGCACGCGCAGTTCCAGCGACACCGTGGTGTTCTCGATGGCCATCGTCAGCGTGCCGTGGCCGTGCTGGTGGGCGCCATGCTCGGTGTGGCCGTCGTCCGCCGCGAAGGCGACAGCCGCCAGAGACGCCGACGCCGCGAACGCCAGCGCGCCGATAAGGGGGGTACGAAGCCTCATGCCGTCTCCGGGTCGTTTGAAAGGATCGGTTCGCCTTTCCTGCCGCCATAGCGTGGAGCGGGTGAGGCGTGGCAAACGTTATAACATTGCATTTGTGGCAGCAAGGTGAGCGCCCGGGCTCGCCCCGTGAAGCAATGCCCAGGGCAGGCCACTGCCTACCGGCAAGGGACCGCGAAATTCACATGGTAGTGCTCATCGTGGCGGATCCAGGCCTGCCCAACGAACTGCATGCGCCCCTGCAACTCCCGTCCCGGCGCCGTGGCGAACAGCTTCGGCTGCATCGGCCCGTCGAAGATCACGGCCTGCACGCGCACGCCATGCGCCTTCGCGGCCTTCTCCAGCGCCAGCAGATGCAAGGCCAGTCGATCTGGTAGTCGCCGGAGCGGCCCTGCCGGTCGAACTCGAGCGCGTAGCCGTATTTGTTGAGCGCGTTGGTCGGCACTTCCGTGATGGCGCCGTCCGTCGTGCGCACCGGCACCATGAAGTCGACGGCCGTGCCGTTCGCGTGCGTCTTGTGCGGCGGGAACGGCCCACCCCAGGGCCAGCCGGCCTCGGCGTAGACGTAGCGCAGGTCGGGGTGCGACCGTGCGAGATCGGCATAGGCATCGCGGATGGCGTCACGCACGCTCGAATGCACGAACGTGCGGCCCGCGAGATAGCCGAGCAGGCTGTAGGCGCGAAAGTTCTCCCCCGAATAGGCAACGCGCGTGCCGCCTTCGAGCCGGCCGCTGACCACGTTCCCGCGGCACACGCTCGCCTGCGATCCCGACCCGAGGAACGCGACGAAGCCCGCGTAAGCGAGCGCCGGCAGCAGCGTGATGAGCAGGAGGAAACGGAAGAGCCGCTTCATCATCGAGGCCTTCTGGACTGCGAGGGAATGTCGGATGTCCCGCGCGTGACCCTACGCTGCCACTTCCGAAGGTCAAGCTGACGCGTCGGCCGGCAGTGGACATGCAAAAGGCCGTCTCTGGATCGTGCGATCCGGAAACGGCCCCGATGTGTGTGCGGTCGACTAGCCGCCGGGTGATAGTTCCTTCGACAGCGGCGGTGGCTCCACCGGTGGCGCGATTGATCCTTCCGGCGGCTTGGTGTCCGCAGCAGCCGGCGCGGCGGGTGCCTGGGCCGCGGGCGCGGCGGGCGGCACGAGATCCGACGGCAGCGACGGAAGTCCCGGACCTGCGGCGGGGATCGACGGCGGCGGCGTCAGGCCGGGCGGAGGCGAAAGCCCGGGTGGCGGTCCGATGTTGAGCCCGCTCGGTCCGGACGACGGCGGCGTGCCGAAGTTGATCGCCGGTGGCAGTCCGGTCGGCATCTCGAGCGTCGGGATGCGGATCTCGATCTTGCTCGGATCGATCGCCGGCGCCTTGTCGAGCCAGTAGGTCACCGACTGCGGCCAGAAGATCACGATCGCCACCAGCAACAGTTGCAGGATAACCCAAGGGATGGCGCCCCAGTAGATGTCACTACTGGGCACCGTATCGCGTGGTGCGATGCCTCGGAGATAGAACAGCGCGAAGCCGAACGGCGGATGCATGAAGCTCGTCTGCATGTTGGCGCCGAGCAGGACGCCGAACCAGATGAGATCGATGCCGAGCTTCTCCGCCGCCGGTGCCAGCAGCGGGATCACGATGAACGCGATCTCGAAGAAGTCGAGGAAGAAGGCCAATACGAACACGAAGACGTTCACGACCGCGAGGAAGCCGACCTGGCCCCCGGGAAGGTTCGTGAGCAGGCCTTCGATCCACTCCTTGCCGCCCGCGCCCTGGAACACGAGGCTGAAGGTTCTGGCGCCGAGCAGGATGAACACGACGAACGCCGTGATGCGCATCGTCGTCGACATGCCTTCCCAGAGCAGCGGCCACGTCAGGCGCCGGTTGATGGCGGCGAGCACCAGCGCGCCGACCACGCCCATGGCGCCGGCTTCCGTCGGCGTGGCGAGCCCCATGAAGATGGTGCCGAGCACGAGGAAGATCAGGATCAGCGAGGGCACCATGCCCTTCGTGCACTTCCAGGCGAGCGCCCAGCCGCGCAGCGTACGCGCCTCGGGAGGAAGCGGCGGCACCTCGTGCGGCTTCCAGATGCCGAGGATGAACACCCAGGCGCAGAACAGCGCGATCTGGATGATCGAGGGGCCGATGGCGCCGAGGTACATGTCGCCCACGGAGCGGCCCATCTGGTCGGCGAGCACGACGAGGACGAGCGACGGCGGCACGAGCTGAGTGATGGTGCCGGATGCTGCGATCACGCCCGTGGTGTGCCGCACCGAGTAGCCGTACTTCAACATGACGGGCAGCGAGATCAGGCCCATCGCGATCACGGAAGCCGCGACCGTGCCGGTGATGGCACCGAGCACCGCGCCGACGATGATCACGGCGTAGGAAAGGCCGCCGCGCATGCCGCCGAAGAGCTGGCCGAAGCCTTCGAGCAGGTCTTCGGCAAGGCCACATCGTTCGAGGATCGCGCCCATCAGCGTGAAGAACGGAATGGCGAGCAGCAGGTCGTTCGAGATGACGGAGAACATCTGGAACGTCAGGTTGCCGAGGAAGTTCGGCACGAACAGTCCGAGTTCGATGCCGAGCACCGCGAACAGCAGGCCGACGGCGCCGATGGAGAACGCCGCCGGGTAGCCGATGATCATGCCGACGACGAGCCCCGCGAACATCAGCGGGGCCATGTTGTGAATGATGAACTGGGTCATTGCAGCGGCTTCTCGTAGGCGTGCTCACGCACGTAATCGGTGGTGAGGGCGGCGACGCACTTGATGATCTCCGACACGCCCTGCAGGGCGACGAAGAGGAAGCCGAGCGGCAGGACGAGCTTCACGGGCCAGCGCACGAGGCCGCCCGCGTTGGTCGAGACCTCGCCGCTGTACCAGGCGTCGACGAACCAGGGCCACGTGATGTAGGCCATCACCAGGCAGAAGGGCATCAGGCAGAAGATGCCGCCGATGAGATCGATCCAGGTGCGCGTGCGCTCGCTGACCCAGCCGTAGATGAGGTCGACGCGCACATGCTCGTTGAGCTTGAGGGTGTAGGCAGCACCGAACATCGCCATCACGGCGAACATGTACCACTGCGCTTCGAGGAAGGCGTTCGAGTTCGCGCCATAAAGCTCGAGCACCCGATTAAGAAAATCGAGGCCCTTATAATCGCGCGCGAGCTGCGCCATTTCATTGATGGAGTATCGGAAGAACGCGTTGAACGCGCTCAAAAGCGACGCGAGCAGGACGAACCAGATCGCGATGAGGCTGAGCCATCGATTGAAACGGTCGATGGCACCAGCGAGCGTCAGCAGGCTGTGCATAGTCCTCCCTTCGAGCCGCGGCCTTTTCGACCTTCAGGCTTCATTCGGCTCTCGAACAAGTCCCCCGTTGGGATGCCCGGCGGCATCCGGGCATCGCTTCTAACATGTTGAAGAAACCTTTGTCTTGCCGGTTGGCAAGACATCGCGCGCATTGTGGTTGCCAATTAGACCTTCGGCGCGTGTACGGCTGCAACAGCCCGAACCTCTCGCACCCGACTGCTTAGTCTTTCAGCAGTTTCGACGCGATTTCGGGCCGCGTGTTTTGATGCGATGCAGCATGAGGCGCGACGCCTTTTGCAGCCCGCGCTGCAGAGGGAGCGGGGCCCAAAGGCGCGTGAGGCCGGGCACCGGCAGCAACGGGAGGCGGCGACGCCTGCATGGTTAATTTCGGCAGGCCTTTTGCATGCCCTTCCGGCGCAGAATAATGCAATGGGAGGTGCTCGATGATACCGGCATTCAAGTCCCTCCGCTGGCCCGAGGCGCCCGCCTACGTGATCCGCAATGCGCGCGTGCCTTTGCCGTTTCTCGGGAGCAGCGCGCCTCCCGTGTCGGCAGACGCCGAGGGGCTCGTGCCCGCCGACCTGCATGTGGCCGAAGGGAAGATCGCCGCGGTCGTGATGGGCGCCGCACGTAGCGCCGATGGCAACCAAGGCCCGTCCATCGATCTCGGCGGCCGGCAGGTGTGGCCGGGCCTCGTCGACCTGCACACCCACCTCGACAAGGCGCATACCATCGGGCGCTCGCCCAATCCCGACGGCACCTTCAACAGCGCGCGCCTCGCTGCCACCGCCGACCGGCCGCTGCGCTCGCACGCCGACATCGTGCGCCGGATGGATTTCGGCCTGCGCGCGGCCTACGCGCACGGCGTTGCCGCCATCCGCTCGCACCTCGATACCTACCCCGACAACGCCGAGACCACCTGGGCCGCGGCCTCCGAGATGGCCGTGCGGTGGACGGATCGCATCACGCTGCAACTCGTCAGCCTGTGCCCCATCGATCTTCTGCAAGACGCGTTCGGTGATCACGTCGCGGCCCTCGTTGCTGCGGCCGGCGGCGTGCTGGGCGGCGTGACACGCTCGTCCCTCGGGCCGGGGCCGATCCCGGAGGCGGACCTCACCGTCATGCTGGACCGCCTGTTCGCCCTCGCGGCCCGCCACGATCTCGACGTCGACCTGCACGTGGACGAGAGCGGCGATCCGAACGCCAACACCTTGCCGCACGTGGCCCGCGCGGCGCTCCGCCATGGCTATGCCGGGCGTGTCACCTGCGGCCACTGCTGCAGTCTCGCGGTTCAGCCCGAGGCGCAGGCGCTGGCGACCCTCGACCTGCTGGCGGAGGCCCGCATCTCGATCGTCACCCTGCCGACGGTGAACATGTACCTGCAGGACCGCGTCGCCGGCCGCACGCCCCGCTGGCGTGGCGTGACGCTCGTGCGCGAGACGCGCCAGCGCGGCATCCTCGTCGCTGCCGCCGGCGACAACTGCCGCGACAGCTTCTACGCCTACGGCGACCACGACATGGTCGACACGTTCCGGCAGGCCGTGCGCATCCTGCACCTCGATCATCCGATTTCGGAAGCGACTGCGCTCGTCGGCCCGCTGCCAGCGCGCATCGCCCGGCTGGCGGGAACCTGCGGCAGCCTCGAACCCGGCATGCCGGCGCGCCTCATCGCCTTCAACGCCCGCAGCATGGACGAACTGATCGCGCGGCCCCAGTCCGACCGCGTGGTGATCGACGCCGGCAAACCAGTGACGGCAGCCGTCCCCGACTATTCCGAGCTTTGGGACGACTGAGACCACCGTCCACGCCGGAGCACTTGTCACAGGCGGGCCACAAAGGAGGCATGTAAGCTTGAGCTTGCCCTGAGTCGAATGTCTTGGCTCTTGCTTCCGGGGGAACGGTCATGCCGACCATGGACCAAATTCAGCCCTACATGCCGCTCATCATCATGGGCCTCAACGGCCTGATCGCGGGGTGGCTCGCTGGCCTCCTGCTCGGTGGTGGCGGGCTCATCCGTAATCTGATCGTGGGCATCATCGGCGCCTTTGTCGGCGGCCTGCTGGTGAACACGGGCTGGCTGAACCTTCCCGCGTCAGTGACCAACATCACCAACGCGATCCCTTACGGCACCCAGATCACCATCTCGACGATCGGGGCGCTCATCGTGGTCATCATCGCACGCTTCCTCGGCGGCCGCTGACGGAGCGTCGCGGCACATCGGAGAAGGCATGCGGGCAGGCCTCGTCAGCGCGGCGTACCTTCTCTTTGCCTGGGCGGCGGTCGCCTGCTGGCCTGCCGCCGCGGAAGAGAGCGAAAGTGTGGGCGCGCCGAAAAGCGTGAAAGTCCTGACGGGCATCGACGTGCTGGCGAAGGACGGCTTCAAGCCGCTCGAGGGCCTGCGCCTCGGTCTCCTCACGCACAAGGCCGGCAAGACGGCCGATGGCCGTCGCACCATCGACGTTCTAGCCAAGGCGCCGGGCGTGAACCTCGTCGCGCTGTTCAGCCCCGAGCACGGCCTCGGCGCCGATCGCGAGGGCAACATCGCCGCGGCCTCGGATGCCGCGACAGGCCTGCCGATCCATAGCCTTTACGGCGCCTCGAAGCGCCCTACGCCCGAGATGCTGGCGAGCCTCGACGCCATCGCCATCGACCTGCAGGACGTCGGCGTGCGCTTCTACACCTACGCCACGACCATGGCCTACGTGCTGGAAGAGGCGGCCAAGGCGCGCATCAAGGTGATCGTGCTCGACCGTCCCAATCCGATCGGCGGGGCCGGCGTCACGGGTCCGGTGCTCGATGCCGATCAGCGCTCGTTCGTCGGCTATTTCCAGATGCCAATCCAGCACGGCATGACCATGGGCGAGCTGGCCCGCCTCTTCAACGCGGAGAACGCCATCGGTGCGGATCTCACCGTCGTCGCCATGCAAGGCTACGCCCGCGCCTCGTGGTTCGATGGTACCGGCCTCCCATGGGAGAGCCCGTCACCCAACCTGCGCCGGCTGTCGGGCACGGTGCTCTATCCGGGCATCGGCGCCCTGGAGTTCACCGACCTCAGCGTCGGACGCGGCACGGCGACGCCGTTCGAACTCGTCGGCGCGCCCTGGGTCGACGGCACGGCACTCGCCAAGGCGCTACAGCGCCGCCATGTGTCAGGGGTACGCATCACCAGCGCGGAGTTCACGCCCAAGGCGAGCAAGTTCAAGGCCGAGCGTTGCTTCGGCGTGCGCCTCGTCGTGGAGGATCGCCGTCGTTTCGATGCCGTGCGCCTCGGCGTCGAGATCGCGGTGGCGCTGCGCCGCCTGCACCCGGACAAATTCGAGACGCGCGATCTCATCAAGCTGCTGGGATCGCGCGAGGCGATCGCAGCGATCGACGCCGGGAAAGACCCGGCCGCCATCGTCGCCTCCTGGAAGGACGGGCAGGGCCGCTTCCAAGCCCAGGCCGCCCCGCATCTGCTCTATTGATCGCGGGTGCCGGGAACACATTTTCAACCGATTGTCGCCAAGTTCGCTTGGCAAGGGAGACGCGGGCGCGGGTGACCCGCTCTGCGCCGCGAGAGGGACTGGAACACGATGCAGAAGAGCGCCTGGCTTGCCACTTTGCTGCTGGCCGCGTTCACGCTGCCGGCTGCGGCGACGCCCAACGGGCCGAAGCGCAGCCGCGTCGATACCATCATCGTGCACGCCATCAGCGGCCCTTCGTGCTCCGGCGGCAAGCTGACGTTCTCGGGCGCCCCCGGCGACGCGCAGCGCTGGAAGCGCTTCTTCGACAACCATCCCTTCTTGGGCATCCATTACGTGCTGGACCGCGATGGCGTCGCGCTTTCAAGCACGCCCGAGGACCGTGTCGCCAACCACGCGCTCGGCAACAACGAGACGACCATCGGCATCGAACTCGTCCACGACGGCGACGGCAAGGAGCCCTTCTCCGATCGCCAGATCGAAGGCCTGATCGCGCTCATCAAGTCCATCCGCAGCCGCCACGAGGTGCCGCTCGCCAACATCAAGGGCCACAGCGACGTCGACCGGCGCACGTTCCAATGCGGCGGTAGCGTCTACAAGACCAAGATGGACCCCGGCGACAATTTCCCCTGGGAGCGGCTGCGGGCGGCACTCACAGACCCCCCGCGCCTGATCGCGGCTCCGCGGCCCGCCCAGCGCCCGCTGCGATAGCTGTCATGCACGGCGCCGCTCTTGCAGCGCCCACGCCGCCGCGCTATCACCGCCGTCGCGGGCCAAGCCCTGCCGTAAGCGTCTCACGTCAGACAACGCGCTCTTCCCACGGGCCCCGTGGGTGCCGGTCCTCGGCATCGAGCGCGGGTCCCAGTTTCTGACGGAGATATTCTCAATGTCCTCTCATCCCGACACCTCTCGCAACACCATGCCTGCCGTGAGCTTGCCGCGCTGGTCACACCGCTTCGTCATGCCGGTGCTCCTGTCCGTGCTGATGACGGCGGTCGTCTCGGCCATCTCGACGCTGAAGGCGGTCGGCGTCCGGCCCGATATCGTCAGCCTCTGGCTGCAGGCGTGGTTCTGGTCCTGGATCGTCGCTTTCCCCACGCTGCTGCTCGTGCTGCCGCTGGTGCGCCGTTGGTCGGCATTCCTCACCGAGGAACCGGCCGCGCCCGCGGCATCGCCGAAGCGCGGCTGAGCCCCGGGCCTTGCATTCGGTGAATGGCAGGCGGGCGTCGCGATCCGCCGCCGCTTGCCTTCTCGCCACAAGCTGCCACTTTGGCTGGGAGAATTGCGCCCAGCCGCGGAGGCCCACAATGCAGATGCGCCCACTCGGGAAATCCGGAATTTCCATCGCGCCGATGATGCTCGGCGGCAACGTGTTCGGCTGGACGGCCGACGAGGCCATGAGCCATCGGATCCTCGACGCGTTCGTCGACGCGGGCCTCAATGCCATCGACACGGCCGACGTCTATTCGCGCTGGGTGCCGGGCCACACGGGCGGCGAATCCGAGACCATCATCGGCACGTGGCTCGCCAAGGGCGGCAAGCGCGACAAGGTCGTGCTCGCCACCAAGGTCGGCATGGACATGGGGCCGGGCGGCACCGGCCTCTCCGCGGCCCACATCGTCAAGTCGGTGGAAGGCTCGCTGAAGCGCCTGCGCACGGATCACATCGACCTCTACCAGTCCCACAAGGACGATCCCAACACGCCGCACGAGGAGACGCTGCGCGCCTACGAGGGCCTGATTGCCGCGGGCAAGGTGCGCGCGATCGGCGCGTCGAACTACACCGGCGGGCGCCTCGCCGAGGCGCTCTCTGTCTCTGCCGCGAAGAAGCTGCCGCGCTACGAGAGCCTGCAACCCCATTACAATCTCTACGACCGCGCCGACTACGAGAAGGATCTGGAGCCGCTCGTGCTGAAGGAGAAGATCGCCGTCATTCCCTATTACGGGCTCGCCAAGGGCTTCCTGTCCGGCAAGTACCGCTCGTCGGCCGACCTCGGCAAGAGCCCGCGCGGCGGCGGCATCGCCGGCTACCTCGATGCCCGCGGCCTGCGCATCCTGAAGGCGCTGGACGAGATCGCCGCGGCCCACCGCGCGAACCCCGCGCAGGTCGCCCTCGCCTGGCTCATCGCACGCCCCAGCATCACCGCACCGATCGCATCTGCAACCAGCCCCGCACAGCTCGCCGACCTCGTCGCCGCGACGCGGCTGTCGCTGAGAGCGGACGAGGTGAAGGCGCTCGATACCGCAAGCGCGTCTTAATCCGCGCGAAACCCTCAGCCGCAAGGGGATTGGACGCCTCGCCGCAACTCAGCTAGCCTTTCCCCTTCGACGGCGTACCGCGTCCAGCATCGCCGCGGGAGGCATCGGGCCATCCCCCGGCGGGGAGACGAGCCAATGCCCACGGCCAAATACGATGTCCTCGCGATCGGCAACGCCATCGTGGACGTCATGCGCCGGTGCGATGAAGCCTTCCTCGCGCAGCTTCCGGGCCCCAAGGGGCACATGACGCTGGTGCCCTCCTCGGCCGTGATCCAGGACATACTGAAGAAGCTCAAGCCCGGCGTCGAGGTCGCGGGCGGCGGCGCCACCAACATGGCCGTCGGCGTCGGCTATCTCGGCGGCAGCGCGGCCTTCATCGGCCGCGTTGCGGAGGACGACTTCGGCCGCATCTTCCGCCACGACCTCAAGAGCGCCGGCGTCATGTTTGCGACCACGCCGACGGTCGTCGCCGGCAAGGAGACGGCGCGCTCGCTCATCCTCGTGACGCCCGATGGCCGGCGCACCATGTTCACATTCCTCGGCTGCGCCTCCGAGATCGATCTCGCCATGATCGACCGCAGCATCCTCGATGCCTCAAAGATCGTGTTCGCGGAAGGCTTCCTGATGGACCGCATCGACCCGAAGGCCTTGCAGAAGGCCGTGATGACGGCGAGCGCGGCCGGCAAGCGTGTCGCCATCGCGCTCTCCGACGTTCTGTGCGTCAAGCGCCACCGCCACGCCTTCCTGCAGATCATCAAGAGCGGCGTCGGCGTCGTGTTCGCCAACGAGGCCGAGGTGAAGGCGCTCTACGATACGCAGAGCGCCGACGACGCCGTGGCGCGCCTGCGTGCTGATGCTGCGATCGCCGTCATGACGCGCAGCGAGAAGGGTTCGCTGATCCTGACGCCCGGCGAGGCCATCCAGGTGCCGGCCGAGCGCGTCGACAAGGTGGTCGATACGACGGGCGCAGGCGAACTTTACGCGGCGGGTTTCCTCTATGGGCTGTCGCGCGGCATGAAGCTCCAGGCCTGCGGCCGCCTCGGCGCCTTTGCGGCGGCCGAGATCGTGCAGGTGATGGGCGCGCGCCCCCAGCAGAAGCTGGGCCACCTCGCCAAGATGCGCGGTCTGCTTTAGGGCAGGGAGCGCGGTCTGCATCGAAGACCGACCGTAGATATTTCGAGTTGCCATCACAGGGCAGCGAGACGAACCTCGGCGGCAGACGAGACGTGGCAGGTGCACGATGGGACGCCCGAGTGTCCGACAAAAACTGGTGGAAGCGTCACTGGATGTCTTCCAGAAGACCGGCTTCAACGGGACCAGCGTCCAGGATCTGACTGACGCGGCCGGCGTGCCGAAGGGCTCGTTCTACAATCACTTCAAGAGCAAGGAGGAGCTCGCCCTCGAGGCTCTCAAGCTTTACATCGACCGCACGGGCCTCGGCGCTCTGCTCGACAACGAGATCACACCGCTGGAGCGGCTGCGCCGTCACTTTCAAGCCAATTGGCGAACGGTGAAGGATCGCAATTACACCGCCGGTTGCTTTCTGGGCGCGATGAGTTCCGAAATCAGCGACACCCATGAGGGCGCCAGAGAGGTCTTCGCCGGCGTGTTCAAGGCCTGGTCCAACGCGATTGCCAAGGTGATCAGAGAGGCCCAGGAGAGCGGAGCCATCCGCACGAAAGTGGATCCGCACAGCCTCGCGCGCTTCGTTCTGAATGCGTGGCAGGGAACCCTGATCCGCATGAAGGTTTCGAAAGGCGAGGAGCCCTATAGGGACTTCCGCCACGCCGTATTCGAAGTCCTCCTGAGGTAGCGCAAGGCCCTCTTGCCGTCTGACTGGTCGCTCCTGCCCGATCCTCCGTGGCCGCGGGACCGAGCGTGCGACCGCCGCGTCTCGATGAACGAAATCCGCCTTTCGATGCGCCGCGGTTCAAGAGTCCGTGACCACTTGGTCTCGCTCTGGACAAATATAAGATGACCGGTCATATTCAGCGCGCGGTCACCCCTGTAGCCGTGACCCGCCGCCGGAACCGTTGGCGGATGCGCAGATCGTCACGAGGAGCTCAATGAAATCGAAGTCCCATAGCGGTGCCGTCCTATCGGCGATGGTGATCGCGCTCTGCCTGCAGTTCGCACCGGCCCGATCGCAGGCACCGAATCCGGTTGTCGTCGCACAGGCTGCGACGCCCCAAGTTGAAGGAAAACACGTGAGCAACAAAGACGTCGTGCGCAAAGCCATGACCGAGCTGTTCGGAAATCGCGATCTCGGCGCGCTGGAGCGCTATTGGGACGCGTCCTACATCCAGCACAACCCGCGCATGCCGAACGGGACCGATTTCTTCAAGAAGATGATCCCGTCGCTCGGCCCCAATTTCCGTTACGAGCTCGGCCTCGTGATCGAGGAGGGCGACTTCGTCATGGCCCACGGACGCTACGTCGGCTGGGGTGAGAAGACGATGATCGGCGTGGACATCTTCCGCGTGAAAGGCGGCAAGCTCGTCGAGCACTGGGACGTGATCCAGGAGGAGGTGCCGGCGGACAAGACCGTCAATGGCAACCCCATGTTCCCCATTAAGTGACCAAACGCGAGACAGCCCCAGAGCCGGCGCCTCCAGATGGCGCAGGCCTCCAGCTTTGAAGAGAGAAGACCGATGGAAATCCGCAATTCGACTGTCCTCGTGACGGGTGCAGGCCGCGGCCTGGGCGCCGCCTACGTAGAACTGGCATTGTCCCGCGGCGCCAAGAAAGTCTATGCAGGCGCCCGCACCCCGAAGGCGACGGGGCAGGCATCCGTCGTGCCGATCAAGCTGGACGTGGGAAGCGCTGAGGACATTGCATCGGCAGCGGCGCTCGCGCGGGATGTCGACATCGTCATCAACAACGCGGGTATTGCCCTGCCGGCGGGCGTCGCAACGCCCGAGGGCGAGGACGCGCTCCGGCGCCAACTGGAGACGAACGTGTTCGGCGTGCTGCGGGTGAGCCAGGCGTTCGCGCCGATCCTCGCGCGCAATGGCGGCGGAGCTTTGGTGAACATGCTCTCGGCGCTGAGTTGGATCAACGCGCCCGCGCTCAGCGGCTACTCCGCTTCCAAAGCGGCGGCATGGGGCATCACCAACGCGCTGCGCAACGAATTGCGCGGCCAGGGCACGCTCGTCGTGGGTGTGCACGCGGGCTTCATCGATACCGACATGGCGAAAGGTTTCCCGGGTCCCAAGTCGTCTCCCGCCGATGTCGCGCGCCAGGTCTTCGACGCGATCGAGGCGGGCCAGGAAGAAGTCCTTGCCGACGAGGTCTCGCGCCGCCTCAAAGCCGGCCTCTCCGCCGGCGCCTACCTGCAGCCCGTGGGGGGCGCAAGCTCGTAACACTGGCGTCAGCTGTTGGCGGTGCGCGCAGTCGCGAGTCCCGCTCCGATCAGGAGCGTGCCGCCGATGCGGTTGAACCACGCGATCGCCGTTGCATTGCCGGCGAGGCGGTGCGCCCGCGAGGCGATGAGCGCGTAGCTCAACGCATTGGCGAAGGCGAGTACGAGGAACGTCGTCTCGAATACCAGCATCTGTGGACCGAAGCTGAGCTCAGGGCTGATGAACTGCGGCAGGAACGCGACGAAGAACGTGATGCTCTTCGGATTGAGCGCCGTGATCAGCCACGCATGCCCGAGCATCCGCGCGGGCGAGGCCCGCCCCGAGCGCGGCTCGGCGTTGAGCGTGCCGCCCGCGCGCACGAGCTTGATGCCAAGCCACACGAGATATGCAGCCCCCGCCCACTTCAATATTGTGAACAGGCTGGCGGAAGTGGCGAGCAGCGCGCCGACGCCGAGCATCGACAGCGTCATGGCGGTGAAGTCGCCGAGCGCGACGCCGGCGGCCATCGGCAGCGCCGCGCGCCAGCCCTGGCCCAGCGCGTAGGACACGACGAGCAGCACCGTCGGTCCCGGGATCACGAGCAGGATCGCCGATGCTGCGACGAAGGCGAGCCAGACCTCGATGCTCATGCTGCTCTCCCGGATCCAAGCGGATGCGCCGAGCCATCCACAAGGCCCGGCACGCGTCAAGACCCTGGAGCCGCCCCAAAGCGGTCTGAACCAGCTACGACGCGCCGTCCTTCGCCCGTAGCTTCACATAGAGCGCATCGCGCAGCCCATTCACGTCGGGGGCATCGGCGATCAGTGCCAGGGCCGCTTCGAGGCTCGCCGAGACCTTGAAGCCCTGTGCGGCGAGGAGACCGGTCAGCGCGTCGTCCCAGGGCTCCCCGTAGCCGAGGGCGGCACGGGCGAGAAAATCCCCCACGTCCCGGGCCAGGATCTCATACTGGCCCTCCGTGTCGAGCCGCACGACATGGCCGGTTGCGCGCCAGATGCCGACCCAGCCCTCGGCATACTGCCCGAGCCATGCGATATCGGCGTTCGTCGCGGCCATCGCCGCGACGTTCGCCATGATGTCGGGGTTCGCCCGATCCTGATCGTTGAGGTAGCTCGTGTCGTCGGGCGGCACGTAGGTCGCGGCATCCGGAAACACGAACCCGCAGCGCTCGAGCACGGGCCCGATGCGGCTGCGGCTGCTGCGCAGAAGCTCGCTCTCCGACATGGCCGCCTCCTGCTTACACCACCTTCAGCAGCACGTGCCGCTTCTTGCCGAGCGACAGCTTGATGTGGCCGTCGACGAGCTGCGCCGCCCCGAGGCTCGCCTTGTCGTCCGACACGGGCGCGTCGTTGACGCGCAAGCCGCCGCCCTGCACCTGCCGCCGCGCCTCGCTGTTCGACTTGACGAGACCGGCCTTCACGAAGGCGTTGAGCACGCCGAGGCCGGCAGCGAATTCCGCCCCCGAAATCTCGACCGTCGGCAGGCCCTCGCTGGTCGCCCCCTTCTCGAACGTCTCTTCTGCCGTGCGCGCGGCCGCTTCCGCCTTTTCGCGCCCGTGCAGGAGGGCCGTCGCCTCGGTGGCGAGGACCTTCTTGGCCTCGTTGATGTCGGCGCCGCGCAGCGTCGCGAGCCGCATGATCTCGGAGAGCGGCAGCGTCGTGAACAGCTTCAGGAAGCGGATCACGTCGCCGTCTTCCGTGTTGCGCCAGTATTGCCAGAAGTCGTAAGGGCTGAACTGCTCCTCGTTGAGCCAGACGGCGCCCTTCGCCGTCTTGCCCATCTTGGCGCCGGAGGCCGTGGTGAGCAGCGGCGTCGTCAGCGCGTAGAGCTGGTGCGTGCCCATGCGGCGGCCGAGGTCGACGCCCATGATGATGTTGCCCCACTGGTCGGAGCCGCCCATCTGCAGGTTCGTGCCGAAACGGCGCGCCAGCTCCACGTAGTCGTAGGACTGGCAGAGCATGTAGTTGAACTCGATGAAGCTCATCTCCTGCTCGCGCTCGAGGCGCAGGCGAACGGAGTCCATGGTCAACATGCGGTTGACCGAGAAGTGCCGGCCCACGTCGCGCAGCATCTCGATGTAGTTGAGCTTCGTCAGCCAGTCGGCGTTGTCGACCATCAGCGCGTCGGTCTTGCCGTCGCCGAACTTCAGGATCTTGGCGAACACGCCCTTGATCGAGGCCTTGTTGGCGTCGATCTCCTCGATGGAGCGGATGGCGCGCATCTCGTCCTTGCCGGACGGGTCGCCCACGCGCGTGGTGCCGCCGCCGACGAGCGTGATCGGCTTGTTGCCGGTCTGCTGCAGCCAGTAGAGCATCATGATCGTGAGGAAGTTGCCGATGTGCAGCGACGGCGCCGTGCAGTCGTAGCCGACATAGGCCACTGCCTCGCCCTTCTGGGCGAGCAGGTCGAGCCCCAGGAAATCGGAGCACTGGTGGATGAAGCCGCGCTCCTCGAGCACGTTCAGGAAATCCGACTTGTACTTGGCCATGCTCGTGTCCTGGTCGCGTTGCTCGTCCTCGGGTCCACCCGCCGCGTAGCGCTTTTTGCTGCGGCGGGCTTCTCCATGACGCAACGCCATGCCATCTTCGGCCCCGAGTCCGATCCCGCCCAGACAGCGGCACCGTGAGGGACGTCGCTGAACATGAAGGCGAAATGGCTTTGCCGGAGGCAGCGCTCGCGTTGCGCGGCGGGCGGACAATGCACACAGACGCGCCCCGGGGCAAGGCGCATCTCGAGGAGCCGCCGTCCATGAAGCGGAAATACCCGATGCTCGCGGTCGGCCTGATGAGCGGCACGTCCATGGACGGCGTCGACGCGGCGCTGATCCGGACGGACGGCGAGCACGAGGTCGCGCGCCTGGGCTTCGACTTCCAGCCCTACGAGGACGACTTCCGTCACCGCCTAGTGGAAGCGGTGGGCGAGGCCGCGGGCCTGGCGGATCGGGCGGGCCGCACCCCGCTTCTGTCCCGGGTCGAGGCGGAGCTCACGGCACTGCACGCGACCTCCGTGGCGCGCCTCCTGGAGAAGGCGGGTGTCACGGCGGAGGAGGTCGGCGTCATCGGTTTCCATGGGCACACCGTGCTGCACGCGCCCGAGCGCCGGCTCACCGTGCAGATCGGCAACGGCCAGGCGCTGGCGCACGCAGCCGGTATCGACGTGGTCTACGACATGCGGGCGGCCGATTGCGCTGCGGGCGGCGAGGGCGCGCCCATGGCGCCGGCCTATCATCGGGCGCTGTCCATGCGCCTGCCCGAGCGGCCGGCGGTGTTCCTGAACATCGGCGGCATCGCCAATGCGACCTGGATCAGCTCAGGCGGCATGCTGATGGCCTTCGACACGGGGCCCGGCAACGCGCTCCTCGACGACTGGCTGAAGCACCACACCGGCCAGCCGCTCGACGAGAACGGCCGTCTGGCGGCGGGGGGCAGCATCGACGAGGACGCGTTGCTCGAGCTGATGAGCCATCCCTATTTCGGCCGCGTGCCGCCGAAGTCGCTCGACCGCAATGCGTTCAGCCTCGACCCCGTGCGGCACTTGGCACCCGCCGACGGCGCGGCGACACTCACCGCGTTTACGGCGGCGAGCATCGCGGCGGCGCGCGCGCATTTCCCCGAGCAGCCCGCGGTCTGGGTGATCAGCGGCGGCGGCCGGCGCAACCGCACGCTGATGAGCATGATCGCCGAGCGCGTCGAGGCGGCGGTCGCACCCATCGAGGCGACGGGCCACGACGGCGATGCCATCGAGGCCGAGGCCTGGGCCTATCTCGCCGTCCGCGCCCTGCGCAAGATGCCGATCAGCTACCCCGGGACCACCGGCGTCCCCCGCCCCATGACCGGCGGCGTGCTGGCGAAGAAGGAGTGAGGCGTGAGCAGGCGCCGCCCGCTCGCTGGCAGTTCAGCGCCAGAGCGATAGGATGGGCATCGCGCCGCGCAGGCAGACAAGGGTCGCCTCTCATGACAGCCATCACAATTCGGCCGTTTCGGTCGGACGACGCGGCAGCGGTGCGCGACCTTTTCATCCGCGTGAACCGTCTCCTCGCGCCTGCGGAAATGAAGGAGGCATTTGAAGCCTACATTCAGCGCTCCCTCGAAGAGGAAGTGGATCGCATCACGGAATACTATGCGGAGAGGAACGGCCGGTTCTGGGTGGCGGTGGATGATCGAGCATTGGTTGGAATGTTCGGCCTCGAGCCGTCGGAAGAGGACGCAATGGAGCTTCGCCGCATGTACGTCGATCCGCAATCTCGCAAGCAAGGTATTGCAAGGCAGATGCTGAGGTTTGCTGAAGATGAATGTCGTCGTCGCAACCGCTTGACCATGCACCTGAGCACGTCTGAGCTTCAATCTGCGGCGCTCGCGCTCTATCGAAACTCAGGGTATGTCCTGGTGCGCGAGGAGACCGCAACGAAAGCATCGAACAAGACGCTCGGGGGCGGCATCCGCCGCTATCACTTCACCAAAGCATTGTAGAGGCGGCTTGTCTGCGTCGCCATGCAACGACGGTTGCTCGATTGGTCGCAGCCATCCGCGCAACAGTTTCGCACCAACAGCGAACACCGAGGCCACTCTAGGGCTATCATGCGCGCCGGCCCGGAGCGCTTGCGATCTCTTCAGTCGAATTGGTAGAGCGGTTTGCTGCAACCGATCAAAAAGCTCCCGCAACTGGCGTTGCAGCCTGAAACCGAAGCGAGGCGATGTAGATGTACCCGAAGGATCGTATCAACGCCCTGACCGACGGCGTGTTCGCCGTGGCGATGACCCTCCTCATCCTGGACGTGCGCCTGCCGGAAGAATTCCAGCCTCACGACCAGGGCGAGCTCATCTCCGCACTGGGCGGGCTGACCCAGAAGGTCGCACTCTATGCGCTGAGCTTCTATGTGCTCGGATCGAGCTGGCTCGCGAGCACCAAGATCCGCGCTACGGATCAACCTCTCGGCAAAACGTTCGGCTTCTGGTGGCTGCTGTACCTGTTCCTGGCCACGTGCATCCCGTTCTCGACGACGCTGGTTGGACGTTTTGCCCATCTGGCCCCGTCCGTCTGGGCATACTCCGCCAACCTCGGACTGATGGCGGCCGTCGGCTACCGCGCGACCATGCTGCAGGTCGGCGCCCACGAGGACGCGCACGTCCACGAGCGGAAGGTGTCCCTGCTCCTGCTCTTCTGCAGTTCCGTCCTGGCGATCCTCGTGAGCTTCGCCTGGCCCAAGGCCTCTCAATGGGCGTATGCCCTGAATATCGCAGCCTCGCCCATCGCCTCCTGGCACCTCGCATCGCGGAAGAAGCGGCGCGGATCGTAAGGTTCTCTCGCCGCCGCGCGCTGCTATGACGCGTTCGGCGTGCTCACGGACAAGGATTGAGGCGCGGAGGCGTAGAACCCCCGCTTACACCACGACGAACTGGCCCATCATGCCGGCGTCTTCGTGCTCCAGGATGTGGCAGTGGTACATGTAGGGACGGTTGGGGTCGGCGAAGTCGGTGAATTGCGTGATGACGCGGACCGTCTCGCCCGGATCGACCATCACCGTGTCCTTGAGCCCGTGCTCGTGCGGCCCCGCCGGCACGCTGTCGCGGTCCAGCACGCGGAACTGGATGTCGTGGATGTGGAAGGGATGCGACAGCGGCGTCGCGTTGCGGATCTCCCAGATCTCCGTGGCCCCGAGCGGCACCTTCTCGTCGATGCGCGCCATGTCCATGGACTTGCCGTTGATCGTCATGGCCATGCCGCCCATGCCTCCGCGCATGCCCATTCCCATGCCCCCCATCATGCCCCCCATCATGCCCATGCCGAGCACGAACGTGCGGGTGCGCTCGGCCTTGCGCACCTCCCACGACGGCACCTCGATGAGGCGCGCGGGAAGGCGCGTTTCGGAGCCTTCGAGCCGGCCCGCCCGCAGCGCCAGGATCTGGAAGCGCTCGTCGTTGCCGCCCCCACCCATCATGCCCATCATCCCAGGGCCGCGGCCGCCGGCATCGTCCGGGAGGCTGATCAATGCGAGACGGCTGTCGGGTTCGACGTCGATGAGGATCTCCGCCCGTTCGCCTGGCCCCAGCCGCACGGCGCGCCGCTCCACGGCTCGCGTGAGCAGGCTGCCGTCTGACGCGATCTGGTGCACGCTGCGGCCATCGCTGCGCGCGATATTGTAGATGCGCGAGTTCGACCCGTTGAGGAGCCGTAGCCGCGTCCGCCGGCGGCGCAACATCAGTTCCGGCGCGACCGTACCGTTGACGAGGATGACGTCGCCCTTGAAGCCCATCATCAGGTCGGGCATCGCGCTCATGTAGTCGAAGCGGCCGTCGGCGCGGAAGCGGCGGTCCTGGATCACGAGCGGGATGTCGTCGACGCCGTATTCGTTCGGCAGGCCAAGGGACGCGGCCTCGTCGTCCTCGACTAGGATGAGCCCGGCGAGGCCCGCATTCACCTGCGCGCCCGTGCGATGCATCATGTGCGCGTGGTACCAGAACAGCCCGGCCTTCTGGCGGATCTGGAAGCTCGGAGACCAGGTCGCCCCCGGTGCGATCACCTGATGCGGCCCGCCGTCGGCCTGGGCCGGGACGTGCAGCCCGTGCCAGTGAAGCGTGCTCGCGATGTCGAGGGCGTTCGTCACCCGCATGCCGATCGCGTCGCCCGCGCGCACGCGCACCGTCGGGCCGAGGAAGGAGCCGTTCACGCCGATGGTCGGCGTCGGCCGCCCTGAGAAGAACTCCGTGTTGCCGGCCTGCAGCGACAGATCGAACACGCGCGTGCCGGCCTCCATGCGGCCGTTGTCGAGAGGAGGAATGGAGAGCGTCCTCGACGAGGGCACGGTGTCCGACAGCGCACGGGGCGCTCGGACCAAGGCGCCGGCACCGGCCGCGAGCATCCCGGTGAGAACGGTCCGACGGTTCATGGACATGGGCAAGGCCTCCAAAGCCGGGCGTGATGCCCTACCTCGCGACA
Organism: Hyphomicrobiales bacterium; assembly: GCA_003963125.1. Lineage (GTDB taxonomy): Bacteria > Pseudomonadota > Alphaproteobacteria > Rhizobiales > Hyphomicrobiaceae > AWTP1-13. Next base: position 40,746 of record RXJK01000110.1, read on the forward strand.
ACCTTAGCCGCCGGCGTCAGCCGCAAATTGATAGATATCAAAATATGCATATTTTGGCGCGCGGAGCACGCGTCGCCGAGGCGCTACGCCTTGAGCAGCAGCATCAGCCCGCTGGCGGCGGAAATGGAGAGCAGCGCCATTCGGATCACCCGCGGCGACAGCGTGCGGATCAGGAATGGGGCCGCGAAGAAGCCGGCGACGAGCCCGGGCACCAGCAGCACGCTCGCCCAGAATTCTCTCCAGCCAAAGAGGCCGGCCCAGGCGAGCGCGGCGATGGCGAGCGGATTGGCCACCGTGAAGAACGGCAGCAACGCCGCGCGCACGCGTTGCGGGGTTTCGCGCTGGTACAGCAGGGCGACCGGCGCCCCATGCGCACCGGCAATCGTGCCCATGATGCCTGCCGCGGCCGTCGCGCCGAGGATCGTTGCAGGCGTGACGCGCAGGCTGAAGCCGGCTGCGGTGATCGTCACCGCCAGCACGATGAGGCCGCCGAGAACCTGCGGCAGACCGTGCCGCGGCAGGATCGTGAGCAGTAGCGCCGCGAGCACCGTCCCGATCGCGACGCCGGCGATGGAGAGCGCGAGCGCGGGGAACTCGATGTCGCGCCGCAAGCCGACGCTGGCGATAAGCGACAGCAGGAACGAGTGCACCAGCACCGGCCCCGGCGCGAACACCGGATCGATCATGACGAGCAAGCCGACGCTGAAGAGATTGAGGCCGATGCCGATCGAGGCTTGCACCATCGCGCCGGTGAAGATCACCGCGAGCGCGAGAAGAAGGCCGGTCCAGCCGATGTGATCGAGAAGAGCCCAGATGTGCAGCATCGGCTCCCTGCGCGCCGTGTGGTCCGGACGCGGGCTTACAACAGGTCGCGCCGCCCGCACAGGCGGAGGGAGCCGTTTGTGCCCTCCAGCGCGCGAAACACGCTCTTGCCAGTGTCAATTCAATGCGGCCGGAATATTGCGAGACGGCCGCGGCCCTGGGTCCCGGATATGCGCTTGCGCGCATTCCGGGATGACAGTGGAGCGTGAGGCCGGGCTCTTCCTGTCATCCCGGCCGGAGCGAAGCGGAGAGCCGGGACCCAGGCGCGCTTGCGATCAATGCTTGCCGTCTCTTTGCTTTCCCGGACGTCGTGCGCAAGCACTGCGATCCGGGATCTTTCCCGCGGAGTCATCCGAACCGGGAAAGATCCCGGCTCTCGCTGCGCTCGGCCGGGAAGGCACAATGAGAGGCGCGCGCTTCGATCGCGACGCACTGAGAGCTCTCAACTCGTAGGTCGGGTAGAGCCGAAGGCGAGCCCGACGAGCGGCCCTTCATCGCGGAACGTCCAGGACAATCGCGCTCGCGCGCGATTTCCGGGAACGCACATTGGAGGTGGGCGCGCTTCGATCGTTACGCTTTCAGTGCGGCTGCCGTTCCGTGGGCACGATCTCGAGCGTGATGAGGCTCGAGGCCTGGCGCAGCACGCGCACGTCGACGCGCTGGCCGATCTTGTTGCCGTCGAGGAGGCGCGCGATGTCGTCGATGCCAGTCACGGCATCCCCGTCGAGTGACAGGATCACGTCGCCGGGTTCGAGGCCCGCAGCGTGAGCGGGACTGTCGGGCTGCACTTCGACGACGCGCACGGCAGCGCCCTGCGTGAGCCCGGCGCGCACCTTGAGCCGCTGCGGCAGCGGGATCTGATCGCCGCCGATGCCGAGGCGGGCACGCTTCACGCGGCCGTGCTGCAGGATCTGCGTCAGCACGTGTTGCGCCGTGTTGGAGGCGACCGAGAAGCAGATGCCCTGCGCGCCCATGATGACGGCGGTGTTGACGCCGATCACCTCGCCGCGCGAGTTGACGAGCGGCCCGCCGGAATTGCCGGGGTTGAGCGCGGCGTCCGTCTGGATCACGTCGCCGATCAGCCGTCCGTTCTGCGCTCGCAGTGAGCGACCGACCGCGCTGACGATGCCGGCCGTCACGGTCGATTCGAACCCGAGCGGGTTGCCGATGGCGATCGCCATCTGCCCGGGCCGCACCTTCTTGGAATTGCCGATGGCGACGGCCGGCAGCCGGTCGGTCGTTTCCGCGCGCAGCACGGCGACGTCCGTATCGGGATCGCGGCCGAGGATGCGGGCCGACACGCGGCGCGAATCCGTGAGCTGCAACTCGATCTGCGTCGCGCCCTCGACCACGTGGTTGTTGGTCAGCACGAGGCCGTCGGGCGAAATGATCGAGCCGGAGCCCGAGCCCATGCCCTGTCCGCGCCGCCCGCCGCCGCGCACCTGCACGTGCACGACCGAGGGCGACACGCTGTCCACGACGCTGACGACCGCCTTCGAGTAGGCGTCGAGCAGATCCTCGTCCGTCGGCGTGGCCGCGGCAGGCGCGGCCTGGTGATGTTCAAAAGGTTCGGCCCACTCGGCCGATGTTCTGCGCCACAACTGCATGTGACGACCTCCTGCAAGACTGTCCGGGCCGGAATGCTGCGCCGGCCGCGGGCGCCAAAACGTGGGGCCTCTCCGCCCTCAGGATCGCTCATATAGGAAGCGCCCTGCGGCGGCGGGAGAGGCAGTGTACCGAGGCTCCGCCAGGACCTGGGCCATCCTGCGGCAAGACAAGCCGGATTGGCGCTGTCCACACCTTTGCGTGAGCGGGCGCGGATCGGTCCGCGCCGCGATCATTCCGCGATGGCCGTTGCTCCCGGTCCCGCGAAGTCGAGCACGGCGCCGACGGCCTTCTTCCAGGCCGCGACCTTGCGGTCGCGCGTCGCCGCATCCATCTTCGGGCCGAACCGGTGCTCGAGCCGCCACAGCTTTGCGAAGCCCTCCTGGTCGGGCCACACACCGGCCGCCGAGCCCGCAAGCCACGCGGCGCCGAGCGCCGTCGTCTCACCGATCACCGGCCGCTCGACGGGCGCATCGAGCATGTCGGCGAGAGTCTGCATGGTCCAGTCGCTTGCGACCATGCCGCCGTCGACGCGGAGGATGGCGCGTTGCGCTGCACCCCAGTCGGCCTGCATGGCTTCGACGAGATCGCGCGTCTGCAGGCACACCGCCTCGAGCGTCGCCTTGGCAATCTCGGCGGCCGTGGTGGCGCGCGTCAGGCCGAACAGCGCGCCGCGTGCCTCGGGCTGCCAGTAGGGCGCGCCGAGGCCGACGAAGGCCGGCACCATGACGACGTCCTGGTTCGGGTCGGCCGTTTCGGCGAGCATACCGCTCTCCGGCGCCGAGCCGATGATCTTGAGGCCGTCGCGCAGCCACTGCACCGCCGCGCCGGCGATGAAGATCGAGCCTTCGAGGGCGTACGTGCGCCGGCCGTCGAGCTGGTAGGCGACCGTGGTCAGGAGGCGGCTGCGCGAGGGAACCGGCGTGCCGCCCGTGTTGATGAGGGCGAAGCAGCCGGTGCCGTACGTCGCCTTCACCATGCCCGGTGTGAAGCACGCTTGGCCGATGGTCGCCGCCTGCTGGTCGCCGGCGACGCCGCGGATCGCGATCGACGCGCCGAGCAGCGAGGCTTCCGTGCTGCCGTAGCCGGCGTTGCAGTCGCGCACCTCGGGCAGGATGGCGCGCGGAATGCGGAACAGCCGCAGCAGGTCGTCGTCGAATTGCCCCGCCGCGATGTCGTAGAGCATGGTGCGGGACGCGTTCGTCGCGTCCGTCGCGTGCACCTTGCCGCCCGTGAGCTGCCAGATGAGATAGGTGTCGATGGTGCCGAAGGCGAGTTGTCCCGCCTCCGCGAGGGCGCGCGCACCCGGCACGTTGTCGAGGAGCCAGGCGACCTTCGTCGCCGAGAAATAGGGGTCGAGCAGCAGGCCCGTCTTGCGGGTGATCAGCGGCTCGTTGCCCTCGGCCTTCAGATGCCGGCACAGGTCGGCGGTCCGCCGGTCTTGCCAGACGAGCGCGCGATGGATCGGCCGGCTCGTCCGGCGGTCCCAGACGAGGCAGGTCTCGCGCTGGTTGGTGATGCCGATCGCGGGGATATCGCAGGCTTGCAGGCCAGCCGCGGCGAGCGCCTGCCGCGCCGTCTCCAATGTCGTGCGCCAGATGTCCTCCGGATCGTGCTCGACGAGGCCGGAGGCCGGGAATTGCTGGGGGAATTCCCGTTGCGCGAGGCCGAGGATCTGCAGGGTCGGCGAGAACACGATGGCGCGGCTCGACGTGGTGCCCTGATCGAGCGCCAGGATTGCTCCGGCCTGATGCATTTTTGCTCCTCCGCCCATTGCCGAGTCTAGGCGCCCGGCCGACTATGGGGCAAGCTATGGCCGCCCAAGGACGGTCCAGGGGCAGCGCCGATCCAAATCAATCTAGATGTTGCCTTCACGCCGCTGTCATGGAAAGCCTGCAAGAAGCCTCGCGACGTTGCCACCGGGTCGCTCGGGACGGGGAGGCATCTTCGCCACCGGGGATCACACGACGACAGGAAGCTTCGACGCAGGTATGAGGCCCGACGCATGTCGGCCGATGCCCAGCCGGATCTGCCCATGACCCTCGCGCCAGTTGCAATGAGAAAACTACGGGAGCGCTGCATCACGATGAGAAAATATGTCTTCGCAACTGCGGCAGCCGCCATGGTCGGCCTCTACGCCGGTTCGGCCGCGGCGCAGAAGGAAATCCAGTTCTGGCACGCCATGGGCGGCCAGCTCGGCGCCGTGACCAACGCGCTGGCCGAGGACTTCAACAAGAGCCAGAGCGAATACAAGGTCGTCGCGGTCTACAAGGGCTCCTACACCGACACGCTCACGGCCGCGATCGCGGCCTTCAGGGCCAAGCAGAACCCGCACATCGTGCAGGTATTCGAGGTCGGCACCGCCACCATGATGGCCGCCAAGGGCGCCGTCTATCCGGTGCACCAGCTGATGGCCGACAGCGGCGAGCCCTTCGACCCCAAGGCCTACATCGGCCCGGTCTACGGCTACTACTCGACGGTCGATGGCAAGCTTCTGTCGATGCCCTTCAACTCCTCGACGCCGGTCTTCTACTGGAGCAAGGAGCTGTTCCAGAAGGCAGGTCTCGATCCCGAGAAGCCGCCGATGACGTGGCCGGAGGTCGGTGAGATGGGCAAGAAGCTCGTCGCTGCCGGCGTACCCTGCGGCATCACCGTGCAGTGGCAGACCTGGACCATGCTCGAGAATTTCGGCGCCTGGCACAACCTGCCGTTCTCGACCAAGGCCAACGGCTTCGACGGTCTCGACACCGAGCTGAAGTTCAACGACGCGGCCCGCATCAAGCACATCGACACGCTCTCCGCGTGGTCGAAGGACAAGGTGTTCGTCTACGGTGGCCGCGAGGGCAAGTCGACGGGCCTGTTCACGAGCGGCGAATGCGGCATGCATATCGCCTCCTCCGGGTCGGCGGGCGCCATCCAGGCCGCCTTCAAGGACAAGGCGTTCGGCATCGCCATGATGCCCTACTGGCCCGACGTGGCGGCCAAGCCGCAGAACTCGATCATCGGCGGCGCCACCCTCTGGGTTCTGCAGGGCAAGGACAAGGCCGAGTACAAAGGCGTCGCGAAGTTCTTCAGCTTCCTGTCCCAGGCCGACGTTCAGGCCAAGTGGCATCAGGAGACGGGCTACGTGCCGATCACGACCGCGGCCTTCGAGCTGTCGCAGAAGCAGGGCTTCTACGAGAAGTTCCCCGGCCGCGACGTGGCGGTGAAGCAGCTGATGCTGAACCCGCCGACGGAGAATTCGAAGGGCCTGCGTCTCGGCAACTTCGTGCAGATCCGCGACGCGATGGACGAGGAACTCGAGGGCGTGTGGTCCGGCAAGAAGAACGCCAAGCAGGCGCTCGACGAGGCGGTCGCACGTGGCAACAAGCTGCTGCGGGACTTCGAAGCGGCTAACAAGTAGAGCCCCTTGAGGGGCGGCATTCGTGCTGCCCCTCTCACTGCTCGCCTCTATCCGGCATCTAGATCTCGGATTGGCGTGGACCCCCGCCGACGCCGGGGTGACGTTGGGAAATAAGCGCACCGACTGCCCGATCTCTTCCGTCTTGCCCGCGCAGGCAGGGATCCACGCAAGCCGGAGGTAGAGCTCTCCGTTCGGGCAGGTTCGACCGGACAAAGGCTGAGCCCGCTGCGAGGCCCCCCTCGGCCAGGGCGGTGGCCGAAAATCCACGCAGGCTCCGTGAGCCCACGGAGGCAGGGGCTGCGAGCTTGGAATTAGCCGGCCACTCCTGCAAAATGCGCAAGCGGAGCATTGTCCGGCAGCCGGCTGCAAAGCCGTGGGACGCGGTGTGCCGAGCCCGAGGAATACAGGCCCAAAGATCATAGGCCCAAGGATCACAGGCCCGAGGATGAGAGCCCCGAGGATGACAGCGCACGTGGCAGTCCAGTCTCGGAGCATCTGGACGTCATGAACAAGCGCGTCAGGTTCGACGATCAGCTGTTGCCATACATTCTCGTGGCGCCGCAGGTGCTGATCACGCTGGTGTTCTTCATCTGGCCGTCGGGACAGGCCTTGTGGCAGTCCGTGATCCTCGAAGACGCCTTCGGCGGCAATACGCGCTTCGTCGGCTTTGCCAATTTCGTTCGGCTGCTTGGCGAGCCCGGCTACTGGGCCTCCGTGCAGGTCACGGTGGTCTTCAGCTTCATGGTGGCTCTGGGCGGGCTCATCTTCTCCCTGCTGCTGGCAACGATGGCGGACCGCATCGTCCGCGGCGCCAGCGCCTACAAGGCCTTTCTCGTGTGGCCCTACGCCGTGGCGCCGGCCGTCGCGGGCGTGATCTTCGGCTTCCTGTTCAACCCCGCCGTCGGTGTCGTGGCCTGGGCGCTCAAACACGGGTTGGGCTACGAGTTCAACTACGTCATCAATAGCACCCAGGCACTGTGGCTCGTCATCTTCGCCGCCTGCTGGAACCAGATCAGCTACAATTTCCTGTTCTTCCTCGCGGGCCTGCAGTCGATCCCGCGCTCGCTCATCGAGGCGGCGGCCCTCGACGGTGCCGGTCCCGGGCGCCGCTTCTGGACCATCATCTTCCCGATGCTCTCGCCGACCGCCTTCTTCCTGCTGGTGGTCAACATCATCTACGCCTTCTTCGGCACCTTCGGCGTCGTCGATGCGCTGACCAAGGGAGGCCCGGCCAAGGCGACCGAGATCCTGGTGTTCAAGGTTTACAACGACGGCTTCCGTGGTCAGGACTTCGGCGGCTCCGCCGCGCAATCCGCCATTCTGATGCTGGTCGTGATCACGCTCACCGTGGTCCAATTCCGCTTCATCGAGCGGCGCGTCCACTACTAGGGGATGGGAGGCACTGTATGGTCGAGAACCGTCCCATCCTCACGGCTGTCAGCCACCTGGTGCTGCTCATCGGCATCGCCGTCATCGCCTTCCCGCTGTGGATGACGTTCGTCGCCTCCACGCATGACCAGGCGACCATGCTGCGCCCGCCCGTGCCGCTATGGCCCGGCACGCACATGCTGGAGAACTACCGCACCGTCCTGTTCGAGGGCTTTGGCACCGGGGCGGCCCGCACGCCGCTGCACGTCTCGCTGCTCAACAGCCTGATCATGGCGCTGGGCGTCAGCATCGGCAAGATCGCGATCTCGATCACCGCCGCCTACGCCGTGGTGTACTTCCGCTTCCCCCTGCGGATGTTCTTCTTCTGGCTGATTTTCGTGACGCTGATGCTGCCCGTCGAGGTGCGCATCGTGCCGACCTACCAGGTGGTGGCCTCGCTCGGCATGCTCGACAGCTACAGCGGGCTGATCGTCCCGCTGATCGCGTCGGCCACGGCGACCTTCCTGTTCCGCCAGTTCTTCCTGAGCGTGCCCGACGAGTTGACGGAGGCGGCGCGCATCGATGGCGCCGGGCCGATCCGCTTCTTCTTCGACATCCTCCTGCCCATGAGCCGCACGTCGATTGCGGCCATCTTCGTCATCCAGTTCATCTACGGCTGGAACCAGTACCTGTGGCCGTTGCTGATCACCACGAAGGAGGGCTTCTACACCGCCGTCATGACCCTCTCCCGGCAGGTCAACACCGTCGACGCGGCGCCCGACTGGAACCTGATCATGGCGATGGCGATGCTGGCCATGCTGCCGCCGGTTCTCGTGGTCGTCTTCATGCAGCGCCAGTTCGTCAAGGGTCTCGTCGAAACCGAGAAGTGAGTTGGGGACGTAGTCGATGGCTGCCGTTGAATTGCAGGACGTGCGCAAGGTCTACGCCGGCGGCGTCGAGGCCGTGAAGGGCGTGACGCTCACCATGCGCGATGGCAGCTTCACGGTGCTGCTGGGCCCGTCCGGCTGCGGGAAGTCGACGCTGTTGCGCATGATCGCCGGGCTCGAGACGATCTCCTCTGGGACGGCCTCCATCGGCGGCCGCGTCGTCAACGAAGTTGAGCCCGCCGAGCGCGACATCGCCATGGTGTTCCAGAACTACGCGCTCTACCCGCACATGAGCGTCTACGACAACATGGCCTACGGCCTGCGCAACCGCGGCGTGGCGAAGGATGAGATCGAGAAGCGCGTGGCCGAGGCCGCGCATATGCTGGCGATCGACACCTTCCTGAAGCGCAAGCCGCGCGAATTGTCCGGTGGCCAGCGCCAGCGCGTCGCCATGGGCCGGGCGATCGTGCGCGAGCCGCAGGTGTTCCTGTTCGACGAGCCGCTGTCGAACCTCGACGCCAAGCTGCGCGTCACGATGCGCATCGAGATCCGCAAGCTGCACAACCGGCTCAAGGCCACCTCCATTTTCGTCACCCACGACCAGGTCGAGGCCATGACGCTCGCCGATACGGTCGTTGTGATGAACGCAGGCCGCGTGGAGCAGGTGGGCGCCCCGACGGACGTCTATCGCAATCCCGCTTCCAAGTTCGTCGCGACCTTCATCGGCTCGCCGGCGATGAACCTGATCCCGGCGACGATCGCGGAACCCGGCGTCGCCACGACGCCCGCGGGCCCCATTCGTTACGATGCGAACGTGTTCCGCGCCAGCGCGGGCCAGAAGGTCCAGATCGGCATCCGCCCCGAGGACATCCGCTTTGCCGGCGAGGGCGAAGGCGTACCGTTCGCGCCGGATCTCGTGGAGGAATTGGGCGCGACACGCCTTTTCCACGGCCGCGTCGGCGACGCGCCGCTCGTGGTCGCCATGGCGGCGGCCGACGCCCGCACCGCCAGCACGCGCATCTCGGCCGATCTCGCCAACGTGCACGTCTTCGCCGACGACGACGGCAAGAGCCTGCGCGCAGCTTGAGCTGGAGAGGCCTCTGCTTCGTGTTCAGTGAAAAGCGTGTTGAAACGCGTGCGCTGCATGCAAGGCACCTGCCCCTGCGCGCCGTCCTGATCTAATCTGGCAAATCTTGTTGACCTCTTCGGCGGCCCGCGGCGGCGTGGACTTCCGGCAACTCCTTAGAGGACGTATGGTTGGTTTGCGTGCCGCGGCCATGAGGCTCGCGGAAGTGTTGGGATACTATGATCAATACGTCGTTCCGGAATATCAGCGGGTGTACGGCTGGGGTGAGGTCGAGATCGCGCGCCTGTTCAGCGATGTCGATCGCGCAATGCGCCCCGGGGCACCCAGCTTCTTCCTCGGCACCATTTATCTGGCCGCAGACGAAGGCGAGCGCACGGCGCTGATCGCCGACGGGCAGCAGCGCATGGTCACGGCCATGATGGCCTACGCCGCCGCGCGCGACCTGTGCGAGGATCAGGCCCTTGCCGATCGTTTGCATGCGATCGTCGCGGGCCCGGCCGAAGGGCGCTTCCGCCTCTTGCCGCGTGAGAGCGATGCGGCATTCTTCGCCACGTGGGTCCAGGAGCGCGGCGCCACCCTGAGGGCCTTCGCTGCACGCGAGACGTCACCCCAGGCCGGCGGCGACGACGGCATCGAGGATCCCGAGCTCGGCCTGTCGGAAAGCCAGCGCAACATCATCGTCAATCGCGACATGATCGTGCAGTCGATGCGGGCGGCGGGTCCCTCCGGCATCGCCGCGTTTCTCGACTTCCTGGAGAAGGAAGCCCGCCTCGTCGTCATCATCGCGCCGACCCTCGAGGACGCGCGCAATGCCTACGCCAGTACGCAGAACCGCGGCTTGCGGCAGTCCGAGACGGACAAGCTGAAGGCCGAGCTGATCGCCGATTGCCCCGTCGCCGTGCGCGCGCGCCTCGCGGGCCAGTGGGAGGAATGCGAAGCCATCCTCGGGCGGGAGGATCTGGCCGAACTCCTGCGCCTCATGATCATGACGCACTCGGAGCGCAAGCCGCAGCATGCCATCGAGGTCGATCTCTTCAAGGCCTTCGACCTGCCGAAGGAGGTCGACCGCTTCATCAACCTCGACCTCGTGCCGAGCGCGCGCGCCTATCGCCGCCTGTGCGATGCAGCCTTCAATGGCGGCCGCAACATGCGCCGCATCAACGGCCACATCGTCACCCTGCTGCGCACCACGCACGACAGCTGGAAGGCGCCGGCGCTGCTGGCCATCCGCACCTTCGAGAACGACGCGGGGGCCCTCGAAGCGGTTCTGAAGAAGCTCGAACGGCTCGCCGCCGTGCTGATGATCCGCGGTACCGATCCCAACCTCGTGCTCGACCGGTATCTTGCCATCGTGCGCGAGATCAAGGCCGTGCGCGCGCCGGTCGTCGCCTCGCTCGAGATTTCGGAGACCGAGCGCTCGGAGGCGCGCCGGCTGCTGTCGGACACGCGCTTTGCCACGCGCGATCGCTTCCGCATGCCTCTGCTCCTCAAGATCAACGACCTGCTGGCAGGCGACGTGCTGCAGGTCGATCCGAAGACCGTTTCCTGCGAGCACATCCTGCCGCGCAACGCGCCCGCGGCGAGCCCGTGGCGTGCCGCATTCCGGTCGAAGGACGGCCGCCGCTACGAGGGCGGGCGCTACGTGCACATGCTGGGCAACCTCACCGTGCTCGGCCACGCCGAGAACCGGCTGGCCGATACGCGGCCCTTCCCGGAGAAGCGCCCGATCTTCAAGCGCTCGCCCCTTGCCATCTCCAACGATGTCGGAAAGAACAAGGCCTGGACCCCGGAGATCGTCCTCGCCCGCACCGAGCGGCTGGGGCGTTTGCTGGCGGAACATTGGGAGCTGGGAGGGCATGAGCCAGGAGGACGGCGAGGCGGCGATCGACGTGGATGGGCCGTTGCTCGTCTTCGGCGGTCCCTATTCCAACCTCGCCGCCACGCGCCGCATGCAAGAGGTAGCCCGCGACAAGGGCTTCGCGTCCTCCCAGGTGATCTGCACCGGCGATATCGTCGCCTACTGCGCCGAGCCCGAGGAGACCACCGCGGTGATCCGCGACTGGGGCTGCCACGTGATCGCCGGCAACTGCGAGATGCAGTTGGCGGCCGGCGCCGCCGATTGCGGCTGCGGTTTCGAGGAAGGCACCGCCTGCGACCTGCTCTCGAAAGGCTGGTACCCGTTCGCGCTCTCGCGCATGTCGCGCGAGGCTTGCGACTGGATGGGAAAGCTTCCGCGTACGATGCGTTTCTCCTTGGGTGGCCTGAAGTTTCGGGCCGTGCACGGTGGCGTCGAGGAGACCGCGAAGTTCCTGTTCGGCTCGGAGCGGGCGGCGCTGCGGGCAGAACTCGAACTGGCCAAAGCCGACGTGGTCATCGGCGGCCACGCCGGCATTCCTTTCATCGAGCGTGTGTCGACCGCGCAAGGCCCGTGCGTCTGGTTCAACGCCGGCGTCGTCGGCATGCCCGCTAACGACGGCACGCCCGACGGCTGGTACGGCATCATCCGCGAGGTGGAGGGCGGCGTCGCACTCGAGACGCACCGCCTGGCCTATGATCATGGCACGGCGGCTGCCGCGATGCGCCGCTCGGGCCACGCCAATCCTTACGCGCGTGCGCTCGTGACGGGCCTCTGGCCGAGCCTCGACATCCTGCCCGAGCCCGAGCGCGCCCGCACTGGCCGCCGCCTGCGCGCAAAGCGCCTCGTCGTGCAAAATGAAAAGGCGACGTCGGATCTCTCCGCCATCGCCTGAAGTCTCTCGCCGCGTGGTAAGGCTTCTGACTGAGATTACCCGAAGGTGCTCTTCGGCACGTCCACGCCCCTCCGTTTTATGCATTCCCGGAAGCCGTGCGCCAGCACGGCTGTCCGGGATCTTGAGGCGTGAGGGAGTGCATGCCGTTACAAACCGATGCGCCGCTCGCACCCGGCAAGACCCCGGACTGGCGCTGCGCGCCATCCGGGGATGCCGATAGAGGGATAATGGGTGCGAGCAATCCTGACGGCTGGGTAAAGAGGGGATCTGCAACGCGTCCTCTTTCAACATTCCCGGAAGCCGTGCGCGAGCACGGCTGTCCGGGATCTTGAGGCGGGAGATCGATCACTACGGGGAAAGATCCCGGCTCTCGCTGCGCTCGGCCGGGAACGCATCAAGGGATCACGGCCACTTAAGCCCGAATGAGTTGGGCCGCGCCTGCTTGGCACTTCCCTCAATCTTTTTTGCATTCCCGGAAGCCGTGCGCGAGCACGGCTGTCCGGGATCTTGCGGCGCGAGGTCGATCTCTACGGAAAGATCCCGGCTCTCGCCGCGCTCGGCCGAGAACGCATGACGAGAGCGCGGCGACCTCAACTCAGTAGACGATATTCTCCATCACGACCTTCCAGCGGCCGCCTTCGACCTTGGCGAGGAACGAGGCATTGGTGCCGAAATGCTTGTCCTTGCTGAAGCTGATGGTCGGGCCGGGGAAGAAGGGCTTGTAGTCCTTGATCCCCTCGAGCGCGGCGAGGAACTTGGCGCGCGTCAGGTCCTTGCCGGCCGCTTCCAGCGCCTTCAGCACGATGTCCGTTCCGACGTAGCTGTACTGCGCCGCGCTGTTGGCGTCCTGGCCCGTCCGCTGCTTGTATTTCGCGGCCCACGCCTTGATCTCCTCGGACGACGCATCGGCATAGGCGTAGGGCATGCCCGTGCCGGAGTAGAAGCCTTCCATCAGGCCGCCGGGCGCGGCCGCCACGATCGGATCATAGGAAGCCGCCTGGCCGACGAACACGACGTCGGTCCAGCCGAGCTTCTTTGCCGTACCGACGGCCTGGATGCTGTCGCGGATGATGGAGCCGATGGCGACGTAATCGCAGCCGGCCGACTTGAGCTTGCTCACCGGCGCGACGAAGTCCGTATCCGTCGGCCCGTAGGAGGCTTCGGCCACCACTTCGAGATTGGCT
>RXJK01000110.1:53901-70032 GCA_003963125.1 Hyphomicrobiales bacterium
GAAGTCCGTGTCCTGGTACATCGTGCAGAGCTTCTTCTTGCCTTCCTTCTCGATGAAGTACTTCGCCGCCGAGCGCACCTGGTCGTAGTAGCTCGAGAACTGCACAAACTTCAGCGGATGGTGCGGCTCGCCCATGGAGCGGGCTGACGTGAACGGGAACACGTTCGGCACGCCCTTGCCGAGCTGCTCGCCGAGCACGGCGTTGTTGTGGGCGGTGCCGAGGGCGCCCATCATGATGAAGATCTTGTCGTTGTTGATGAGCTTGTTGGCGGCCTGCACGGCGCGCGGCACCTGGTACTGGCTGTCCTCGACGATGAGGCGGATCTTGCGGCCGTTGATGCCGCCCTTCTCGTTGATCTCGTCGATGCGCATGCGCGCGCCTTCCGTGGCGCCGACGCCCCAGGCGCTCACCGGGCCGCTCAGCGCCGTGTGGCTGCCGAGGATGATCTCGCTGTCCGTCACGCCGTCCTCGGCCCACGCCGGCACGGCGAGCGCGCCGGCCATCAGCGCACCCAAGGCTGCTGTCTTCATCCGTCTCATGCTTTCCTCCTAGTTAGGCTTGTTTTCGTCTAGTTGGTTCTCGATGCGGTGACTTTGGAGTTCTTGTCATCTTCGGGCTTGTCCCGAGGATCCAGCCCGATATTCCCGATCCCTCTATGTATGCGATATCCCTGGATGTTCGGAACAAGTCCGAGCATGACAGTCGTACTCATCCGCCGGCGTACATGCTGTCGATGAGGCCGGCGTATTTCTTCTCCACGAACCCGCGCTTGAGCTTCATGGTGGGCGTGAGCTCCTCGTCTTCGGGCGTCAGCAGCTGGTCGATGAGGCGGAAGCGCTTGATCGTCTCGACGCGGGCAAATTTCTTGTTCACGTCCTCGACTTCGCGCTCGATCAGCGCCACCACTTCGGACGCCCGGCACAAGCTCGCGTAATTCGTGAAGGGCACCGCGTGGTCCTGCGCGAACTTCATCACGTTGTCCTGGTCGATCATGATCAGGCAGGTGAGGAACTTGCGCTTGTCGCCGATCACCACGGCATCGGAGATGTAGGGCGAGAACTTGAGCTGGTTCTCGATCTCGCTGGGCGTGATGTTCTTGCCGCCCGCCGTGATGATGATGTCCTTCATGCGATCCGTGATGCGCACGAAGCCGTCCGGGTCGATGACACCGACGTCGCCCGTGTGCAGCCAGCCGTCCTGCAGTGCTTCCGCGGTTTTCTCGGGCTTGTTGAGGTAGCCCTTGAAGACGTGCGGGCCCCTGAGCAGGATCTCGCCCTGCGGCGACAGCTTCACTTCCGTCTGCGGCGCCGCGATGCCGATTGAGCCGATCTTGAGTTTGCCAGGGAAGTTCGAGGTGGCGAGCCCCGTGTTCTCCGTCTGCCCGTAAACCTCGTAGATGCGCACGCCAAGCGCCCAGTACCACGCGATCAGGTCCGGCGAGATCGGCGCGGCACCCGTCGCCGCGTAGCGGATGCGGTTGAGACCGAGCACGGTGCGGATGTTCTTGAGCACCAGCCAATCCGCGAGACCGCGTGCGGCCTTGTAGAAGAGCGGTACGCGCTTGCCTTGCACCTCATAGGCGCTGGCCTTGTAACCGATGCCGATCGCCGCGCGGTAGGCAAGCCGGCCGAGCGCCGTACCCTCCTTGATCTGGATCGTGATCGCCGAATAGAGCTTCTCCCACACGCGCGGCACGGCGAGGAACGTGTGCGGGGCGACTTCGCGCAGGTTCTGCGGCACCGTATCGGGCGCCTCCGCAAAGTTGGTGATGTGCGTCGCCGCGACGTGGTTGAAGCAGCCGCCGATGCGTTCGGCCACGTGGCACAACGGCAGGAAGCTCAGCGTCTCGTCGCTGTCGTGCTGCGCGAGGCCGATGCGCTTGTAGGCCTCCATCTGGAACAGGATGTTGCGGTGGGACAGCATCGCGCCCTTGGACGGGCCCGTCGTGCCGGACGTGTAGACGATGATGGCCGTGTCGCTGGGCTTGGCAGCGGCGAGCCGTTCCTCCCAGACTTTTGGGTTGGCCGCATCGAAGGCACGGCCGAGCTCCATCAGCTTGTCGAAGGTCATCACCTGCGCGTCGGAAAAGCCGCGCAGGCCCTCCATGTCGAAGACGACGATATGCTTGAGGCCCGGCGTGCGCTCGCGCACCGCGAGGATCTTGTCGAGCTGCTCCTCGTCCTCGACGAAGAGGACGCGCGCGTCGCTGTCGTTGACGAGATATTCGAGCTGGGCGGGGGAGTCGGTGGGATAGACTCCCGTCGAGACGCCGCCGGCGCAGATGATGCCGAGGTCCGAGAACAGCCACTCCTTGTTGTTCTCGGACAGGATCGCGGCGCGGTCGCCCGGCGCGAAGCCCAGCGACACGAGGCCCATGGCCGTGGCCCGTACTGCCTCGCCGTACTGCGTCCAGGTGTAGGCCTTCCAGATGCCGCGGTCCTTCTCGCGCATCGCGACCTTGGCCCCGCGCGTCGTCACCCGTTGCCAGAACAGGCCCGGGATCGTCGAGAAGCCGTCGACCAGGACGGGCTGTGTCTCCATCACGCTCATGTGTGCCACCCACGCCGTGTTGAGATCGTCTGCATCAGCGCCACCGCTTCGTGCGCTTCCAGCGCTTCTTGCCGCGCACGCTCTGCTCCTTGTGACCGAGGTAGAACTCGCGCACGTCCTCGTTCTCGATCAGCCGCTCGCACTCGCCTTCGAGCACGATGCGGCCGACCTCCAGCACGTAGCCGTAGTCGGCGGCCTTCAGCGCCATGTTGGCGTTCTGCTCGACGAGCAGCATCGTCACGCCCTGCTCCTTGTTGAGCCGCTTGAGGATGCCGAAGATCTCTTTCACCAGCAGCGGCGACAGCCCGAGCGAGGGCTCGTCGAGCAGCATGACCTTGGGCTTCGCCATCAGCGCGCGGCCGATCGCGAGCATCTGCTGCTGGCCGCCCGACAGGAAGCCCGCCGGCGAGGATTGTCGCTCCTTGAGGATGGGGAAGTAGCTGTAGACCATCTCGAGGTCGCGCTCGATGCCGGCCCGGTCCGAGCGCGCGTAGGCGCCCATCATCAGGTTGCCCTTCACCGTCATGAACGGGAAGATCTCGCGGCCCTCGGGCACGTGCGCGATGCCCTGCCGCGCGACCCAGTCGGGCTCGCGGCCCGTGATCGCGCGCCCGTCGCAGGAGACCGAGCCCTTCTGCGGCTACATCGCGCCCGCCACCGTCTTAAGCACGGTGGTCTTGCCGGCGCCGTTCGCACCGAGGATGGTGACGATCTGCCCGGCCTTCACGTCGAACGATACGCCGCGGATCGCCGTGATCGGGCCGTAGTAGGTCTCGAGGTTGCGGACCGAGAGGATGGGGGCAGCTTCGCTCATGCCGCCTCCGCGCCGAGATAGGCCTCGATCACCGCCTTGTCGGCCTGCACTTCGGCCGGCGTGCCGATGGCGAGCGGCCGGCCGTTGTTGAGCGCCAGCACCCGGTTCGAGACGGCCGAGACGAGCGACATGTCGTGCTCGATCATGATCACCGTGATGCCGAGGTCGTCGCGGATGTCCTCGATCCAGAACGAGACCTCTTCCGTCTCCTCCGTGTTGAGGCCGGAGGCAGGCTCGTCGAGGAGCAAGAGCTTCGGCTTTGCGCAGAGCGCACGCGCAAGTTCAACGACCTTGCGCGCGCCATACGGCAGGCCGGAGATGCGCTGATCGCGGTAGTTGGCGAGATCAAGAAAGTCGATCACCTCTTCGACCGCCTCGCGATGGGCGAGTTCCGCCTTGCGCACGCCGGGCGTGAAGAACATCTCCGCGATGCAGTTGGGCCGCGCGCGGCAGTGCCGTCCGATCAGCAGGTTTTCCAGCACTGTCGCGTGCTCGAACAGCTCGATGTTCTGGAACGTGCGCGCGATGCCGAGGCTCGCCACGCGATGCGGCGCCGTGCGCGTGATGTCCTGCCCCTCGAACACGATGCGGCCGCCCGTCGGCTGGTAGATGCGGCTGATCAGGTTGAAGATCGTGCTCTTGCCGGCGCCGTTCGGACCGACGATGGCGAAGATCTCGCCCTTTTCCACCGAGAACGTCACGCCGTCGACGGCCTTGATGCCGCCGAAGGAGATCGAAAGGTTCTCCACGTCGAACAGGCTCACCGCACGCGCTCCGTCTTGAGATAGGCCCGCTGCCGCTTGAAGGTGGAGCGACGGTAGAGCGGGAAATAATCGAAGTAGGTCTTGATCTTCAGCCAGCGCCCGTAGATGCCCATCGGCTCGAACAGCACGACGAGGATCATGACGAGGCCGAAGAGCCCCGGCTCCAGGCCTGGCGTGCGCCCAATGGCAGGCGGCAGCACGTCGCGCATTAGCGCGATGGCCTGCGGCAGGCC
The DNA here is from genome assembly GCA_003963125.1 of Hyphomicrobiales bacterium. GTDB lineage: Bacteria > Pseudomonadota > Alphaproteobacteria > Rhizobiales > Hyphomicrobiaceae > AWTP1-13. The sequence goes on from RXJK01000110.1 coordinate 58,264, forward strand.
GCCGACGAAGATGGCGCCGTAGATGGCCCCTTGGATCGAGCCGAGCCCGCCCACGACGACCATGAGGAGGAGCTGGATCGACAGGATCGTGTTGAAGGCATCCGGCGCGATGAACTTGAGCTTGTGCCCGAGCAGCGCGCCGCCGAGCCCGGTGATGAAGGCGGAGAGGCCGAAGGCGATGGTCTTGTAGCGCACCACGTTGACGCCGAGGCTCTGCGCCGAGATCTCGCTGTCGCGGATGGCGACCATGGCGCGGCCCGTTGGCGAGCGGATGATGTTGATGGCCGCCAGCGTGACGAGGATCAGCACCACGAGGCACAGGTAGTAGAATTGCCAGGCCTCGACGAGTTTCAGCCCGAACAGGTCGACGGGCGGCACCGCCAGTCCGCCATGGCCCTTGGTGACGTGTTCCCAGCGGATCACGATCTGCTCGACGATGGCCGAGAAGGCGATGGTGGCGATGGCGAGATAGATGCCCGTCATGCGGTTCGCGGGCCGGGCGACCAGCACGCCGGCTGCTGCCGAGAGCAGGCCCGCCGCGAGAAACGCCACCACCCACGGCACGCCCTGCGTGAAGAGATAGGTGCAGGTGTAGGCGCCGATCGCCATGAAGGCGCCGTGCCCGAGGCTCGCGAGCCCCGTGTAGCCGATCAGCAGCATCAGCCCGATGCCGGCGACGGCGAGGATGAAGATCTGCGAGAGTTCGCCGAGGTAGAACTCGCGCAAGCCGAGCGGCGCGAGGAACAGCGCGGCGACGAGCAGGCCGTACCAGAACCGCTGGCCGTTGTGCTGGAACAGCCGGATGTCGTCGAGGTAGGAGGTCTTGAACAGGATCCGCATCGCCGCTCACACCTTCTTGCGCTGCATGGTGGAGAACAGCCCCTGCGGACGGATCAGCAGGACGACGAGCATGATGAGGTAGGCGACGATCTCCTTGAAGCCGGGGGGCAGGAAGCGGCCGGCGAGCGTCTCCGACACGCCGACGATGAGCCCGCCGAGGACAGTGCCGATCAGGCTGCCGAAGCCGCCGACGACGGCCGCGGCGAAGGCCTTGATGCCGAGGAAGCCCATCGAGGGCTCCACCAGCGACACGGGCGACAGCAGCACGCCTGCGATGGTCGCCACGACCGCCGAAAGCGCCCAGATCAGCGAATTGATGCGCTTCACCGGGATGCCCATGTAGTACGCCGCGAGCTGGTTCTGCGACGACGCCTGCATCGCGTTGCCGAGCTTGGTGAAGTTGAAGAACAGGTAGAGCAGGATCGCGAGCACGATCGTGCCGAAGATCATCGACAGGCTCTCGTAGGGCACGATCAGCCCGTTGGCATTGAGGATGCGGTTGGTGAAGGGCGTGTCGAAGCCCTGCGTCTCCTGCCCCCAGATGAAGCCCGCCGCGAAGCGGAACAGGAAGCCCATGCTGATCGTGAGAATGACGATGGCGAACTGCGGCTGCCCGATGATCCGCCGCAGCACCAGCGCGTCGAGCAGATAGCCGAACACGGCCATGGCGAGACACGCGAGCAGGAAGCCCAGCCAGTAGTTGAGCCCCAGGCCGCCGATGAAGGTCAGCGCCATGAAGGCGCCGAGCATCATCATGTCGCCCTGGGCGAAGTTGACCATCTCGGTGGCTTTGTAGATCAGCACGAAGCCGAGCGCGATGAGGCCGTACACGCAGCCTTGCGCGATGCCGCCGACGATGAGCTGGGCGAGCTCCACGTTTCCTCCTCCCTTCGGCACCGTTTTTTTGATGCCAATTCTCTCCGCCTCTTGCCGGGCGGCCTGTTCCTGCGACCCTAGACTGCCGAACCCGAAAGCGCCAGATCGCGGAGCGCTTTCTCGGAGCGATAATTACCGGGCGCCTCGCGTGGTGCGCGCCTTTCCATTCGTTCGCGTGCGAGTTTTCCGCGGCGCAATCGCAAATGCGCGCAGGTAGGCGGCCGCGAGATCGCGCGAAAGACGATCGATATCGAGGCTGTCGAGGCGCCCCTGCACGTAAGCCGTCCACACCACATGCTCGGCGCTGCCGAAGACGATGTCGCGGATGAGCGAGAAGGTGATGCCGCTCTTGGGATCGGGAAACGCGCCGAACTTCTCGAAGAGCTGGATGAGATTGCCGGAGAAGCGCCGCAGCACGCCGCGGGCCGGCGACTTCGGATAATCCTGCGCCCCGCGCACTTCCCGCAGCCACACGCGCATCATGCCACGCGCTTCGAGCAGGATGGTGAGTTCCAGTGCGATCAGCCGCTCGAGCCCGGTCCTGAGGCTCGTCGCCTCGGCCACGATGGTTTCGGCTTCGTCGGCGTGCGCATCGAACGCGACCAGCGACGCCCGCACGGCAAGGTCGCTCTTGTCCTTGAAGTAATTGTAGAGCGTGCCCTCGGAAAGACCGCAGGCATGGGCGACGGAGGCCATCGTCACGCCGTCGTAGCCCTTGTCGCTGAAGAGGCGCGTCGCGACCTCGATGATGCCGGCCTCGCGCGCGCCCCAACGCCCGACCGGCGCCGATGCATCTTTTGTCCGTGCCTTCTGCATCGTTCGCTGCAACACTGAGATCGCGCAGCGGAAGGCCACGCCAAATTGACACTCGCAGAAAGTCTGAGCCAAACTCAATTCTGAGGCAACCTCAAAAAATAACGACGCGCGGGGCGCCTTGGCATGCCACGTTGCTGTGCAGCATAGCTCCGTAAGAATGGCCGCAGCGCAGCATGACGCCGACGCAATACGCGCAGCCACAGGAGAGGAACGCGAATGACCAAGGATGCCGGCTCCGGCGCACGCTATCGCTCCGTCTTTCGTCCCGGGCTTTTTGCCGGTCAGGTGATCGTCGTGACGGGCGGTGGCAGCGGCATCGGCCGTTGCGCAGCGCATGAACTGGCGAGCCTAGGCGCGAAAGTGGCCCTCGTCGGCCGCAAGGCAGAGAAGATTGCGGCTGTCGCCAGGGAGATCGCCGAGGACGTGGGCGCGGGCCTGACGAGCGAGCACGTCTGCGATATCCGCGTCGAGGAGCAGGTCGCAGCGACCGTTGCGGACATCCTCAAGGCGCACGGCCGCATCGATGGCCTCGTCAACAACGCCGGCGGTCAGTTTGCAGCCCCGCTCGTCAGCATCACGCAGAAGGGCTGGGAGACGGTGGTGCGGACGAACCTCACCGGCGGCTTCCTGATGGCGCGTGAGTGTTACACACAGTGGATGCAGGGCCGCGGCGGATCGATCGTCAACGTGGTCGCCGACATGTGGCTCGGCATGCCGTCGATGGGCCACTCGGGCGCGGCGCGGGCCGGCATGGTCAATTTCACCGAGACGGCCGCCAACGAATGGTCGGTGTCGAACGTGCGCGTGAATGCAGTGGCGCCGGGCTGGATCGCCTCGTCGGGCATGGACCAGTATCCGCCCGAGATGGGCGAGCGCATCCGCAACATGAAGAACATGGCGCCGCTCGGCCGCATGGGCTCGGAAAGCGAGGTCTCCTCGGCCATCGTGTTCCTGTTGTCCGAAGGCGCGCAGTACATTTCCGGCACGACGCTGCGCGTCGACGGCGCCGTGCCCAACACCAAGGTCAGCCGCCCCTTGCCGCCGAACCCTCACCCGCTTCCCCGCTACGACGGCTTCCACCGCGCCAAGCTGCCGAAGGTCCTGGGGGAAGAGTGATGGCGATCGTCCGCGTGAAACCCAGGGCCTTTTTCGTGCGCGTGGCCGCGACCTGCTCTGGTGGCGACGTCGCTGCTGCCGATGCTCGCGATGATCGTCCCCCGCCCTCTTGTGGGGAGGGGACAGGGGTGGGGGGAATCCCTCCCTCGATGGTTCTGGGGTCCCCCCCTCCTTGTTCCTCCCCCACCAGGGGGGAGGAGATGATGGAGCCGAGAGTGGCGCATCTGCCGCTGCCCCTCACCCCGACCCTCTCCCCGCAGGCGGGGAGAGGGAGAAGAGGCGGCGTGCTGGGCTCCGACCGAGCGTCGAATGCGCATGCGGCCCACCGTCCCCGCCCCTGTCATGCTCGGACTTGTTCCGAGCATCCAGCCAACAACAGGTGCGACGGCGGCGGAATTATTCCGAGCGTACGTAGCGTGGCACGCTGGCCCCTCGGGACAAGCCCGAGGGTGACAACGAGCGCGATGGAACCCGCGCGCCGCAACGCGAGTGGAGCTCGCTGATGGCCGTTATCGAGAGCCGCATCGATCCGAATTCCGTCGCCTTCGACGAGAACCGGCGCGAGATGCTGGCGCTGGTGGATGGCTTCCGCCATCTCGAGGCGCGCGTGCGCGACACCTCGAACCAGAAACTGCCGATGTTCGAGAAGCGCGGCCAGCTCACGCCGCGCCAGCGCATCGCGCATCTCCTCGATCGCGGCTCGCCGTTCCTCGAGATCTCGACGCTCGCCGGCCTCAACATGCACGACGACGACGGCGCCGAGAACATCCAGGGGGGAGGCACCATCGCCGGCATCGGTTACGTCAGCGGCATCCGCTGCATGATCACGGCGAGCGACAGCGGCATCAAGGGCGGCACCACGGCGCCCATGGGCCTGCGCAAGACGCTGCGCGCGCAGGAGATCGTGATCAAGAACAAACTGCCCTACATTTCGCTCGTGGAATCGGGCGGCGCCAATCTCAACTACCAGTCCGAGATCTTCGTCGATGGCGGGCGCACCTTCGCCAACATGGCCCGCATGTCGGCGCAGGGCATCCCGCACGTGACGGTGGTGCACGGCTCCTCGACGGCCGGCGGCGCCTACCACCCGGGCCTCTCCGACTACGTGATCGTCGTAAGGAAGCGCGCCAAGATCTTCCTCGCGGGCCCGCCGCTCCTGAAGGCCGCGACGGGCGAGATCGCCACCGACGAGGAACTGGGCGGCGCAGACATGCACACGACCGTCTCCGGCATCGCCGAACATCTGGCCGAAGACGACGCCGATGCCATCCGCATCGCCCGCGAAATCATGGCCGCGCTGCCCTGGAACGAACGTCTGCCGCCGCTGCCGAAGAAGGCCTGGAAGCCGCCGCGCTACAGCCCCGACGAACTCGCCGGCGTCGTGCCGGTCGACTACCGCAAGCCCTACGACGTGCGCGAGGTCATCGCCCGCCTCGTCGACGACAGCGACTTCATCGACTTCAAGGCGCTCTACGGGACCCACACGGTCTGCGGCCAGGCGACGATCGAGGGCGAGGCGGTCGGTATCATCGGCAACAACGGGCCCATCGACGCCGACGGTGCCGTGAAGGCCGCGCAGTTCATCCAGCTCTGCGACCAAGCCGACACGCCGATCATCTTCCTCCAGAATACGACCGGCTACATGGTGGGCCGCGAGGCAGAGCGCGCCGGCATCGTCAAGCACGGCTCCAAGATGATCCAGGCCGTCACCAACGCCCGCGTGCCGAAGATTACGCTGCACATCGGCGCGAGCTTCGGCGCCGGCAACTACGGCATGTGCGGGCGCGCCTACGATCCCCGCTTCATCTTCGCCTGGCCCAACAACCGCATCGCCGTGATGGGGCCGGAGCAGGCGGCGGGCGTGCTGACCATCGTCACCGAGGAGAAGTTGAAGCGCGACGGAAAGCCGGTCGACCACGCGCGCCTCGACGCCATGCGCGCCCACGTCGTCGCCCGCATGGAAAAGGAAAGCACGGCGCTCTTCGCGACCGCGCGCCTCTGGGACGATGGCCTCATCGACCCGCGCGACAGCCGCCGCGTGCTCGCCCTCTGCCTCTCCATCTGCCGCGAGGCCGACGCGCGCACGCTGAAATCGAACACCTTCGGCATCGCGAGAATGTAGGGAGACATGGGCATGTACACCCCCTCATCCGGCCCTTCGGGCCACCTTCTCCCCAGGGGGAGAAGGAAAAGTAGCGCGCGGATCTAGCCGGAGGCTCTCATGCTGTTCATGGTCATCGAGCGCTTCAAGGACGACGACATGGTCCCCGTCTACGAGCACCTGAGGAAGGCCGGGCGCAGCCTGCCGGACGGCCTCGAATACATCGATAGCTGGATCGAACCCAACTTCGCCCGCTGCTTCCAGCTCATGCGCTGCGACGACGCCCGCCTGCTGCAGGAGTGGGTCTTGCAATGGCGCGGCCTCGGCGTGACGTTCGAGATCGTGCCCGTCGTGCCGAGCAAGGACACGCGCGCCGTGGTCGAAACCTACATAGACAAGAAAAGCCAAGAGTGACGAAAGCCCCGGGAGGGCAATGCCGATGCAATTCACCGACCAGCATCACGAGATCCGCGAGAGCGCCCGCAAGTTCATCGAAGCCGAGATCAACCCGCACATCGACGCGTGGGAGAAGGCTGGAATCTTTCCCGCGCACGAGGTGTTCAAGAAGCTGGGGGCAATGGGTTTCCTCGGCATCAACAAGCCCACGAAGTACGGCGGCCTCGGTCTCGACTATTCCTATCAGCTCGTGTTCCTCGAGGCGCTGGGATACTGCAACGCGGGCGGCGTGCCGATGGCGATCGGCCTGCAGACCGACATGGCGACGCCGGCGCTGGCCCGCTTCGGCACGGAAGAACTCTGCCGCGAGTTCCTGGAGCCCTCCATCAAGGGCGATTTCGTCGCCTGCCTCGGCGTGTCCGAGGTCGGCGCCGGCTCCGATGTCGCCTCCATCAAGACGACGGCGCGCAAGGACGGCGGCGACTACGTCATCAACGGCGGCAAGATGTGGACGACGAGCGGCACCCAGGCCGACTGGATGTGCCTCCTCGCCAACACGAGCGACGGCCCGCCCCACCGCAACAAGTCGCTCATCTGCCTGCCGATGAAGACGAAGGGCGTGACGGTCGCGCGCAAGCTCGACAAGATGGGCATGCACTGTTCCGACACCGCGCAGATCCATTTCGACGACGTGCGCGTGCCCCAGCGCTATCTGATCGGCAAGGAGGGCGAGGGCTTCACCTACCAGATGATGCAGTTCCAGGAGGAGCGCCTGTACGCGGCCGCCTCCGGCCTCATCTCCAAGGACCGCATGATCGACGCGACCATCGCCTACACGCGCGAGCGCAAGGCCTTCGGCCAGTCGATCCTCGACAACCAGGTCGTGCACTTCCGTCTGGCGGAACTGAAGACCGAGGTGGAGATGCTGCGCGCGCTCACCTATCGCGCGGCCGATCTCATGCTCAAGGGCGAGGACGTGACCATGCTCGCCTCCATGGCGAAGCTGAAATCCGGCCGCCTCTCGCGCGAGATCACGGACGCCTGCCTGCAGTACTACGGCGGCATGGGCTTCATGAACGAGACGCTGATCTCGCGGCAGTACCGCGACACGCGGCTCGGCTCCATCGGCGGCGGCGCCGACGAGATCATGCTGTCGATCATCTGCAAGCAGATGGGCATCCTGCCGGGGAAGAAGGCGAAGGCGGGGTAGGGGGGCTTAATCGACATAAGATAGCATCGGTGCCGTGGAACAACCCGGTGTCCGACGCAACAACTGCTGTAATGCGTTTTTGCTCAGGCGCACTGATTCATGAGGTCCGATTTTGGAGGTCAGTCATGCGTGATCTTGTTTTTGTCAGTTACAGAAAAGACGACGCGGCGGCGGTTGCAGGGCGTATTGCCGACAGCCTCAAGCATCATTTCGGCGAACAGCGTGTGTTCTTCGATGCGACGGATTTGCGTGTCGCGGACGTATGGAACGCAGCCATAGATGCGGCGCTAGCCGATACGGCCGTAGCAATCGTCATAATTGGTCCAAAATGGCTGGAGGCGCGGACGACGGACGGCCGACGACGGCTCGATCTGCAGAGCGATGTCGTTCGTCGGGAGGTTGAGGTCGCGTTGCGCGACGCAGTGACGGTCATTCCGCTGACGGTCGATGGCGCTTCTTTTCCGACAATAGATGATTTGCCAGAGGCCCTCAAAGCGCTCGCCGAATACCAAGGCGACAAGGTGAGGCGAGATCAGCTATCCCATAGCACGTTTGATCATGACATGGACCGCCTCATGCGCAATGTCAGCCGGGTTGTCGCCGCCCAGCGCGGCCCAACCCATGACGCATGGCGTAAGCTACAACCGAAACGGCGGACCAGTCGCTTGGGCGACGCCGCTCGCGCGCTGCTTACCAACGCGGCGATTCCGCCAACTATTACGAGGAGACTGGCGCCGGACCCCTTCTTGCGGCAAGAGCCGTATCGGGACATTGAGGAATACGGCGCCGAGACTCCCGTTGCGCAGTATCTACCTTATGTTGAAATCAAGAACTGGTGCGATGATATTGTCGCGGGTAGGCGGCCAGATATCAAAGTCAAAGTGCGCAAAGGCGAATTCGAGTTGACGTCATGGGGGGGCGGAGATGGTGACGCCATACGCGACGAGGCGCTGGCAGTGGCACTCCATGAAAAGCCAAAGACGTTCAATGGTCCAGCAGTGCGAGTCGAGAGTGCGGAGGCAAGTCAGCTCTCACTATGGCTTACCGTGCAGCGGGCGCGTTACTTCACGCAGCGGCGATCGAACCTGGCGCTCGATTACCGCTACACGACGGCGCGCGGTTCGGTTCTTACACTGCGCGATTTGCTGCGACAGGAGTACGGAGCGCATCTTCCGCCGCTAGACGACACGCGCATGGCCAATACGTTAGGTGTCGCGGCGCTGATCTTTGTCCGTGATGGTGAAGAATTGACGCCCTACCTCATGTCACGGGCTAAGGAAGTAGCGGTCTTCAACTGCGGAGGAGAATGGCATTGCACGGCCTCCGGCGTCGCGGAAATTGAACCGGACAGGCCAGATCGCGAGCCATATTTTTACATCGACACCATGCTTAAGGAACTGGACGAGGAGGTTGGTCTGCTCGAGCATGATCTGGATTTTCTTGAGCCGGTAGCGTTTTGTCGGGAGATGACACGAGCCGGCAAACCCCAAATGTTTTTTCTTGGCGTTACGAGTCTCGGTCGAACCACTCTTCGAAGTAAGCTTACTGCGGCGCGTAAGCGCACGAAGGAAAAGGGATGGGTTGTGGAGAACACGGCCATGCCGCTGTGGCGCCGACCGTCGGAGATTTCGGATACAGATGCTTTGAAGCTCTTTCACGACAAGGGCTTCACAATCGAGGCCGCCGCGTGCCTCCACTATTATTTCAAGTGCCGCTCGATGGCTTGAATGTGACAACGGCTGTAGTCGGAAGCCGTGCCAGCCCTCGCGCACCCTTATCCCCGCTCCCTCGGCGTCTGGCATGATTGCGCCATCCCGCTCCAGCAAGGGGTCGTCGTCCGGAGGCGAACCGTGAGGCGAGGGCGGGTCGCAGGCCCGATTTTCGGAACGCGTCTGTGATCGGGGGCTCAACCTCGCCGCCGCACGGTGGAAATCCGAGGCGACAGCGATCGATAAGTGCGAGCCCATGCCCAAAATCCTGCGCGGACGGCGTGGCGGTGCCGATCTTGAACGTTCGTCATGGCGCAGCCGCGCCGTCCGCAGCCCCTTGCACCCGCGCGTCCGACGGCGCGCGGGCCTTGCGCGTGCGGTGACCGGGAAGTCCGTTACATCGCATGCGCCGTCGGGACGCTAGCGCTCCGCGCGGAACGGCACACGTGTGGCGCCGAGCGGAAGCGCCTGCGCCGCCTGGAACCGCGCCGCGAGCCGCGCCGCGACGCCGTCCTTGAACGGCTGCGCGAGGACGGTGATGCCGAGCGGCATGCCGTCCCGCCGGAAGCCGCAGGGAACGGCGACGCCGCACATCTCCATCAGGTTGACGAAGTTGGTGTAGGTGCCGAGCCGCGCGTTGAGGCGGATGGGATCGGCGAGCACCTCGGCCACGGTGTAGATCGTGGGCGTCGTGGGAAGCGCCATCGCATCGCAATCGGCCAGCAGGGCGCGCGCCTGCCGCTTCAATTCGGCGAGCTTGTGGATCGCCTTGTACGTGTCGACGGCCGACCAGTGCATCGCCGTCGACAGGATCTCGCGGGTCACGGGATGGAGTTGCGCTTCGTGGCCCTTGATCATGTCCTCGACCGAGGCCTGCCGCTCCGCCAGGAAGGGGCCCTCGTAGAGCATGCGCTGGGCTTCGTCGAAGGGCGCGAAGTCGATCTCGACCGCGCGCCCGCCGAGCTTTTCCAGCACCGCGATGCTGTCGCCGTAGAGCCGCGCCGCATCGGCATCGCCGAAGAACTGCAACTGGGACGCGCGCGGAATGGCGAAGGCGAACGGCGTGGGGGCCGTGTCGAGCGACAGGTCGCAGGTGTCGGCCTCGCGCTTGGAGAACCAGTCCTCGGGATCGTACCCCGCTATCAGGCGGTAGATCTCCATGCCGTCCGCGACCGTCAGCGCGAACACGGAGATGGTCTCGAGCGATTTGGCGGTGCCGCGCCCGCACACGGCGGTATTGCTGATCATGCCGGGCGTCGGCTTGATGCCGACGACGTTGTTGAAGGCCGCCGGCACGCGGCCAGAACCTGCCGCGTCGTTGCCGAGCGCGAAGCTCACGAGGCCGGCGCCGACCGCGACGCCCGATCCCGAACTCGACCCGCCCGGCACGAAGGCTCCGTCGAAGGCGTTGCGCGCCACGCCGTAGGGACTGCGCACGCCGACGAGCCCCACGGCCAGCTGGTCGAGGTTCGTCTTTCCGATGACGATGGCACCCGCATCGATGAGGCGCTGAACGGCGGGGCCCGTGGATGTCGCGATCTTGCGCAGCGGCGGCAGCCCGCTTGTCGACGGCAGGCCCGGCACCTCGATGTTGTCCTTGATCGCGCACGGGATGCCCCAGAGGGGTCCGCGGGCACTGCTGGCTTCGAGTTGCGCCGCGCGGGCGAGCGCCTGTTCGCGCGGCACGAGATGGATCCAGACGTGATCATCGCCCCGGCGCGCGATCCGGTCGTAGACGGCGTTGATGACGTCGCGCACGGAAACCTCGTTGCGCGCGTAGGCGGCGCGCAGCGTCGCGAGATCGAGGCTTCCCGTCGTGCTATCCCAGGCCATGCATGTCCCTCTGTCTCAGCCGAGTGCCGCGAGCAGCCGGGCCGCGTCCGCCACCGCGCCGTATTGCCCGCCCCGCTTCGCCGTGATGGCGACGATCATGTCATGATTGCGTGTCTCGAGGGCGGCGGAGGCGTCGGCGAGGAGCAGGCATTCGTAGCCCTTGTCGTTGGCGTTTGTCATCGTCGTATGCACGCAGCAGTCACTCGTCACGCCGGTGAAGACGAGATTGCGGATGCGCTTCTGCTGGAGGATCTGCTCGAAGTCCGTGGCGTGGAAGCTGCCTTTGCCCGGTTTGTCGACGATCGGCTCGCCCGCGATCGGATAGAGGTCCGGCACGATGTCCCAGCCGGGTTCGCCGCGCGTCAGAAGGCGGCCGCAGGGGCCGGGAGTGCCGATCTCGGCGCCGATGCGCGCCGAACGCCAGCGCTTGTTGTCGTTGAGGTCCGCGAGGTCCGCCCGATGCCCCTCGCGCGTATGGATGATCGTGAAGCCGAGCGCCCGCATGCGGGCGAGAACGCGCTTGGTCGGCGCGATGGCCGACGAGGTGAGGCCGATGTCGAGGCCCATCTGGTGGCAATAGCCGCCGGCCAGCAGGAAGTCCGTCTGCATGTCGATGATGACGAGGGCGGTGTCCTGCGGGGACCAGCGGCCGTCGTAGGGCCAGGCGTAGGGATCGGCCGAAACCTGCGGCAGCGCGGTCATGGGCGGGGCTCCCCCTGGGCAGCGGCGATGAATTGCTCCGCCGTTGCGATGGAGCCGTAATGGCCCCCGGCAAGCGACAGCGTATGCACCTGATCCTCGTGGTCGCGCGGGATGTCCGAGGCGGTCGCGTCCGAGAGCAGCAGGCACTCGTAGCCGCGGTCGTTGGCGTC
>RXJK01000393.1:0-4761 GCA_003963125.1 Hyphomicrobiales bacterium
ATAGACATGTTCCAAACACATCGCGTGGAAGTCGAGTGGGGCGGGCGCAAGCTGTCCCTGGAGACCGGCCGCATCGCCCGCCAGGCCGATGCCGCCGTAGTCGCCCAGTACGGTGAGACCAGCGTTCTCGCCACCGTGGTCTTCAACAAGAGCGTGAAGCCCGGCATCGATTTCTTCCCGTTGACCGTCAACTACCAGGAAAAGACCTACGCCGCCGGCAAGATCCCGGGCGGCTACTTCAAGCGCGAAGGCCGTCCGACCGAGAAGGAGACGCTGACCTCCCGCCTCATCGACCGTCCGATCCGCCCGCTGTTCGTGGACGGCTTCAAGAACGAGACCCAGGTCGTGGTCACCGTGCTCTCCCATGACATGGAGAACGATCCCGACATCCTCGGCATGGTGGCTGCCTCCGCGGCGCTGACCATTTCGGGCGTGCCCTTCCTCGGGCCCATCGGCGCCGCCCGCGTCGGCTTCATCGGCGGCCAGTACGTCCTCAACCCGATGATCGACGAGATGTCCTCGAGCGAACTCGACCTTGTCGTCGCTGGCACCGGCGATGCCGTCATGATGGTCGAGAGCGAGGCCAAGGAACTGACCGAGCAGCAGATGCTCGACGCCGTCATGTTCGGCCATCGCGGCTTCCAGCCGATCATCGAGGCGATCATCAAGCTCGCCGAGAAGGCCGCCAAGGATCCGATGGATTTCCAGGCGCCCGACAAGTCGAAGTACACCGAGAAGGTGAAGCAGGTGGCCGAGGCCGATCTGCGCAAGGCCTTCGCGACGCCCGAGAAGCAGAAGCGGCAGGAGCTGATTTCCCAGGCCCGCGCCAAGGTGAAGGAGCTTCTCCCCGCCGACGCCGATGCCAACGAGGCCGTGCTGCTCGACAGCGTGTTCAAGGGCCTCGAGTCCGACATCGTCCGCGGCGACATCATCAAGACCGGCCACCGCATCGACGGCCGCGACCTGAAGACCGTGCGTCCGATCCGCTCCGAAGTGCACGTCCTGCCGCGCACGCACGGCTCGGCGCTGTTCACGCGCGGCGAGACGCAGGCCATCGTCGTCGCCACCCTCGGCACCGGCGAGGACGAGCAGTACATCGAGGCGCTGGAAGGCACCCGCAAGGAACGCTTCCTGCTGCACTACAACTTCCCGCCCTTCTCCGTGGGTGAGACGGGCCGCATGGGTTCGCCCGGCCGCCGCGAGATCGGCCACGGCAAGCTCGCCTGGCGCGCGGTGCATCCCCTGCTGCCGAGCGCGGAGGAGTTCCCCTACACGCTGCGCGTCGTCTCCGAGATCACGGAATCGAACGGTTCGTCCTCGATGGCGACCGTGTGCGGCACCTCGCTGGCGCTGATGGATGCGGGCGTTCCGCTGAAGCGTCCGGTGGCCGGCATCGCCATGGGCCTCATCAAGGAGGGCAACAGCTTCGCCGTTCTCTCCGACATCCTGGGCGACGAGGATCATCTCGGCGACATGGACTTCAAGGTGGCCGGCACCGAGAAGGGCGTCACCTCGCTGCAGATGGACATCAAGATCGCCGGCATCACCGAGGAGATCATGCGTGTCGCGCTCGAGCAGGCGAACGCAGGTCGCCTGCACATCCTCGGCGAGATGGCCAAGGCGCTGACCGGCGCCCGCCAGGAGCTCGGCGAGCATGCCCCGCGCATCGAGACCATCAAGATCCCCGTCGACAAGATCCGCGAAGTCATCGGCACCGGCGGCTCCGTCATCCGCGACATCGTCGCGACGTCGGGCGCCAAGGTCGATATCGAGGACGACGGCACCATCAAGATCGCCGCGTCCAAGCGCGAGTCGATCGAGGCGGCTCTCGCCCGCATCCGCGGCATCACCTCCGAGCCCGAGGTCGGCACGATCTACAAGGGCAAGGTCGTGAAGGTCATGGAGTTCGGCGCCTTCGTGAACTTCTTCGGCCCCAAGGACGGCCTCGTGCACATTTCGCAGCTCACGCAGGGCCGTCCCGAGACGGTCGGCGAGGTCGTGAAGGAAGGCCAGGAGGTCTACGTAAAGCTGCTCGGCTTCGACGACCGCGGCAAGGTTCGCCTCTCCATGAAGGTCGTCGACCAGACGACCGGCCAGGAGATCCCGCGCGCCGAGGGCGAACCCGAGGAGCAAATGCACTCAGAGCGTCCCCCTCGCCGCGACCGTGATCGCGGCGGCGACCGTGGCGGCCGCGACCGTGGCCCCCGCCGCGACCGCGGCTGATCGAGCCCGAGCGCACTGAAATCGAGCCCGCGCGGACCCACTCCGCGCGGCTCTTGCTTTTGGGTTCGATGCCGCGACCCAGGCAACCATTTCCCTCTCCCCATGCAGCGCGAGCGAAATGGGGAGAGGGTGGAGCTTGCCCCGGACCTGATCCGGGGGTGATGGGGAGAAACTTGCTCCGAAAGCAGAGTAATTCACTGCCGACGTGAAACGCGCCCCGCGACCCGCGAACGTTCGGAGCGTGCCGCTGCCCCTCACCCCGCACGCGGGGAGAGGGAGCCGTAACGCGCATCGCCCTCCTCTTTGCGTCCCCGGATGGCGCGCGAGCGCCAGTCCGGGGCCTTGCCGGGCTCGGGTTTGTGCAAGCTGTTCAACGACACCTTTCCCCCCACGTGTCATCCCGGACGGTGCGCAGCACCGATCCGGGACCCAGGGGCGGCAGGCGGTTCAGCTGCCCCTGGATCCCGGCGCTCCGCGCTTCGCGCTGCGGCCGGGATGACAGAAGAGCGAGACGCAGCCGCTGGTACTTCCGGGTTGGAGGGAGGCCATCGTATTCCGCGAATGCAAATTGAGAGAGTGGCCTCAGCGGATGGCGAGGCGCAGGCCCTCGAACGCCGCGCCCTCGATCGTCGTCGTCCAGGTCTCGCCCGGCGCAACAGGCATCGCCTCCGTCAGCGTGCCGGTGGTGACGATCTCGCCCGCCGCGATCGGTTCGCTCCCGGGATAGTGCTCGATCACCTGCAGGCAGTGTCGGATCGCGCTGAGCGGGCCGCCAAGCACGTTGCGCGCGTGGCCCTGGCGCGTGACGCCTGCATCGCTCGATAGTTTGATCTCGAAATGTCCGAGCGCGTGCATCCAGTGCGCCCGGTCCTTCGTCACGTCATGGCGCGCTCCCAAGAGCAGTGCCGTATGCACGCCGCACGCTGCCACAGCGTCCGCTGCCTGCAGCTTCCAGCCCGGAAAAATCGAGTGCACGATCTCGAACCCGTGCGCGACCCAGTCGATGCACGCGAAGATCTCCGCTTCGAGCATGCCGGGCTCCGGCGCCCGCGCGAAGTGCACGGCGATCTCGGGCTCGATCCGCGGCTCGGGATAACCGGCCACCGAAACGGCGCCACCGGCAGCGGCAAGCTCATGCACCGTGTGCGCGTACATGTAGTTCCAGATGGGCCCCGTGATGCCCTGCGCATCCCACACGGCGCGGTTGGTGAAGCCGATCTTGCGGCCGACAACCTTCTCGCCGCGGGCCTCCCGCTGTTCGCGAACGAGGCCGGCGATGGCGTAGGCCTCGGCGAGATCGAAGCCTGGATCTCGTGCCGTGAAGGGCTTCACCTGCCTGCCCTGCCCGAGGAGCGCCAACACCTCGTCGGCGACTTCCTCGACGCTGAGGACGCGTCCGTGCCTGTGCTTCATCGCTCTTCTCCGCCGGTGTCGTCGGCCAAGTGGACACCAACTTCGTGGCTCGGCCAAGAGCCAGGTCCGCACCTGCGAACGGCAATCAGCGGACGCAGGTTGGGCCAATCGAAAGGCAGCGTCAGTAGACGCTGCGGCCGGACCCCAGGCTGCGCGGCGTATCGGGCTGCTCATTGGCCAGGAAGCCGCCGCTCTCGTTCGTGAAGCCGATGACCGAGTAGGCGTCGTCGGGCTCTTCGTTGGGCTTGAAGGCTTCCATCACCGTATCCGTCTCGCCGCCGACGGCGCGCAGGCCGGTACGCAAGCTCACGCGCACGAGCTTGATGCCCGGCGGCACGCGGAACGGCGCGGCCTTCTTGTCGGCGAGCGCCAGCTTCAGGAAGTTGCCGAAGATGGGCGCCGCGACGTGGCCGCCCGTCATGCCCTTGCCCATCGGCCGGGGCGTGTCGTAGCCGACGAACACGCCGACCACGAGGTCGGGCGTATAGCCCACGAACCACGCGTCCTTCTCGTCGTTGCTGGTGCCGGTCTTGCCGGCGATCGGCACGCCCGGCAGCATCTTGGCCACGATCGTGCCCGTGCCGCGCTGGATCACGCCTTCCATGATCGACGTCATCTGGTAGGCGGTATGCGGATCGATGATCTGGCGGCGCTCGTCCGGCATGTCGGGCTCCGGCTGGTTCGCCCACTTGTCGGCCTTGCAGTTGACGCACTCGCGCTTGTCGTGCCGCCAGATGGTGTGCCCCCAGCGGTCCTGGATGCGATCGATGAGCGTCGGCTGCACCTGCCGCCCGCCGTTGGCGAGCGCGGCATAGGCGGCGACCATGCGCACGAGCGTCGTCTCGCCGGCGCCGAGCGACATGGAGAGAACGGGCAGCATGTCATCGTAGACGCCGAAGCGGCGCGCGTACTCGACGATCAGCGGCATGCCCATGTCCTGCGCCAGCCGCACCGTCATCTGGTTGCGCGACTTCTCGATGCCCTGCCGCAACGTGGAGGGCCCCATGGCCGAGACGCCGTCATAGTTCTTCGGCGTCCACACTTCCTTGCCGGGGCCCTGGTCCACCTCGATCGGCGCGTCGAGCACGATCGATGTCGGCTTGTAGCCGTTGTCGAGGGCGGCCG
>RXJK01000393.1:4811-11969 GCA_003963125.1 Hyphomicrobiales bacterium
CTTGAACGAGGAGCCGGGCTGCCGGCGGGCCTGCAGCGCGCGGTCGAACTGGCTCGTGGCGAACGAGAACCCGCCGACCACGGCCTGCACGCGTCCCGTGTGCGGGTCCATGGCGATCAGGCCGCCGCCGACTTCCGGGATCTGCAACAGCGACCACGCGCCCTGCAGCTTGTCGGGATCCTTGGGCCCGACCCAGATCACGTCGCCGACGGCGAGCACGTCCGTCACCGCCTTGGGCGTCGGCTTGCCGTGCGCGCGCGCCCACTTCACTTCGTCGTAGGAAATCTCCGCCGCCTCGCGCTCGGCCGCGAGCTGCCCGTTGGGCTGCTTCGAAGGCCGCAGGCCGACAACGGCCTTGGTCTTGTTCACCTCGATTACGACGCCGAGGCGCCACGGCGCGATGTCGCTCGGGATCTCGATGCCGCCGAGCGCGATGCCCCAGTCGCCGCTGACGTCGATCTTCTGCACCGGCCCGCGCCAGCCCTTCTCGCGATCGAAGGCGACGAGGCCGTCGATCAGCGCGCGCCGCGCTTTGCGCTGCAGGACGGGGTCGAGCGTCGTGCGCACCGACAGGCCGCCGTTGATCTTGGTGTTCTCGTTGTTGATCCGTTCGGCGCGGCCGTAGAGGCCGTCCTCGCCGTAGACCGAGACCAGCGTGCGGCGCACGTCTTCGGCGAAGTAGTCGGCCGCGTAGATCTGCGTGCCGAGCTGGCGCAGGTTCACGGTGAGCGGCTTGGTCTTGGCGGCCTTGGCCTGCTCGGCGCGGATGTAGCCGTTCTCGGTCATCTGGTCGATGACCCAGTCACGCCGGATGGTGGCTTCCTTCTTGTGCCGGAAGGGATGGTAGTTGCTGGGCCCCTTCGGCAGCGAGGCGAGGTAGGCGCACTCCTCGATGGTGAGCTCGCTCAGCTCCTTGTTGAAGTAGTTGAGCGCGGCGGCGGCCACGCCGTAGGAGCCGAGCCCCAGGTAGATCTCGTTCAGATAAAGCTCGAGGATGCGGTCCTTCGAGTAGGCGCGCTCGATGCGGATGGCGAGGATCGCCTCCACGAGCTTGCGCTGCATGCTGCGTTCGTTGGTCAGCAGGAAGTTCTTCGCGACCTGCTGGGTGATGGTGGAGGCGCCTTCTGCGCGCCGCTTGGACCCCTGAACGAGACCCATCACGAGCTTGTAGCTGGCGCGGCCGATGCCCGTGATGTCGAGACCGCCGTGCTCGTAGAAGCGCCGGTCTTCCGCCGAGATATAGGCCGCGATCAGCAGCTTCGGGATGGCGTTGATGGGCACGAAGATGCGCCGCTCGCGCGCGTATTCGGCCATGATCGAGCCGTCGTGCGCGTGGATGCGCGTCATCACCGGCGGTTCGTAGCGCGCGAGGCTCTCGTAGTCGGGAAGGTCGCGCGAGGCCTGCCAGATCAGGTAGCCCGCGACCGCCGACCCGGCGAGGAAGATCACCACGCCTGACGCGAACGCGAAGCCGAGCAGGCTCAAGAGCCAGCTCCGGCGCTTACGCTTGCGCGCGCGCGGCTTGGGCGGCGGATAGATCGGGACCGGTCTCATCTCTTGCAGGTATCCGGACTGATCGTCTGGTCGGGATCACGCCACCGCAGTCCCGCCCCGCTGCTGGGCGCCGGGCAAGGCCGCGCAAACCAATGGATCTGCCGCACCATAGCATCGAATGTGGCAGTACGACGCCGCAGAAAACACCGTTCCGGAAATTTATCAGGGGGCATGTGGCGTTTGAAACTGCGCGGCTGTTCATAGCCTTCGCGCGTGACACCTCAGCGACTTGACGCCCGCCTGTGGACGCTCGCAGCAGCGCCCGGCTGTGCCTTGAAATAGTCGGCGACGGCGGCCGCAATGGCAGCCGCGATCTTGCGCTGCCAGTCGGGCGAGACCAGCATTTGCGCGTCCTGGCGGTTGCTCATGTAGCCGAGTTCGACCAGCACCGCTGGCACCTCCGCCTGGCGCAGGACCCGGAAACCCGCCGCTCGTGCTGGATCCTTCGACAACCCGATGCTGGCTCGCAAGTGGGGCAGCAGCCGGTTGCGCAGGTCGAGCGAGGCCCGCGCCGTCTCCCGCCGGACGAGATCGGCCAGGATGCCCCGGATCTGGGGATCATCGTCGTCGACGCGGGCCTCGCGCCCGACCAGGGTGTCAGCAGCGTTTTCCTTTTCGGCGAGCAGGCGGGCTTCCTCGCTCGAGGCCTTCTCGGAAAGCGTGTAGATCGTCGCGCCTCGCACGCTCTGCGCGAAGGGGCTGCCCGCGAGGCTGTCCGCATGGATGGAGACGAAAAGTCGAGCCTGGCTTGCCCGCGACATCTCCACCCGCCGCGCCAGCGAAAGCGATTCGTCCTCGGCCCGTGTCAGGACCACCTCGATCTCGCCCGCAGCCTCGATTTCCGCCTTGGCGAGCCGCGCCACGGCCAGCACGACGGTCTTCTCCGCGACGTCTCCATTGAGCGCACCGGGATCCGCCCCGCCGTGACCAGGATCAATCACCACGACCGGCCTGACCTTCGGCGCGGCGCCCGTCCGGGCGGGCGGCGCTCCCGTTCCGTCGAGCAGCGCAGCCGAACCCGCCGGTGCCACGACCTTGTACCCGCTGGCCGACGTCTCGATCAGGTCGACGTCGAGGCGCGCGCCCTTCTCCCCAGGGACCCGGAAAACATGGGCGGCGTCGACCGCGACGGGACCGCGCGTGGCGAGTACGATCCGGCCATTGCCGCCGGCGGTCCCGCATCGCGACGCCTCGATCAGCCCGCGTGCCACGAGACCGGCACGCGCGCCGTCCTCGAACCGCGCAGCGTCGAGGTCGACGACGATCCGGAACGGGTCGGCCAGCGTATAGATCGCAAAGCGCACGGCGCGATCGAGATGCACCGAAACGCGCGTCCGCCGCGCATCGCCCTGCACCCCGATGCCCGTCACGGAGGCCGTGGCCTCGGGACCGGCTGCCGACGCGGGCTGTCCTGGCGAGCCGAACACGGCGAGCGCGCAGGCGAGCACAAGCGCGAGGCGTATACGCCGCCCGGCATCGTAGGCTCGGCCGCAAAATCCCATGTCGCCCTGGCCTCCCGCTCCGAGAAACCGACGCCGCACGCGGAAAAAGCAACGCTCTTAACGGCTTGTTTGCCAAATCGGACGCTTATGGACGGTGCAATCGACCGGTTGTCGACGCTCAAATCGTCCTTGCCACCGATTTCGTCGCAGCCTACAGTTTAACCGTTGCGTGACGCTGTTTGGACCCACCGGCAGCGCACGTAGGAGGTAGCAGTCGAGGCTTGAGACGCGCTTGTGGCTGGACCTTGACGGGACCACTCGCAAGAGGCCCTGCAACTCGATCTGGTGCCTCCCCAACGGTTCGGTGAGGTTTGGCGAAATCTGGTCTCGTTGCGAGATCCGCGAGAGCGACCAGGTCGATGCGCCCCATCTGCGGCTTCCCTTGGCGGGAGCTTGGCATTCGGTTCTCCCACTCCTGCGCGGCGGATGCCAGCGGATGGACACCGGTAAGCCGAAAGCGCCAGGGAGCGGCAAACGGCAGCGGACGCCGAATCCCAGTCCGCGGGATTTGCCCCTCATCGGGCATTGATTGCGGTAGCGCCGGGCGCCCCCTGACGCCCATCGCGCTCCATCTATTGCGTGGACCAAGATGCAACTCCGCAGGTGCGGTAGGACACGGAAAGGCAGGCGACTGGTCCCAGGCCAGCGCGTCGCGCTCCGTCCCTTTGCCGCCCCTGTGCCGGCTGTCAGCCCAGCCGCCGGACGCGGGGACGATACTCCTGGTCTCTTCCTTCCACCCCCCACGATCGGCGCAAAGACCGTGCGCCGGGCCCGATCGGGCTCGGAGCGGCATGGCGTGCCCAGCCACGCGGTCCGCGCCAAGGACCCAATTCAATGGACAAGCACGAAAAGCACAACAAGATGCTCATCGATGCCACCCACCCGGAAGAGACCCGGGTCGTGGTGCTGCGCGATGGGCGCGTAGAGGAATTCGACTTCGAAAGCGCGTCGCGGAAACCGCTGCGCGGCAACATCTACCTCGCCAAGGTCACGCGTGTTGAGCCGTCGCTGCAGGCGGCGTTCGTCGACTACGGCGGCAATCGCCACGGCTTCCTGGCCTTCAGCGAAATCCATCCGGACTACTACCAGATCCCGGTCGCCGACCGGCAGGCGCTGCTCGACGAGGAGGCTGCCGCAGAAGCCGAGGCCGAGGCGGAGGCCGATGCCCGCGCCGAGGCGCGTCATGGCCGCTCCCATGGTCACGATCACGATCACGACCATGATCACGATCACCATCACGACGGGGATCATCATCACGAGCCGGAGCCCGCGCACGAGGCTGCCTCCGAGGAGGCCCCGGCGTCGGGCGAAGCTCATGAACACGCCCACCACGCCGACGAGCAGCCGGCCGTCGCTGCCGAAGCGCATACCAGCGCCATGCGCCATGGCGATCCTGCCGCCGAGGAGTATCCGGCCGAGGCCGCGCCTGAAAACCATCAAGACGGCGAGGATCACGTCGAAGAAGTGGGCGAGACGGTCGAAGCCCCCGAGGTGCTGAGCCCCGTCGAGAACGCCTCGCAGGACGCTCTCGAGGAGTTGCCCGAGCGGCCGCGCCGGCGCATGCGCTCCTACAAGATCCAGGAAGTCATTAAGCGCCGCCAGATCATCCTCGTGCAGGTGGTGAAGGAGGAGCGCGGCAACAAAGGTGCGGCCCTCACGACCTATCTGTCGCTCGCCGGCCGCTACACCGTGCTGATGCCGAATACCGGCCGCGGCGGTGGCATCTCGCGCAAGATCACCAACCCGCAGGATAGAAAGCGCCTCAAGTCCATCGCCACGGAACTCGAAGTGCCGGAGGGCATGGGCCTCATCATCCGCACGGCCGGCGCGGCGCGGACCAAGCAGGAGATCAAGCGCGACTTCGAGTACGAGATCCGGCTCTGGGAGAACGTGCGCGAGATGACGCTGCGTTCGACCGCGCCCTGCCTCGTCTACGAGGAAGGCAACCTCATCAAGCGTTCGATCCGCGACCTTTACTCCAAGGACGTGGAAGACATCGTCGTCGCCGGCGAGGCGGGCTATCACGAAGCGCTCGACTTCATGAAGATGCTCTCGCCGAGCCAGACCAAGAACGTGATCCGCTACGACGGCGGCGAACCGTTGTTCCATCGCTACCAGATCGAGCGCCAGCTCAACGCGATGTTCAGCCCGTTCGTGACGCTGCGTTCGGGCGGCTATCTCGTCATCAACCAGACCGAGGCGCTCGTCGCCGTCGACGTCAACTCCGGCAAGTCGACGCGCGAGTTCTCCATCGAGGAAACCGCGCTCAACACGAACCTGGAAGCCGCCGAGGAGATCTCGCGCCAGCTCAAGCTGCGCGACCTCGCGGGCCTGATCGTGATCGACTTCATCGACATGGAGGAGAAGCGCAACAACCGCGCGGTCGAACGCCGCCTCAAGGATTGCCTGCGCCACGATCGCGCTCGCATCCAGGTCGGCCGCATCAGCCACTTCGGCCTGTTGGAGATGTCGCGCCAGCGCCTGCGCACGGGCGTGCTCGAAGGCTCGACGTCGCAGTGCCCGCACTGCCAGGGCACCGGCATCATCCGCTCGGTGGAATCGGTGGCGCTCGCCGTGCTGCGCGGCATCGAGGATCATCTCCTGCGCGATCAGCGCCACGCCATCAACGTGTTCACCACGGCCGAGGTCGCGCTCTACATCCTCAACAACAAGCGCGCCTTCATCACCGCGATGGAGAGCCGCTACGGTCTCTCGATCCTGGTGCATGCCTCCGACAAGATGCAGGGCGCCAACTTCGCCATCGAGCGCGCGCACGCGGTCGCGGCCAAGCAGCCCGAGCGCAGCACCGCCGTCAACATGGACTGGGGCTTCGAGGGCCAGGAGGAGTACGCCGAGGGCGAGGCGGAGGAAGAGACCAACGGTGGCGGCCATCGCCACCAGGATCAGCGCCGAGCCGTCGAAGAGGGCGAGCCGCGTGAAGGCGGCGGCCGTCGTCGCCGGCGCCGCCGTCGCGGGCGCCGCGACGATCGCGGCGATGACCGCAACGGCTTCCGCGGCCCCCGCAACGAGGGCCACACCAACGGCGGCAACGGCGAGGCCTACGCGGACGATGCCGGCTATGCCGGTGACGAGCCGCACGATCAGCCGCATGACGTCGAGCCCGACGACCAGCCGCACGTCGCCGAAGAGCACGAGGCGGAAGCCGGTGCCGAGCCGCGCGCGGAGGGAGAAGAGGGTGGCGAGCGCCGCGAGGAGCGCCAGGGCGGACGTCGCCGCCGGCGCGGCCGCCGCGGTGGCCGTCGCGGCCGTGACCGGGAGCGCGGCGAGCGCGAGGGTAACGGCAATGGCGCGCACTACGCCGAAGGCGGGTCGGAAGAACCGGCCGGCCACGCCGAAGACGACCACGACGCGGAGCCCGAGACCGTCGCCGGCGAGCACGCGCCCGTCGCCAACGGCAATGGTCAGCACGCCGAGGCGCCGCGCGAGCCCGAGCGGGCCGCCGAGCCGAAGCCACGCGACATCGCCGACCGCATCCCCCACGTCGAGCCCATTTCGCCGCCGGCGGTGATGGAGCAGGTAGCAAGCGTCACGGCGGCACCGGCCCCCGTGCCGGCCGGCCCCGTCGAGATCAAGGTCGAGACCTCCGAGGACGATCCCTCGCGTCCCGCCCGCAAGGGCTGGTGGCAGCGTCGCTTCTCCAACTGAGCGGCGCGGCGGTCACTACCGCCGCTTCTCACGCACCGATCAGACAAAACCCGCGCAATCCCTTGCGCGGGTTGTTCGCATGCGGCTCCTTCGTCCGCTCGGCAGCACATCCCTCACCCGAGAGGGAGCAGGAGCGTGGATCTGGCGTCCCCTCTCCCCTTGCGGGAGAGGGACAGGGTGAGGGGTTGCGTCCCGGAAATCGCGCGGAAGCGCGATTGTCCGGGACCATGCCGGGTGGAGGCAAAACTCGAGCGGGGAGGTTCGACGCCCTCGCTTCGCTCGGTCGGGAAAACAAAAAAGGGGCACGATGGCCCCTTTGATCGATACGCTGTCTGAACGCCCGATGCTACCGCGCAACCCGTTCGCTTAGAGCCCTTCAGACTTAGATGGAAGCATAGCCGGCGTTTTGCAGGTAGTTGCGGCACTCGTTGCTGGG
>RXJK01000006.1 GCA_003963125.1 Hyphomicrobiales bacterium
GAGACCCTGGCGCGCAGTGGCCATGATGGGCTGCACGAAGCGATCGAGCATGTGATGCAGGGTCCGCTTGTTGCGCTAAAGGCGGCGCCGGCTTTGGCGCCTCAAGAACGCACGCGGCTGGATGGCGCGCTGCGCCAGTTCGGTCAGCAGCTGGGCAAGGTGCACGCGGCGGCGGATGCAAAGGATGCGAGCGCGCTGACAGCCGCGCTGCTCAAGGCGCGTGCCGCGCTCAAACTCGTAACCACTGTCCTGCAACCAAGGAGACCCTGATGCTGAGATACCTACCTTTTGTATTGTCTGATTCTGCTGATAGCGGGGCCCGCGCTTGCCGATGCGGGCCGGCATGATCACAGCATGGACATGGGCGGTCACGGCGGGATGCCCATGCCGCAGGCACCGCAACGCGCGACCTTGAGCCTTTCCCTGACCCCGCAAGCGCCGCTTGTGGCCGGCAAGACGGTCTCGGTCGTGGCGCGCCTTGCCACGCTCAAGGGCGGCAAGCCCGTGAGTTTTGATGACTTGCGCGAAGCACACACCAAGAAGCTGCACCTGCTGATCATCGATCCCATGCTCTCGGACTATCATCACATTCATCCGGCACCCGGCGGCAAGCCGGGCGAATATGTGTTCGCCTTCACCCCGGGCAAAGATGGTGGCTATCGCATCTGGGCCGACGTGGTACCGCGGGCAACGGGCAAGCAGGAATATGTCCAGGCGGATCTGGGCGAACCTGAGCAAAAGCCGGTGGTGGTGGATCGCAGCGTGCGCATGAGTGCGGCGGTCGATGGTTATCAGTTCACGCTGACGCTGGATCGGCCGCCCAGTGCCGGGCAAGCCGTGATGGGCAGTGTGACGGTGAGCAAGGACGGACAACCATTCACGGGCCTCGAGCCGGTGATGGGTGCTTTTGCGCACATCGTGGCGTTTCCGGAAGACCTGCAATCGGTGCTGCACGTGCATCCGATGGGCATGGAGCCGACCAGCGTTGCGCAACGGGGCGGACCGACGCTGGATTTTCACCTGGAGCCGGCCAAGCCCGGCTTCGTGAAGCTGTTTGCGCAGGTGCGGAGTGACGGCAAGGATGTGTTTGCGCCGTTCGGGGTGGTGGTGAAGTAGCGAGAAGAAAATCTGAGAAGTTGGGCGGTGGTTGCGAGGGGCCATGCGCGGGCACGGCCCCTCGTCCCGTTAGCCGAGCTGGCGCTGCGGTTTGCTGGCGCGAGCGGCAGCGGCAGCGCTTCGATCGTGCAGCACGGCGTTGCCGGAGTAGAAATTGTGCTCCGAACGATGCCAGGCTGACAGATCGATGTAGCGCGGGCCAGAGGGCAGCAGCACGAGCGCGTGGCCATAGAAGCGCGGCAGCGCTTTGCCACCGGATTTGCCCTTGTCGATGTCGCCTTGCGCGCGCTCGAACAAGCGCCCGCTGCCGAGCTTGGTCAATTCAAAACCTTCAATGGCATTGAGCACGGGTTCGTTGAGCTCGGTTTTGAGCTGCCGGGCAGCGAGGGCGGCATCCTTGGGCGTCAAACTCAGATTGTAGAAGTCGGGTCCGCCGGACTGGGCTGCATTGGGTCCCCATGCCGCGGCCTCGAACTCGATCGCGGTGCCGTCGGCATCGATCACGCGCGCCTTGCCTTTGAGCGTGGGCGCCTTGTCGTTGGCGCGCGCGCCGGTGTTGAAGTTGAGCGTGAAATCGGAAAAAGCTTTCTGTGTCATCAGTCGTACTCCTTGTGCAATTGAGGGGAAACAAATCGTGATAAAACTCTAACCCGGCGATCCAAAAGCTGGCGGGAACGCTGCATGCGCCTGCATGAACGCGTTTGAATTGTTTGCGCGATTTCGCTTGTGATTTGCCATTGACAGCATGGCACATGCTTTTTTGTGCAGATGGACGCCGCGCTTACATACGGGGGCGTGCAGGTTCGGAGCCGGCCGTCGCGTGGCCTTCGCCCCGCACGGGGCCACGCGCGGGCGGCGCTGCCGCTCCCCGCAAAGGGCGTGCAGGTTTGGTGAGGTCGGCGCTGCCTTTCAAGCGGATGATCAAGGCGGGCGCAACGTGCGCCGGGTGCGCAAAGGCGCGCGTGGTCAAAGCGCTGGTCGCGTGTGCGGCGCGGGTGCTTTAGGTTTTCGCAGGGCCGTCGGAGCCCTTGCCTCGCCGCTTGCGCACCGCTGCAGGCCGTGGCGGTTTGGCGGGCGGGGAGAAGGCGGTCTCACCTTCAGGGGTCCTGACATGGTAGGTTGCGTCCCACGGGCTAAAGGTGACCATCGTGCTGGTCTTGAAGGGGAACAGGCCAAGGTCACCCGGCAACCCGGCGGCGTGGACCGCATCGAGCAGGATACGTGGGGGAATGTAGTCCACATAAATGCTATAGTGGGACCGCGACGGGTCTCTCCGCCAGCGCTGCAAATCATCCACGATAGCCGTGGTCAGGTGCTCGGCAAATTTTTGCCGCTGATCGTCAAGCGGCTTGCGCCGCGCCTTCTCGGCAAAGGATAAGGCCGCTGCCACGGCTGACGTGGGGGACGCGTAGTTGGCAGTAGATTGGCCAAGATTGCGGGCCCAATACTGGGCCAGATGGTGTGCGGCCTCGCGAAGTGCGGGATCGATGCGTTTTGCCATAATAACTCCATAAATAAAATGAATATGCCGCAAATCTGGCAAATATAATAATTAATATCAAGAAAGTAATATAAGAGCTGATATTCGCAAGCAAATCTGCCGCGCGCCGGCTGCGGCAACGATCGCAACCCGGGAGGGCCGAGACGCCGCGCGGCTCGGCTGCGCCATGGCGCAGTAGAGCGTGACCCGCCGCCCCGGCGGGGGCCGCCCACAGGTTCATGCCAGCCAAGCTGACGGCGAACACCAGCACGCAACCTGCAAAGCCAGGGGCACCTCGCCCGCAGCGCTCTCGAAGGCCCTTGTGTTGGCAGACGTTACAGGAGGAGGATAACCACCAACACGCAGGGAGACTTTCATGCACACACACAGCTTGCAGCATTGGCAGCACGGTCACGGGTTCCTGGGCCGGCAGCATGATGAGAACGAGTACCGCACCTGGCTCGTGGTAGGCCTGACGGCGGTGACGATGGTTGCCGAGATCGTGGGCGGCAGTCTCTTCGGCTCGATGGCGTTGGTTGCGGATGGCTGGCACATGGCAACGCATGCCGGTGCGCTGGCCATTGCCGCCTTGGCCTATCGCTTTGCGCGCCGCTTTGCCGAGGACGAACGCTTTGTGTTCGGCACCGGCAAGCTGGGTGATCTGGCGGGCTATACCAGTGCGCTCATTCTGGCCATGGTCGCGCTTCTGATCGGCTACGAGTCGGTGCAGCGCCTGCTGCAGCCGGTTGCCATCAGCTTCGATGCGGCGATCGCCATTGCCGGCGTCGGGCTGGCGGTCAACGTGCTGAGCGCCTGGCTGTTGCGCGAGACGCATGAGCATGCGGAACATACACACGCGCCTGACCGCCACCATCACCACCATCACCGTGATCACAATCTGAGCGCTGCCTATCTGCATGTGCTGGCCGATGCGCTGACCTCGATCCTGGCCATCGTGGCCTTGCTGGCCGGCCGTTTCTACGGCTGGGTGTGGTTGGATCCCGTGATGGGATTGGTGGGCGCGGTCGTGATCGCGATCTGGTCAATCGGGCTCTTGCGCACTTCCGCAGGCGTGCTGCTGGATACGGTGCCGGATGTTGCGCTCAAAGCGCGCGTGCAGCAGGCACTCGAAGAAGGGTCTGATCGCGTGAGCGATCTGCATCTGTGGCGGTTGGCGCCGGGTCACTTTGGGGTGGTGGCAGCCATCGTCGCGGATGCCCCACAGGCGCCGGAGGTCTACAAGCAACGGCTGGCGGGTTTGCCCGGGCTGTCGCACGTGACGGTGGAAGTGCACGCCTGTCGGCACGACTAGCATTGCATCGTGCGGCTCTGCATACACGAGCGCGATCCGACGGCTGGACGTCGGCCGCGCGCGGCGCAAACCCGAAGGACGAGCGGAGAATTCAGGGTTTGGGCGGCATCACAATTTCGACCGGGGCAACGCGGGATAGGATAGCTTGGCAAGTGAAATCTCGCCTACGCCTTGGCGCAGTAGAGCGTGACCCGCCGAGACGGCCGCCCCAAAACCGTCGGCTGTAAACCGGGCACCACAATCTTCCGCGCCAGAACGCGAAGTCGTGGCCGCACGGATAAAGTTAGTCGTTCGGGCGGCACGTGTTGCGTGGCGCCGACCCTGCAACGGAGGTTTAGCGGCGCCGAGCGAGGTGTTCTTCTTTTGGATCGAGCGATTGCAGGGACCCCGCCGATCGCTGGTGGGGTCCCCCATGTTTTGCCTTCTTTTAGCAGCCGCGACCGCGCAGCGCCGGCGGCAAGGCGCAACCGAACTTCTTTATCTCTCGCTCGACATGGCGACCGCCATCGCGGATTGCCGTTTCGGCCGCT
Organism: Hyphomicrobiales bacterium; assembly: GCA_003963125.1. Lineage (GTDB taxonomy): Bacteria > Pseudomonadota > Alphaproteobacteria > Rhizobiales > Hyphomicrobiaceae > AWTP1-13. Next base: position 4,439 of record RXJK01000006.1, read on the forward strand.
TCACCAAGCTTACCATCGTCGGCCTGCTTCTTTGCGTCGGGGTTCGATGTGATAGCGCCGCCGAGCCCGATGACAGCGCAAGCGGCGGCGGCCACCGGGCCGGCGGTGCATTCGACACCCGAAGCCGGTGCCGGCTGCGCGAAAGCCTGGCTGGGAGTTGCGCCCGCTGTTGACGAATGTCGGGAGGCGCCGGCATGCTCACCACCGCGGCAGCACATCAGTAACCCATCATCCCGCGAGGCATGATCAAGGCATTGAACAAGCGAGTGAAATCTCAGACGAAAGCCACGGTGCACTTCAGTATCGAGGCGCTGAAGGCGGCCAGGACACGCGCGGGTTGGACCCAGGAGCAGCTCACGCTGTTCACGGGGTGGAGCAACATCACGATTCAGAGGGCTGAGGCCGGCGTTCCCGTGAGCGTGCGGGCAGCAATGGCCATATGCGATGCGCTGAACACCAAACTTCAGGTGAAGGTCACCCTCGAAGATTTGCGGCAGAAGGATGATGGGTCGAGCCTGATTTATCGCACGCCGGCAGGCGACCGGTTCGAAAAGACGGGCAATCTGTGGATTGAATACAAGAACGGAAAGGCATCCGCGGCTTTCGATGAATTCGATCGCGATGATGTGTTCATCTACATGGCGTGTAGGAAACGCCGGGGACCAGGGGATAGGAAAATGTATGTCCGAATTCCCATCCGCGGAGGAGACGTGCAGTGGACGTACGAGAACCCGCTGGAATGGGAAGCCTTCGTGCGCGTGAAGCCGGCTGATTGACCACGACCGAGATCCACACCGTCGGTCGGACATGGAAAATAGCTGTGACTGATGCCGTCGCAGCTCTGTCCGAAACTTACTTCCCTAACGAGCCCTCGTCATGGGTAGCGGCGCATGCTAGTTTTGCGGCTGTTGATGTTGTCCGTTGTTTGAGGTGATTGCTATGCCCGCACGCTTTGCCGTGGGATTTGTCGCCAAGGACGCACCCTTCATCATCGAGCTGCAGGACGAGGCGAAAATCCGCCACGCGCGGCGCATCGTGGCGGGATCCGAGCGCCTCAAGGTGCATGTCCACGGCACGATCGTAGCCATGCCCGCGACCTACAATCCCGACTACAGCTTCCACCTTGATCCCGAGACGATCGATTTCTTCGAGCTCGCAGCCGAAGTGTGCGATGCGGCCCCGCGCTATGTCGAGGCGCACCTGGCCGAGATCGGCGGCGCGTTCCTGCCGGACGCGCATTGGTGCCCGTGGGCCTCGCGGGTGGAAGCGGAAGTCACCTAGCATCCACCTTGTTTGCCGTTTGCCGACCTTAGCCAGGAGGGGAGCATGCTCGTTCGCAAATCCGTCAATGCGTTGTTGGCGGCTGAGCGCGCCGCGTTTGTCGCCGCGCTGATCAAACTGAAACAGCAAGGCCGCTATGATGAATATGTGCATTGGCATCATCACGTGATGGTACCCTCGGTGCTGGCGTGGGAGCCGCGCGATGCCAACTATCGCAATGGGGCGCATCGTGGGCCGGCGTTCCTGCCCTGGCACCGGGAATTCTTGCTGCAGGTCGAGACTGATTTGCGGAGCATCGATGCGAGCCTGACCCTGCCCTACTGGGACTGGACGGCGGACGCGCGGCTGCCCGATCCAGGCACGGCCCCGATCTGGCAGGCCGACTGCCTGGGTGGCAATGGCAAGGCAGCGGATCAGTGGCGGGTGCAGGATGGTGCCTTCGCGCACAGTGCCGGCAACTGGCCGGTGCCAGCTTATCCCGAGGATGATTTGCCCGGACCCGGCTTGAAGCGCCAGTTTGGGCAGATATTGCCGACGCTGCCCACCGAGGATGATCTCAAGCTCGCCTTGAGCGAGGTGTTCTACGACACGCCGAACTACGATCAGACCGCATTCACGGTAGGCTTTCGCAATCGGCTTGAGGGCTGGATCACGCAGCGCGGCGATCCCCGCGTCAAAACGGCGGGATCGCAATTGCACAATCGGGTGCATTTGTGGATCGGCGGCAACATGGCGCCGATGACGTCGCCCAACGATCCGGCGTTTTTCCTGCATCACTGCTTTGTCGACAAGGTGTGGGCGGACTGGCAGGCGGTGCAGAAGGACTCCAATCCCGATGGCGCCCCCCACTACGCGCCGCTGCGCGATGGGCCGCCCGGGCACAATCTCGAGGACCGGCTGAAACCGTGGACGCGCACGGTGCGCGAGGTGTTGGACATTGCCACGCTCGGCTACAGCTATGAGCCCGCCCCGCATCAGCCGGCGATGCTGGCGACGGCCAGGGAAGCCGTGCGCCGCCGCGTGCGCTCGCCCTTCTGGGCGGATTAGGTCGTGTAATTCAAGCACGGCGACTTGCGTCGGTGGTCGTCGCGGCTGCGCTACATCCGGAATCGGACAGGAATGACACAAAGGAAGAGACGGCCAGAAGCGGATGATCGGCTTCGCTCCTTTGCTGAACTGACCGCAGTTACGTGATCTCAGAAGCGGTCATCGCAGAGGCGGCATACGTGTCGAGCGAGTTCGCATAAACTCGTCTCTGCCTACGGAAACATATCTACGGCGGCGTGAGCGCTGAGGCTTAGCCGATTGCGGCCACGGAACGCCGATCGGTCGACGTATCCAGCATAAACTTGGGATCTCGCCTTGCGGCTATCGCTACCCGGAGGCCTGCCTGCTTGCGTGACTTGCGATCCGCGTTGGATAGATTGGAAAAGAGCCTCTGGCCTGCATCGATAATTTGATCCATCTCCGGACGAAGGGCCTTATCCGGGTGGGCAGCGAAGTACCAGATCTGGAAGACCTGCATCTCCATGGGTTTGCTGTCGGCCAGTTCGCCGTAATCGAAACAGGCTGCCATGAGGACATGGTCGTTGAGGTCGTCGGAGAAATTCTCCAGCGCATCGTCTGGTTTCCGGTCCGCATGCTTGAAGAAATTGCGGCCATAGTTCGCGATCTTCTTAATTTCGGCTTCGCTTAGGCCGGTGGCGCGCGTCATTTCTTCACGGAACCGCGTCTTGTCGCGATGCGTGCACAGGGCATCGAGAACCTCCCATGCTGCGTGCGCCAGCGCGTACACTGACACGCTGTCCGCGTCTTCGAAGAACAGGCGTATCGCGGTGACGAGTTGTCGCCGCGCCGCCTCGATCTTCGTGATCGTTTCCGGCATGGCGTGCTCCTAGCAGGTGCCACGTCCATTGAGCCACTTGGCGGCAAGGTCGGCGCTCTGCTGCACGTGCCTTGGTCCCGTCAGCACGCCGATGCTACCAGATCGAATCCTTGGATCCTGGCCGCCCAGCTGCAGGCCACCATAGAGCTGAAGGCGCCACGCGGTCACATGCGGATTGTCCGCGCCCTGGAGCCCCTCATAGGCGAATGTCCCCTCGCCGATGCTCGCTTTGACGCGCGCGGCGCCGCGCTTGCCGAGCAATCCGTTGATGATGCTTTCCCCGCCGGGCGTCGGCACCAAAAATTCGAAAAAGCAGTCATCGCCGAGCACGGTCTTCCAGTGGTGGTACGCAAGCCCCTTGATCAGAAGGCGGCACCAGAGCTCCAGCTTCTCGGCGTCAATCGTGATCATGCTTGTGCGCAAAAGAAGGCCGCTTGGGTCGGGCACCCAGACGGGCGACATGCCTGCACGGAGCACTGGCCCGAGCGAGGCATTCTTTGCGAGCCGCTTGGGCAGCATGGTCGAGAGATTGACGCGCGCATCAGGATGCCGGCCGCCGAACGGCAGCACGCCCGTCAGATAGAACTCAAGGCGCGCTTTGTCCTCATTACATGCTTTGCACGCCGGGACTTTGGGAATGTTTGAGCGCCGCTCCGTGAGGAAGAACTCGCGTGCAAAGACATGGTCGGCGGTCGTCGATGCGCCAGGCACGCCGCAATAGGCGCACGTCTTGGCCTTGTACGTCTTGCTGCTCATGCCGGCGAGCCTTCGTTCTTTTGTCGCCGAGATAAATCAGTCGATTCGCAAGGCAGGAAAAGGTCGCAGGGACGCACAATTCACAACATAGTTGGGCAGAGCCGCACTTTCGTTCGCAAATTCTGCGCTGCCGTGCGTGGCGACGGCAATCCATGCGCAAACCATGTCCGAGCTGGCCAAGAGCCTATGCCCCTTGCCCCACTGCCTTCCAAGCAGGCTCTCAAAGCACACATCGCCGGCATCTTTCTGAGTGGTGAGCGCACGCGTGTGACATCAAGGTGGCTGCAGGCAAGATCTCCCCGGGGGGTTGCGCGGAATTCGGCCGCGTTGGCGCGAGGGGGGGCTGCGGTGGCGTTGCGCTCGCGGTGTCAGGGCCTGCGCGATCAGGAGGCGTACGCGGACATCCAGGGCGGCGCGCTGCTCCAGGCGCAAAGCAGCAGCAGCGGCCGCGCGCTCGGCTGGTGGCAGGCGGCGCAGCGCGGCCCAGCGGTGCGCAAAAGCGAGGATGACTTCTGCCCGCGCGCGCTGGGCGGCGTGCGGGACGGCAAGCAGATCGCGGGGAGCGGCTGTACGGGTTTCAAGGGATCCGCGGCTCGGCCTTTCCGCACATCCCGTCACCGGTCCCGGTGGCGGGTGCGCTCGCGACCCCTCTCCTCGTCGTCCAATGCGCGCGCCTTGTCGTGCTGCTCTTGCGCCGCGCGCACAGCGGTGAGCCCATGTTTGATGAAGGTCTGCCGCAGATGCTCTGCGCGGGCTTCCTCCTCCCGCTCGGCCTTGTCCTCCTTGGCGCGCACGCTCCAGGCTTTGGCGATGGCCTGTTCCAGGGGCGAGGGCGGCGCGAACAAGCTGTCCATGGCGCGCACGCCGAACTCGATCACAGCGCTGATGGGCGCAGCTATCACATCGGTGATGTCCTTGTTGGGTGCACGCTCGGCGGACACGTCATAGCCGTGGCGGCCAAACAGCTCGTCGGCGGCGCGTGAAAAGGGATTGAAGGCGGGTTCACTGTCGGGGGCGGCCCGCGCATCGGGCACTTCCTTCGCCAGCGCCGCCAGCTCGGGTTGGCGGTTGTCGTTGGCACCGAGCGGCAGCTCCACGGCAAGGAGCTCGACCAGGCGGTTGGCATCGTGCGGCGTGCCGGCCTCACGCGCCGCCAACAGGTCGCGCACCTCGTGGCGCTGCTCCTTCTGCCGATCCTTGAGATCCTGGAACGTCTCGCGCCGCTCAGCAATCAGGGCCTGGCAGGCTTCGTCCTGGCGCGTGCGGGTAGTTTGCAATTGCTCGCCGCGTAGCGCCTTGCCTTGCGCAGCAAAACCCTGCCGGGTCGTTTCCCGGTAATCATCGAGCAGCGCGAGCCTGTGCTGGGCGCCGTCATAGTCACCGCTACGCGTCAACGCCTGCACGGCCTGGGCGGTGTCTTCCGCAAGCTCGGTGATGTTTTGTTCGCCCTCATTTTTCGCGCGGAAATGCGCACGCCATTGCGGTTTGAACTCTGCGCGTACGTCCTGGTAGGCCTGCTGGCGCGCGGCGCGGAACGCCGCCTTGCCCGACGCCAGGAATGCCTTCCGCTCCTCTTGATGCCGCTGGGCCAGCAGGTCCTTCTCGGCAGGCTCTTGCGCGGCCATGAATTGCTCGGCGCTCGCAAAAGCGCGGTCCTGTTCCTGGGCCAGCTTGGCGTAGGGATAGGGCAAGCCGTTGGTCTGCAGATCGAAGGCCTGCTCGTACTTTTCTACCCGCGCGAGACACAGCACGGCCCCTTGTTCGCGCTCGATCAGGAGTCCCCAGCGTTGCGAACGCTCCCAGTCCTTCCAGTCGTTGAGGGTGAGACCGGTCTCCGGGTGCACCTTGTTCAGGATAATGTGCAGGTGTGGATGCGCCGTATCATTGTGAGCAACGTAGAGCGCCTGGTGTTCATGCCAGCCCATGTAACGCAGATAGTGATCCGCGGTTGCTTCCATCTGCGCGCGCGTGGGACTTTGGTGGGGCGCCCACGCAAGGCTGATGGTCTTGACCGGTGCCTCACAGCGGGTGCCGCTGCGCTGGCCGGCCTCGCGGCGCAGCCGCATGCCGTCCTCGGCGGTGTGCCACATCTCATCCAAAGCTTGGCTGGGATCCTCCTGCGCCAGATTGCGGGTGGCAGTCCAGGCGACCCGTTCGGAAGTCGTTGGTTTGGGGCCATCGGGCTCCGCCTTATCGTGCAGGTAGTACGCCCCCGCCCCGCGAAACGAGCGCCCGTTGCTGGAGATGTTAGGCAGCATCGGGCGAACGGTCTCCGCGCATGATGGCGCGAATGGCTTCCAGCAGACGCAACAGGGCAGCCGGTGCGGGCAGCCCCAGATCGTCGTGTCGTTGTCGCAGTTGCACCAGGTTGGCGCCGACCTTGCGCAAGTGGAAGCGCACGGGCGGCGCCAAGGCGTAGCGCGCGTGATCGCGGTAGTGCCGCAAGCCCGAGCGCAGTAAGCGCTGCAGCTCGGCCAGGATGCGCCGCAGCTCGGAAGGGGGCAAGACGTCGCGTGCGTTCATGCGATGGGCAATGTCGTTCAACTGGGCGCCCAGCTGCTGCCAGGCCGCGATGACAGGCGCGGAGAAAACGATCAAAGTAGGTGCGTTCTTGCCGCGCGGTGGGCGCGGGCGGCGCAGCAGGGCGGTCCGGCTGAACTCCAGCAACGTCTTGCCGCTGCGCGCCGCATTCTGCTGGATGCGAACGATCTCGGCGGCGGTAAAGCGGATGTTGTGTTGCTGGTCGCGGGGCTCATCTTTGCGCGGTCGTCCCATAACGCTTCTTCACTCCTTATCGTAAACCATGCAGCCAAAGCGCAGCGTGCTTCGGGGTCTGGGGCGGTTCTCAAGCGAGCCCCAGGTTTTCATGTTTTTGCGCTAGCAAAAACCCAGCTTGCTACCGGCCTATTCTTGCGGACGCTGTTTTGAATTTGAATCCCGCGTTCGGTTGAACGAATGATTCGCACGTTGGGTGTGCCAATTCCGATTCAATGAATACAGCTATATTCAGTCTCGCTTCATGCCAGCTTCAGTCTCGCATGGGATGCGCATATGGAGGGAACACCCGTCTCCGTTGGAGCCTGCGTACAGCGTCGTGCGCGCAAAGGCATACGCGCGCATGCGCGATGCATCGCGGCGCGGTGCGTGCCGTGGGAGGTGAGCGCTTAGGGTTGCAGCCCGCGCAGGTAGGTGACCGCTTCAGAAGCTTTGGCAGCGGCATGGAATAGCGCGCGCTTGTCTTGCTTCAGGACAGCGAGCCAGCTGGCCAGATACTGCGCGTGATCGGCACGCGGGGCGTTGCTGATGGCGAGATCGGCGCACAGGAAAGCACTGCCGAGCTCGGCCACCAGTTCCTCGAAGGCGTAAGCCGCATCGCCGAAGCGCTTGCCGAACTGGCGGTTGAGACGCGAGGCAGCGCCGGACCAGTGAATTTTATGCCGATATCGGCATAACGCCCATTATGCCGCCTTCCG
>RXJK01000090.1:0-19956 GCA_003963125.1 Hyphomicrobiales bacterium
GTCGAGTGGCATTCGGCCCTCTCGCCTCCCGAGCGGGCCCGCGCCTGGCGTGCGGCCGCCACGGGAGAAGCGCGCGTCGTCGTCGGCGCCCGCTCCGCGCTGTTCCTCCCCTACCGCGACCTGGGCCTCATCGTCGTCGACGAAGAGCACGACGGCGGCTTCAAGCAGGAAGATCGCGTCCACTACCAGGCGCGCGACATGGCCGTCGTCCGCGGCGTCATCGGCAAGCACCCGGTGGTGCTCGCCTCCGCCACGCCCTCGATCGAGAGCCACGTCAACGCCCGCAACGGCCGCTACGCCCACGTGGTGCTGCCCGGACGCTACTCCGGCGTCGAGATGCCGGACGTGAAGGCCGTCGACCTGCGCAAGGACCCGCCCGAGCGCGGCCGCTGGCTGTCACCCGTGCTCGTCGAGGCCATCGCCGAAACCTTGGAGAAGAAGCAGCAGGCGCTGCTCTATCTCAACCGTCGCGGCTACGCGCCGCTCACGCTCTGCCGCACGTGCGGACACCGCATCGATTGCCCGCAGTGCACGGCGTGGCTCGTCGAGCATCGCTACCGCAATCGCCTCAATTGCCACCATTGCGGCTTCTCGCTGCCCATGCCGGAGAAATGCCCCAAGTGCGGCGAGCCGGACTCCCTCGTGGCCTGCGGGCCGGGTGTGGAGCGTATCGCGGAGGAAGTCGGCGCGCGCTATCCCGAGGCGCGCATCGCGCTGCTCTCGTCGGATCTGATCCCCTCGCTGGTCGAGATGCGCGACATCATCAAGCGCATCGAGGTCGGCGAGGCGGACATCATCATCGGCACGCAGATGGTGGCGAAGGGCCACCACTTCCCGGGCCTCGCCACCGTCGGCATCGTCGACGGCGATCTGGGCCTCGGCCAGGCGGATCCGCGCGCGGCCGAGCGCACCTTCCAACTTCTGCACCAGGTCACGGGCCGCGCCGGCCGCATGCAGGTGCTGGGCCGCGGCTTCGTGCAGACCTACATGCCGGAACACCCGGTCATGCAGGCGATCATCTCGGGCGACCGCGAGACATTCCTTTCCCGCGAGATCCGCCACCGCCAGGCCGCCACGCTGCCGCCGTTCGGCAGGCTCGCCGCGCTCGTCATCTCGGCCCGCGACAAGGAACTGGCCGAACTGTTCGCGCGCGACGTCGCCCGCCACGCGCCGCCTGCCGAACGCATCGAAGTGCTGGGCCCCGCCGAAGCGCCGCTATCGGTCATCCGCGGCCGCCACCGTTGGCGCATCCTTGTCAAGGCCCCGCGCGAACTCGACCTGCAAGCCTACCTGCGCGTCTGGCTCAACAGCCTGCCGAAGGCCCCCAACGACTTGCGCCTCGTCGTCGACATCGACCCCTACAGCTTCTTGTGAGCGCGGGCCGCGAACCCTTTGCGGACATGCCCAAGCCCCCTCTCCTGATGCCTTCCCGGCCGAGCGGAGCGAGAGCCGGGATCTTTCCCCCTTTGAGGCAAATCTCACGCTGCAAATCCCGACAGCCGTGCTGACGCATGTCTTCCGGGAATTCGGTGTGCTCAGCCCGTCGTCAACAGATGCCCGCCGTCGACCACCAGGATCGATCCGGTCATGAACGAACCTGCGTCCGACGCCAGCAGCAGGAGAGCACCATCGAGCTCCGCGTACTTCCCCGCGCGCCCCATCGGCACGCGCGCCAGCATCTGCTGCCCCGTGGGGCTCGCAAGAAACTCCGCATTGAGCTCCGTCGAGAAATACCCGGGTGCCAGCGCATTCACGCGAATGCCATTGCGGGCAAGTTCCAGCGCCATCGACTTCGTCAGGCTCACCACGGCCGCCTTGGTGGCGGAGTAGGCCGAGACCGTCTTGCTCACGGCGAATCCCAGGATCGATGCGATATTGATGATGCTGCCGCCGACGCCGCGCTCCGCCATCCGGCGCGCAGCCTCCTGCCCGACGCGGAACACGCCGTCGAGGTTGACGTCCATCACCGACCGCCAGTCCGCCTCGCTCATCTTCAGGAAGAAGGCACCGCCCGGGACGCCCGCGTTATTCACGACGATGTCGATGGGCCCGAGTGCGGCTTCCGCCGCGTCGAAGGCTTCGCGCACCGACGCGGACTTCGTCACGTCGAGCGCCACGGCGACAGCACGCACACCGGAGCCACGGATCTCCGCCGCCAGCGCCTCCAGCCGATCGACGCGCCGCGCTGCGAGCGCCACGTCCGCGCCCGCCGCCGCGAGCGTCCGCGCAAAATGCCGGCCAAGCCCCGAGGACGCCCCCGTCACCAGCGCCCGTTTGCCCTTGAGATCGATCGTATAGGCCATCGCCCCCCTCGCTCTTCTGTCTCTATGTCGCTTTCCCGCAGTGTGTCAGGCCGAGGCCCGATGCGGCAAGCGATACGACAGCCGCGAAACCGGTGGTTCACTACCTGCGCGCGATTGACGGCGCGATACGCCGCGTGCCTTTAGTGCCGGACCTGCCGATCGCCATTGCCAGCGCGGTCCGACATCCGATCCAAACCTAAAGACCACACGCGACCTGGATGACCCGAAAAGTTCTCATCACCGGCGGCGCCGGCTTCATCGGCGGACATCTTGCGGAAAGCCTGCTCGCCGAAGGCGCGGACGTGACCGTCGTCGACAACTTCGCCACCGGCAAGCGCGCGAACCTCGAGAAGATCAAGGCGCACATCCGGCTGGTCGAGAGCGATATCAACGACACCGACGCGATGACGGGCGCCATGCAGGGCGTCGACACCGTGTTCCATCTTGCCGCCATCCCCTCCGTCCCGCGCAGCATCGACGAGCCCGTTCCCTCGCACAGGGCCAACGTGGACGGCACCTTCAGCGTGCTGCTCGCGGCCAAGGCCGCAGGCGTGCGCCGCGTGGTGTATGCCGGCTCGAGCTCCGCCTATGGCGACAATCCGGCACCCCGCAAGCGCGAGGACATGCCCTGGGCCCCCAAGTCGCCCTACGCCGTGCAGAAGCTGACCGGCGAACTCTACACGCTGCAATTCGACGCCCATTTTGGCGTCGAAGGCGCGGTGCTTCGTTACTTCAACGTGTTCGGCCCGCGCCAGGACCCCGCGTCCCGCTACGCTGGCGTCATCCCGCTCTTCATCTCGCAGATCAAGCGCGGCGAGCGCCCGCGTATCAATGGCGACGGCAGCATCACGCGTGACTTCACCTACATCGACAACGTGGTCGACGCCACCAAGCGAGCGGGCATCGTGCCGGACGCCCGCGGCAAGGTTTTCAACGCGGCCTGCGGCACGAGCTTCTCGCTGATGGAACTCGTCGCGGCCATCAATGCGGCGCTCGGCACCAGCATCGAGCCGACGCACGGACCCGAGCGCAAGGGCGACATCAAGGCCTCCCGCGCCGACATCACGCTTGCGCAGACCGTCCTCGGCTACGCGCCGCACGTGTCGTTCGAGGAAGGCATTCGCCGCACCGTGGCGTCATTCGCCTGAGACGCCGCGGCACCGCGCGGTCGAGATTTCAGCGCGCCACCTGATCGTAGACCGCAACGGTCTGGCGACCGATATCCTGCGACGACATAGTGGCTTCCACCAGTGCCCGGGCCTCCCGCGCCATCCGCAGGCGAAGGTCCGTATCCCGCGCGACGCGTGCGATGGCGTCCGCAAGGGCTGGCGCATCGTCGATCGGCGTCAACAGCCCCGTGCGTCCATCGATCACGATCTCGCGGCAGCCCGGAGCATCCGTCGCCACCATCGCGCGCTGGAACGCCGCGGCTTCGAGCAGGCTTTTCGGCAGCCCCTCGCGACGCGAGGGCAGCACCGCGATGTGACTGCGCGCCCAGACGTCGGCGATGTTTTCCACATGCCCCGCCCATTCGATGCCGGGCTCCGTCGCCCACGCCTTGAGTTCCGTCTCCGTGATCGAGGTCGGATTTTCGGGGTCCGGCTCACCGGCAAGCAGAAATTCGATGTCGACGCCGCGCTGCCGCAGCAGCCGGTGCGCCTCGACGAGCGGCCGCACCCCCTTGTCCTCCAGCATGCGCCCGACGAACGCCATGCGCAGCGGGAGCGGCGGGTCAGGCAGGGGCCGCAACTCCTCCGTATCGACCCCGGACCCCGGGATAAGCACGATCCGCTCCGGCTTCACCCCGAGCCCTTTCATGGCAGCAAAATCCTCGGGGTTCTGCACGATGGTGCGGCAGCGGCGTCCGTTCAGCAGCAACGGCAGGAGCACCTGCAGCCCGACTTTCACGATCTGCCCCTTCGTGCTGGTGCCGAGAAAAGCAGACCCCAAGCCATTGATGCTGCTGACCACGCCAAGATTTGGTAGCCCCCACGCCGCCATCGAGCCCACCACCGCAGGCTTCAGCGCCACATTGTGCAGGACGGCGGGCTTGATCGTTCTCAGCAGGCTGCGAATTTCGCGCACCGATTGCAGCGTCGCATCGAGCGAGATGCGGCCGCGCCGCCAGTCGATATGGTGCGCGACGAAGCCTTCGCGCTCGATCTCCGCGCGCCGCTCGACGATGCGCGCGATGACGTGCACCTCGTAGCCGGCCGCACGCGCCGCGCGCGCCATGGGCAGGCGATGGCGGTAGAACGCCCAATCTTCGGTGACGAGGTAGACGAGCCGTGGTGGCATGGGGCCGCTGTTTGCAATCGAGGCCACGCACGTAACGCGAGTTTCCACCGCTTTCAACAGACGAGGCCGCGCGCACTCGACTTATGCCCGGAACCGTTTATCCAGGGGCTGAAGCTGGCGGGCTCTCCCGAGGCCCTTGGCATTGGAACGACGCGCGAGATGTGCGGAATAGCAGGCTTTCTCGATGGCCGGCTTGCCGATCGCGGCCCCGAACTGGAGCGCCGCGCCAAAGCCATGGGCGATGCCCTGGCCCACCGCGGACCGGATGGTGCGGGCATTTGGGTCGATGCCGCCAGCGGCCTCGCCTTCGCGCATCGTCGCCTCGCGATCATCGACCTCACGCCCACCGGCGCACAACCGATGGTGTCGGCGGATGGCCGCTACGTCATTTGCTACAACGGTGAGGTCTACAATGCCGCAGAGTTGCGGCATGAGCCCGATCTCGCAGGCCATCCCTGGCGCGGCCACTCGGACACGGAAGTCATTCTCGAGCTGGTGGCGCGTCGCGGTTTCGAGGCGACCATACGCGAACTCAACGGCATGTTCGCCATCGCGCTGTGGGACCGAAAGCTGCGCACGCTGCACCTTGCCCGCGATCGCGTCGGCATCAAGCCCCTCTTCTATAAGACTTCCGATGTCGGCTGCGCGTTCGGCTCGGAATTGAAGGCCCTTCTCGCGCTGCCGGAGCCGCGGCCCGACATCGATCCGGCCTCGGTCGCAAGTTTCATCCGCTACGCCTACGTCCCGGCGCCGCACACCATCTTCAAAGGCGTCCGGAAGCTGTTGCCGGGCGAGATGGCCTCGATCCGTTTCGACGGCAGCGGGACGGCCCGCGTCGAAAAAAGCCGCTACTGGAACGTCGCCGACGTCGCCCGCGACGGTATCGGCGCGCAGTTCGAGATGTCCGATGCGCAGGCCGTCGACGCGCTGACGGCGCTTCTCAAGGATGCCGTCGCACGCCAGATGATGGGCGACGTCCCGCTCGGCGCCTTCCTGTCCGGCGGCATCGATTCTTCGACTGTTGTGGCCCTCATGGTCGCCGCCGGCCAGGGCCCCGTGAGAACCTTCTCGATCGGCTTCGATGAGCCGGGCTTTGACGAATCCCCTTACGCCGCGGCCGTCGCGCGTCATCTCGGAACCGACCATACCGAATTGACGGCGCGCCCGGCCGATGCCCTGGCGCTCGTTCCGACGCTCGCCGACCACTTCGACGAACCCTTCGCCGACAGCTCGCAGATCCCGACGCTTCTCGTGAGCAAGCTCACGCGCGCGCATGTCACGGTCGCCCTGTCGGGCGATGGCGGCGATGAGCTGTTCGCCGGCTACAACCGCTATCGCCTCGCAGAGCAACTGGTCGGCAAGCTCGCCGCCGTCCCGGCGCCACTCCGCAGAGGCGCTTCGGCCCTGCTTCAGGCCCTTCCCGCCGCGCTCGTCAACGATATCGGCAATGCGCTGCCGAGTGCGATCCGCGTGCCACAGGTCGGCGACAAGGCCCACAAGCTCGCCTCCGTCCTGCCTCTCGACGGCGAAGGCATCTACCGCCGTCTCGTGAGCCAGAACGTCGACCCCGATGTGCTGGCCCCCACGGCGCCGGAGCACGCCGGCCTCGATTGGAGGGGGCTCGGTGCGAACAGCCTGCCGACCCTCCTCGACAAGATGCAGCTCGCCGACACGACCACCTATCTCCCCGACGACATCCTGCAGAAGGTCGACCGCGCCTCGATGGCCGTCAGCCTCGAAGCGCGTCCACCCCTTCTCGATCACCGCGTCGTCGAATTCGCCTGGCGCCTGCCGCGGCACTTCAAGGTGCGCAACGGGGAAACCAAGTGGATCCTGCGCCGCGTGCTGGACCAGTTCGTCCCGCGCGCACTGATCGACCGCCCCAAGATGGGCTTCGGAATCCCGCTCGGCGAATGGCTGCGTGGACCCTTGCGCGACTGGTCCGAAGACCTTCTCGATCCGCGCACTCTGGGCGGCGGCTTCCTCGATGCGCAGGCGGTCCGGACGCGCTGGCGCGAACACCTGGGCCCGCGCAACCACGCCTACGGGCTGTGGAACATTCTCATGTTCGAGGCCTGGCGCCGCCGCTGGGCCACGGGCGCGTGAAGGATGAAATCTGCGGTCGAAGCTGAGCGACAAGGCAATCCACGCATCGCCGTCGTCACCAAGAAGTTGGGCCGTGGCGGCACGGAGATGCACCTTCTTCGCGTGCTGCCTCGCCTCATCGAAAACGGGATCGACGTCCGGCTCTATCTCCTGCAGCGCGGCGGCATTCTCGAAGACGACTTCGCACGCGCCGGCATCCCCTTGTCGGGCCCGCAGGAAACGCGCAGTCGCCTGCTGAACGTTGCACGGAGCGCCGTTGGCCTTGTCCGCTTCCTACGCGCCTTCGAACCCGACGCCGTCCACTATTTCCTGCCCGAGCCCTATCTGATCGGATCGGCTGTGTCGCCCTTCGCCGGCGCACCGCTGCGCCTCATGAGCCGGCGCTCGCTGGCCGTCTATCAATCGAAATATCCGTTGGTTGCGCAGGCAGAACGGTGGGCGCACCGCGGCACCGCGGCCTTGCTCGGCAACGCGCAGGCCGTTGTCAGCGAACTGATCGCGGAGACGGGGGACACCCGCAAGGTCGGCCTCATCGCCAATGGTGTTCCCGAACCCTCGCTTGCCGGGGCGAGCGAACCTTCGGCAATGCGGAGCGATCTCGGGATTCCGCCCGAGGCTTTCGTCATCGCGATCGTCGCCAATTTGATCCCCTACAAGGGCCACGCAGACCTTTTGGCCGCGCTCGCCCGGGTGAAGGAGAGGCTTCCCCGGCCGTGGCGGCTTTTGGCCGTCGGCCGGGACGACGGCATTCTCGCCGACCTCCGGCAGCAGGCCGCAAAACTTGGGCTCGCGGATAACATCCTGTGGCTGGGCGAGCGCCGCGACGTCCCCGTCCTGCTCCGACTCGCGCAGATGGCGGTCCTCGCCTCGCATGAGGAAGGCTCACCGAACAGCGTCATCGAGGCGATGTTGTGCGGATTGCCCGTCGTCGCCACGGCCGCCGGCGGCACCGTCGACATTGTCGAAACCGGCGCTGCGGAGACCGGCATTCTCGTGCCTCCGCGCGATCCAGCGGCGCTGGGCGAGGCAATCGCCGCGGTTGCAGGTTCCCCGCCGCGACGGGAGGCGATGGCACAGCGCGCCAAGATGCGCGCCGCAGAGCGGTTCTCGTTGTCGGCCTGCGTGGAGCGCTATCTGAAGCTTTATCGCAATCTGGAGAGCCTCGCGGAGCACCCCGTCCAGCACGTGTTGGACACCCCCCTCGATGCGCCGAACGCGTCCCGCACACCGTGCGCATCGCGCAGGCATCCACAGGAGAATCCACACCCTTGAGCATGCACCATGTTCAGGGGCCTTGGCCGTGATACGAGCCGGACTCCGCTGAGCAATCCGGAGGTCTGTCCATGACCCTGCCCGCGCTGTCTGCCGTCCGCGCCGCCGTGATCGGCCTGGGCTATGTCGGCCTCCCGCTGGCCGTGTACCTGGCGCGCAAGTTCCCCGTCGTCGGGTTCGACATCAATGCAGAGCGCATCGGCGAACTCGCCTCGGGCATCGACCGCACGCGCGAAGTCACCGCGGAGGAGATGCGCCTCGCCAAGGCGCTGACGTTCTCGTCGAACGCCAAGGATATGGCCGCATGCAACTTCTTCGTCGTCACCGTGCCGACGCCCATCGACGAGGCGCGGCGGCCGGATCTGACGCCGCTCGAGAAGGCGAGTGAAACCGTCGGCAGCGTCATCCGCCCGGGCAGCGTGGTCGTGTTCGAATCGACCGTGTATCCAGGGGCGACCGAGGAAATCTGCGTTCCCATCATCGAGAAGCGATCCGGCCTGCGCTTCAACGTCGACTTCTTCGCAGGCTACAGCCCCGAACGCATCAATCCCGGCGACCACACGCGCCGCCTGCCGAATATCCGCAAGGTCACGTCCGGCTCGACGCCGGAAGCCGCAAACCTCGTCGATGCCGTCTACGCGGCCGTCATCGAGGCAGGCACCTACAGGGCAAGCTCCATCCGCGTCGCCGAAGCCGCCAAGGTGATCGAGAACGTGCAGCGCGATCTCAACATCGCGCTCGTCAACGAACTGGCGCAGCTCTTCAAGCGCCTGGGCATCGAGACGCGTGAGGTGCTGGAGGCCGCTGGAACGAAGTGGAACTTCCACGGCTATCGCCCGGGCCTCGTCGGCGGCCACTGCATCGGCGTCGATCCCTACTACCTGACGCACAAGGCGCAGACCATCGGCTTCCACCCTGAGATCATTCTCGCCGGCCGTCGCGTCAACGACGGCATGGCCGCCTTTGTCGCGCACGACATCGTCAAGGTCATGGTGCAGCGGCGGCTGAAGATCGGCGACGCGCGCCTGCTCCTGATGGGCTTCACCTTCAAGGAGAACTGCCCGGATACGCGCAACACCAAGGTCGCCGACCTCGTCAAGGAATTGGAGCCGTTCGCGAGCACGCTCACGGTCTACGATCCGCACGCGAGCCCGGCAGAAGCGCGGCACGAATACGGCATCGAGATCACGAACGATCTTCCCTCCGGCTCCTTCGATGGCATCATCCTGTGCGTGAAGCACGAGGAAATCCTGAAGCTCGGCGAGCCGTGGATGCGCAAGCATCTCCACAACGGCCGCGGCTTCATCTACGATCTGAAGGAAGTCCTGCCTGTTTCGGCGAGTGACGCCCGACTCTGAACCGGAGCGGGCCGCGACCTCAAGCAGGCGGCCGCCGCGGCGCCGGTGCGTTGAGGTACGTGAACCCGTCCGCATGGCAATGGCAGATGCGCCATTCGACCTTCTGGTCGCCCAGCGCCTGGGCGATGCGCTCGATGCGCAGGAGCGGCGTTCCCGAGGAAACGCGCAGATCCTTGGCGAACTTGCGGCCCGCCGCCACCGCGGACAAACGATCGGTGATGCGCACCACGTGCACCCCGAACGACCGTTGGTAGAGATCGTAGAGCCCGTCCGTCACGTCGCCCGCACGCAGGGCCTTGAACATCGCCGCCGGCAACGTGATCGTCTCCGCGACGACGGGGCGCCCGTCGAGCAGCCTCAACCGCTGCAGGCGCAACACCGTGCTGCCGGCCGCGAGGTCGAGTGCCTTGCGCTCGGCCGGGCTCGCAGGGCCCCGCGCCACGGTACAGGTCCCGCTTTGCAGATCGACCTTTTCGCCCGCGGCATCGACGAATTGGGGAAAACCGGGAATGCCTTGTTCGCCCGTGTAATCCGTAACGAAAGTGCCGCGCCCCTGTTGCCGTGTGAGAATGCCTTCGCTCGCCAATTCGGCGATCGCCTTCCGCGCGGTCCCCTGGCTCACGTCGTAGGCTTTTGCGATCTCGAATTCATTGGGGATCACTTCGCCGGGCCCCCATTCCCCGTTTCGAATACGTCGCAACAGACGTTCGCGGACGACCTTGTAGAGGGTCTTGCCGTTCTTCATGGCAAAGCGCGCCTTACGAAAACCACGGGCGGAAAGCGGAAGGCATGCCGTGAGAAAGATCGCGGCCAAGACAGCGAACGACTTCGGATCTTGCCGTTGGAGAACAGTTTTTTGCTTCAAGCATAAATAAATGGTCTCGTCAGTCGTATTCTTTTGTTTGAGCTTTCTATATCAGACACATGAACTGGAACTTGGCAAGGTTTCCGATCCCGCATCGTGAACGCGGAACCGACGTGCGTCGGCGGAAACGCAATTCGCTTTACACGGCCTATCGGGCATCCAAACGAGAAAACCGAACCTGGAGAAAGCAATGCCCCGGATCGTGATCACTGAATTTCTTGAAGCGGAAGCTGTTGACGAGTTGAAGCGGCGTGGTTTCGACGTCCATTGGGATCGCGAACTCTGGACCAAGCGGGGCGAGCTCGAGAAGCTCGTCCGTGACCTTCCGGCGCTGATCGTCCGTAATCGGACGAAAGTCGACGAGGCCCTGCTGCGCCTGGCGCCTAAGCTTAAAGTCGTAGGCCGCCTGGGCGTGGGCCTTGACAACATCGACGTCGCCGCCTGCGAACGCCGCGGCATCGAGGTCTGCTCGGCGCGCGGCGCCAATGCCACATCGGTGGCCGAGTACGCCATCGCGATGGCGATGATCCTTCTGCGCGGTCGCGCCTATCGCGACACCCAGCGGCTGGTGGCCGGCGAATGGCCCCGCGAGGAGCTTGGTCGGGGCCTTGAGCTCGCCGGCAAGACCCTGGGCATCATCGGTCTCGGCTCGATCGGCGGCACCACGGCGCGCAAGGCCCGTGCCCTCGACATGCGCGTCGTCGCCTGCGATCCCTATCTCCCGGCCGCCAGCGAGAGCTGGCACGTCGCGGAACGCGTTTCGCTCGACCAATTGATCGCCATGTCGGACGTGATCACGATCCATTGCCCGCTCAACGACGAGACGCGCGGCATGATCGGCGCCGCGCAAATCGGCCGGATGCGCAAGGGCGCCATCCTCGTCAACTCGGCCCGCGGCGGCATCGTCGATGAAGCCGATTGTGCGGCAGCTTTACGCGCGGGCAAGCTAGGAGGCGCAGCGCTTGACGTGTTCGACGACGAGCCCATCCGCGCCGAGACGGGAAGCTGTTCGCGGGCCTCGGCAACGTCATCCTGACGCCGCACATCTCGGGCGTCACGGCGGAAGCAAATCATCGCGTGAGCTACATGACGGTCGACAGCGTGGCCCGGGTTCTCACCAAGGCCGGCCTTCACCAGTAGAACTCGAAGGGCGAGAAGGAGATGCTTCCGTCCTGCGCGGCGAGGTAGCGGGCATCGGGCCCCAGGACGTGTGCGGCGAGTGCAGCGCCGCGCAACGTCGTCTCGGGCATCGTGCGCAGATGCATGTCGGTGCGCTCGAAGATCAGCTTCCCGTCGATGAAGATGCGCAGCACGCCGTCACTCTGGTCGGGCCTGTTGAGCACCAGCTCCTGGTTGATCCGCAGCCACTTCCCCTTGGGGAGCTCGAAGCCGGCGAGCTCGACCCCGTAACCGGTATCGTTGTTGGAAAGGTCGATCGGGTTCGTCAGGATACCGGTGCTCTTGGTGGCCTGCGCCGGTTCCTTCGTGGTGATCTTGTGGCGGACGGTGCCTTCGCCCGAGCGGTCCCAGGACAGATACACTTCGAAGCGCTCGTCCTCCTGCGGGTCGGCCCCCGTGATGCCCGGCAGAAGCCCGTTCTCGCTCAGTTCGAACTCGGCCGAAAGCTTCACGTCGTAGGCAAGGCAGGTGGCCGTCTGCTGCGCGATCGCGCGCGGCTCCCAGGGGAAATGCATGCCGCCGGCATTGGCGGCATCGGGGCCGGAAGATCCGGCCGGCAGCGAGACTTTCAGCGACGCGGGCTTCGGAGACCCGGGCTCGCGCCCGATCTCGACGTTGCGCAGCCCCTTGTCGCGGCCGCCGACGCGCGCCTGCAGATCGTCCGTCGAAATGAGCTTGCCGTCCTGCTCGAGCGGCAGGCGCATGACGTGCTTGTAGCGCGCCTCGCACGGCGCGATCTGCGGCTTGAAAAGCGTGTAGCGCACCGCGCCGGCGAAGGCCGCGACGCCGATCACGGCGCCCGCCACATTGAACACGATCGAGGTGCTGTTGGGGATCTTCATGGGTCCGCTCTCAATCCTAGTCCGACGCCTGCGCGTAGCCGCCGACGCCACCGAGCAGGCCGGCGATCCGCTCGGGCCACGGGGAGATGCCGAGGGGCGCCATCAGACGGTGCAGCAGCGTTGCGTCCGCCGTCACCAGCGTGAACAGAGGGGCATCCGGTTCGACCGGCATGCCCGGCCTGAAGTCGAGCGACACGACGCGGCCAGACGCCGGCGCGACGATGCGGCCGCGGGCGAGTTCCTCCTCGGCAGCGGCGATCTGGACGATGAGATCGCGCCCTTGGCGGCCGACCTCCGCGATACGCGCTTCGAGCTTGTCGAGCGGCGCCCGGTTGCGGATGGGCGGGGCCGACGGCGCGGTCATGTTGGCGAGATCCTGCTTGAGCGACGCCAGTTCGATGTTGGCCGTGGCCGCCTGCAGCTTGAGGGTCGCGATGCGCGCATCCAGCGTCCGGCTGTCGAGCGTCGCGAGCAGGTCGCCCTTGGCGACAACCGTGCCCTCCTTCACGAACAACTGCCCGCCCGTGCCCTTGCGGGACGCGAACACCGACGTGAGCTGCGTTTCGAACAGCGTGCGCCCCGTCACGGCGACGATTTGGCCGAGCCGTGTCGTGGCCGCGACCGCGGTGCCGACGGCGAAGAAGGCGAGCACCGCCGCGATGCCCGCGGCCAGCGGTCCCGCGATGCGCAGATGCGGCAGGCCGGAGGTCGACACTGCAGCGGGGTCGGCTGCGGGGCCCTTCAGGCTGGCGAGGCGCAGCCATGCCGAACGGGCAGGCGCGAGCGAGGGCAGCGCGTTGACGAGCTTCTCGACGGGTTCGAGCACGCCCCACAGCAGCAGCGCAGCGGCGGCCAGCGCGCCGATCGTCAGCGAACCGTCGACGACGAACCACGCGCCGAGCGCGAGCAACGTGACCTGCGCAGCAGCACGCACGAGCCGCGCGTAATCCGCAGCCGCCACCGCCGTGCTGGCGAGGATGTAGGCATGCCCCACATAGTCGCGATTGATCTGGTCCCACCGCTCCGAGAGCTTCTCCGCGTCCGCGTCGGGACCTTGCGCCTTGCGCGACAGCGCGCGCGCGAAGGCGGCCGAGCGCTCCTCCGCGAGGGCAGTTGCGGCTTCTTCGCGGTCGACATCGGGGATGACCCGACGGCCGTGTGCGAGGATGGCCATGGCCGCGATCAGCGCGACGCCTGCAAGACGCCAGTCGATCAGCGCGATACCGCCGATCATGAGGACCTGCCACGGCGCATCGAGCCCCGCGAGCAGCGCACCGTCGGAGGCGCTGCGGCGCAGCTTGCCGAGCGCCGAAAGATCTTCGGATTTCGTATCGGACGAGGCGGCCGTGCGCAGCAGTTCGCTGCCGAGCGTATGTTCGATCCAGAGCCCAGCGCGCAGCAGGATCCGCGCGCGCACCGCATTGAGACAAGTCTGCGTCGCCACCGCCGCGCCGGCCAGCAGTGTCAGCAGCGCGATGGTTTCGAGGCTCCGCGCCGGGATCGCGCTATCGATGGCGTGCAGCACGAACAGCGGCACGGCGAATTGCAGCAACGCCGCGAAGCCTCCCAGCAGGAAGGCCGCAGCAAGGGCATGGCGCACTTGGCGCAAAAGGAGTTCGCTCGTCCGCATGGCTCTACGCAACACACAAAGGGCCACGCGCAGGGGACATCCCGCACGTTTGGAGCGACTTTGGCAGGAAGCCCTAAAGGAACACTGAATGATGCCGCTGCAACTCTTGTGCAAGAGGCACTACCACCCCGCCCCCTCTCCTGCGTCCCCGGATGGCGCGCAGCGCCAGTCCGGGGTCTTGCCGGTTGCGCGTTTGCGCTGACATCGATCAAGCGCGGTGCCCGCTCTCCATACGGCAAGATCCCGGACAGCCGTACTCGCGCACGGCTTCCGGGAATGCATGGAGTTGAGTTCACGCCGCCGGAATGATCTTGCCCGGATTGAAGATGTTCAGCGGATCGAGCGCCGTCTTGATCGCGCGCATCACCGCGAGACCCTCGCCGAGTTCGCCCTTGAGGTACTTCATCTTGCCCTGCCCGACGCCGTGCTCGCCCGTGCAAGTGCCCTCCATCCGGATGGCGCGCTCGGACAGGCGCTTGAGGAAAGTCTCGACCCGCGCGACCTCTTCCGGGTTCGTGCGGTCGAACACCGGTTGCGTATGGAAGTTGCCGTCTCCCGCATGCCCCACGATCGGCGCGATCAGGCCGAGGCTCTTCACATCCTGCTCCGTCTCGAGCACGCATTCGGCCAGATGCGAGATCGGCACGCACACGTCGGTGGCGAGCACGTCCTTGCCGGGCCACGTGGTCTTCATCGCCCAGTAGGCATCATGGCGCGCCTTCCACAGCCGGCGCCGCTCTTCCTCGCTCTCGGCCCAGTCGAAGCGGATCGCCCCTTCCGCATCCGCGATGGCCTTGAAGTGCTCGACCTGGTCGCGCGCACCGGCTTCCGTGCCGTGGAATTCCAGGAACAGCGTCGGCTTCTCGTCGAGCGTCAGCTTGGAGTGCACGTTCACCGCCATGATCGTCATCGGATCGACGATCTCCATGCGCGCCACCCCGAGGCCGAGCTGGAGCGACTGGATCACCGTGTTGCAGGCCCCTTCGAGCGATTGGAACGTGCACACGGCCGACAGGATCTTCTCGGGAATGCCATAGAGCCGCACCGTCAGCTCGGTGATGATCCCGAGCGTCCCTTCCGAGCCGACGAGCAGCTTCGTCAGGTCGTAGCCCGCGGCCGATTTGCGCGCGCGCTGCGCGGTCTTCACGACGCTGCCGTCCGCCATCACCGCCGTGACGTTCAGGACATTCTCGCGCATCGTGCCGTAGCGCGTGGCGTTCGTGCCCGACGCGCGCGTCGCCGCCATGCCCCCGAGCGTCGCCTCCTCGGCGCCGGGATCGACCGGAAAGAACAGGCCCTTGTCGCGCAGGTAGTCGTTGATCTGCTTGCGGGAGACACCCGGCTCGACCACGCAGTCGAGATCGCGTTCGTTCACGGCGAGCACGCGGTTCATCCGCGAGAAGTCGAGGGACAGACCGCCGCGCGGCGCATTGATATGGCCCTCGAGCGAGGTGCCCGCCCCGAAGGGAATGATCGGCACCCGGTGCGTCCGGGCGACCTCTACGACCTGACGCACCTCGTCCTGGCTCTCGACGAAAATGACGGCGTCCGGCGGCTGGTTCGGCAGCCATGTCAGGTTATTGCCGTGCTGCTCGCGGATGGCCTGGCCGGTCTGAAGGCGATCCCCGAAGCGCTGGCGCAGGATCCCGATCGATGTCTCGAGAGCGGCCTTGTCCACCCGCGGGCCAGCACTTTCCAGTATTTCAGCCATGTCGTTTGCCTTCTTGCGCGACGCGAAAGCGAGTCTTACGGCCAGTTTCGCGCGGCCGCCAGCGGGCATGGCCGGCAATTCTCACATGCTCGTGTTGCGAAGTGAGCGCAGCACCGGTTGATCCCGGGGCCGGTTCGCTCGATATGACGGTTCGTTGCGCCCTCCCCTCGCGGAGGGGTCGCAGAAAGGAAACCACCATGTTTGGCGATCTTATCCACCGGATCGAGGAGCGGCGGCGCCGCAAGCTCGAGGCGCACAACGACACCCAGTTCGCACCCATGCCGGAGGCGAACCCGTCGCGGGTTCGCGCGCTCGCCACTGGCGCCGCGCTGGCAACGTCGCTCGACGCGTCTCCCGCCGTCGTGGTGGGGATTTACGACTACGCGCACCGCTACCGCGACAGGGGCCGTCGCTCCGCCTGACCTATTCCGCCGGCCGGGCCTCGGCCCCGGCCGGTGCATCGTGCGCGACGGGCGGGTTGAAGCGGTTCAGGAAGGCGATGAACTCGCCGACGATGCCGCGGCGGAACAAGAGCACGGTGATCACGAAGATCACGCCCTGGATGACGAGCACCCATTCGCCGAAGCTCGCGAGCTTGTCCTGCATGGCAATGATGATGCCGGCGCCGAGGATCGGGCCGAACACCGTGCCCATGCCGCCGACGAGCGTCATCAGCACCACCTCGCCCGACATCTGCCACGTCACGTCCGTCAGTGACGCGAGCTGGAACACGAGCGACTTGAGCGCACCCGCAAGCCCCGCCAGCGAAGCCGAGAGCACGAACGCGATCAGCTTGAAGGCATCGACCGCGTAGCCGAGCGAGATGGCGCGCGCCTCGTTCTCGCGAATGGCTTTCATTACCTGCCCGAACGGCGAATGGATCGTGCGGTAGATGATCAGGAAGCCGATCGCGAAGATGGCGAGCACGACGTAGTAGAAGCTCACGTCGCTGGTCGTATCGATGACGCCGAACAGCGGCCGCCGCGGGATGGCCTGGATGCCGTCCTCGCCACCCGTGAACTTCGCCTGCACGCAGAAAAAGAACACCATCTGCGACAGGGCGAGCGTCACCATGGCGAAGTAGATGCCCTGCCGGCGAATGGCGAGGAGGCCGGTGACAAGGCCCATGACGGCAGCGCACGCCGTGCCTGCGAGGATGCCGAGTTCCGGGTTCCAGCCCATCACCTTCACGGTGTAGCCCGAGATATAGGCGGCAAAGCCGAAGAACATGGCGTGGCCGAACGAGAGCAGGCCGACGTAGCCGACGAGCAGATTGAAGGCCAGCGCGAACAGCGCGAAGCAGAGCACCTTCATCAGGAAGACGGGATAGACGACGAGCGGCGCCACCAGGCCGATGGCCATCAGCGCCCAGAAGACGATCATATCCTTGTTCTTGGTCCCGGACATTGTCGCTTCCCTACTTCGGAGTGCCGAACAGGCCTTGCGGCCGGATCATCAGCACGATCGCCATGATCACGAAGATCACGGTGTTGGAGGCCTCTGGATAGAACACCTTCGTGAGGCCTTCGATGATGCCGAGCGCGAACCCGGTGATGATGGCCCCCATGATCGAGCCCATGCCGCCGATCACGACCACGGCGAAGACCACGATGATGAGGTTCGCACCCATGATCGGGTTCACCGAATAGATCGGCGCGGCGAGCACGCCCGCAAGCGCGGCCAGAGCCACGCCGAAGCCGTACGTGAGCGTGATCATGCGCGGCACGTTGATGCCGAAGGCTTGCACGAGGTCGGGCCGCTCCGTCGCGGCACGAAGATAGGACCCGAGCTTGGTCTTCTCGATCATGAACCAGGTGGCGAGGCACACCACCAGCGAGAACACGACCACCCAGCCGCGATACCACGGCAGGAACATGAAGCCGAGGTTCGTGCCGCCGGGAATGGGATTGGCGTAGGGCAGGCCGGACGAGCCGTACTGCTGCCGGAACAAGCCTTCGATGATCAGCGCGAGCCCGAAGGTGAGCAGCAGGCCGTAGAGATGGTCGAGGTGATAGAGCCGCGAGATCATCAGCCTTTCGATGATCACGCCCGTCGCACCAATGATGATCGGCGCGAGGACCAGCGCGCCCCAGTAGGGAATGCCGGCGTACTGCAGCAGCATCCACGAGGCGAAGGCGCCCATCATGTACTGGGCGCCATGCGTGAAGTTGATCACGTTCATGAGGCCGAAGATGACGGCGAGGCCGAGCGACAGCAGCGCGTAGAAAGCGCCGTTGATCAGGCCCAGGAGAAGCTGGCCGAATAGGGCTTGCGGGGGAACGCCCAGAAGCTCGAAAATCATAGCCTCACTGGTCCTGTCTGCCGATCATCCAAGGTCGCCCTCCCGGGCATTGGGCGGAGCGCCGCGCGCTCCGCCGTTGTTGTGTTTAGGACCCGTTCACTTCACGAGCGGGCAGTCGCCCTCGGCCTCGGGGCGGAAGGCTTCCGCTGCCGGGATCACGGCGCGCTGCTTGTAGTAGTCCCACGCACCCTTGCTCTCTTCGGGCTTCTTCACCTCGAACAGGTACATGTCGTGGATCTTGCGGCCGTCCTTGCGGATCGAGCCCTTGCCGAACAACTTGTCCTCGGTCGGCATAGACTTCATCTTGGCGACCACGGCTGCGCCGTCGGCGTCGGACTTCATCTCGTGCACCGCCTTCAGGTAGTGCGTGACGGCCGAATAGACGCCGGCCTGCACCATCGTCGGCATGTTGCCCTTGTTGGCGGCGCCGAACTCCTTCGCGAACGCGCGGTTGGCGTCGTTCTGGTCCCAGTACCAGGCTTCGGTGAAGATCAGGCCCTGCGCCGTCTTGAGGCCGAGGGCATGCACGTCCGTGATGAAGACGAGCAGGCCCGCGAGGTTCTGTCCGCCCTGCACGATGCCGAACTCGGCCGCCTGCTTGATGGCGTTCGTCGTATCCGCGCCGGCGTTCGCAAGGCCGATGATCTTCGCCTTGGAGGCCTGCGCCTGCAGCAGGAAGGAGGAGAAGTCCTGCGCCGGGAACGGATGCCGGACCTTGCCGACGACCTTGCCGCCGCTCTTCACCACCACCGCTTCCGTATCGCGCTCGAGCGCATGGCCGAATGCGTAGTCGGCCGTCAGGAAGAACCAGGAATCGCCACCCGTCTTGACGATGGCGTTGCCCGTGCCGTTGGCAAGCGCCCAGGTGTCATAGGTCCAGTGCACCGTGTTGGGCGAGCAGGCCTTGCCGGTGAGATCCGACGTTGCCGCGCCCGAATTCAGGAACACCTTGTTCTTGTCCTTGGCGATGGTGTTCACGGCCAGCGCCACCGAGGACGTCGGCACGTCGACGATCACGTCCACCTTGTCGACGTCGAACCACTGCCGCGCCACGTTCGAGCCGATGTCCGGCTTGTTCTGGTGGTCGGCGAAGACCACCTCGATCTTGCCGCACGTCGTGGTCTTGCAGAAGTCCTCGACGGCCTTGCGCGCGGCCCAGACGGAGCCCTGGCCCGACAGGTCGGCGTAGGTGCCGGATTGATCGTTCAGCACGCCGATCTTGATCGTGCCGTCGCTATATTCGGCCTGGGCCATGCCGGCGCTCACGAGCAGCGCGGCACCGGCCGTTGCGAGTTTCAGGGTCAAACGCATTGTCGCTTCCTCTCCAATAAAATCAGACGCCAAGATAGGTCTTCAGCTTCTCGCGGTTAGCCTCGAGGCTGGCATTGGGGATCATGTCGATCACCTGCCCGTGCTCGACCACGTAGTGGCGATCCGCCACCGTCGCCGCGAACCGGAAGTTCTGCTCGACGAGCAGGATGGTGAAGCCCTGCTCGCGCAAGGCGCGGATGGTCGAGCCGATCTGCTGCACGATGACGGGAGCGAGCCCTTCCGTCGGCTCGTCGAGAAGCAAGAGCCGCGCGCCCGTGCGCAGGATGCGCGCGATGGCGAGCATCTGCTGCTCGCCGCCCGACAGCTTCGTCCCCTGGCTCGACGTGCGCTCCTTCAGGTTGGGGAACAGCTCGTAGATGCGCTCGATCGAGAGCCCGCCGTCCTTCTTCACGCGCGGCGGCAGCGTCAGGTTCTCCCACACGTTGAGCGAGGCGAAGATGCCGCGCTCCTCGGGGCAGTAGGCGATGCCCTCGCGTGCGATGTGGTTCGACTTGAGCTTGATGAGCTCCGTGCCCTGGTGCTTGATCGAGCCCTTGCGGTTGCCGACCATGCCCATGATGGCGCGCATCGTCGTCGTCTTGCCGGCACCGTTGCGACCGAGCAGCGTCACCACCTCGCCGGGGTTCACGTCGAACGACATGCCGTGCAGGATGTGGCTCTCGCCGTACCACGCGTGCACGTCGCGGACGCTGAGCAGCGGCTCACTCATGACCCGTCCCCATGTAGGCTTCCACGACCTGCGGGTTGCTGGAGACTTC
>RXJK01000090.1:20006-69488 GCA_003963125.1 Hyphomicrobiales bacterium
TCCGCCAGCACCTCGCCGCGGGCGAGCACCGTGATCCGGTCCGACAGCGTCGCCACCACCGAGAGATTGTGCTCGACCATCAGCACCGTGCGATCCTTGGCGACGCGCTTGATCAGCGCGCTCGTGCGGGCGATGTCTTCCGCGCCCATGCCGGCCATGGGCTCGTCCAGCAGCAGCATGGCGGGGTCGAGCGCGAGCGTCGTCGCGATCTCCAGCGCCCGCTTGCGGCCATAGGGCAGTTCGACCGCCGGAATTCCAGCATAGGCCTGTACGCCGACGTCCGCGAGGAGCTGCATGGCGCGTTCGTTGAGGACTTCGACGGACCGTTCGGCCCGCCAGAAATGGTACGACGTTCCAAGCGCCCGCTGCAGGGCGACACGGACATTCTCCAGAACCGTGAGGTGCGGGAACACCGCCGAGATCTGGAACGAGCGCACCAGCCCGAGGCGCGCCACCTTGTGCGGCTTGTCGCGCGTGATGTCGCGGCCGTTGTACTGGATGTGGCCGGAGGTTGGCTGCAGGAACTTCGTGATCAGGTTGAAGCAGGTCGTCTTGCCCGCGCCGTTGGGGCCGATCAGCGCGTGAATGGTACCGCGCTTCACCCTCAGATTGACGTTTCTGACGGCTGTGAAACCGCGGAACTCCTTCGTCAGCCCCGTGGTCTCGAGTACGTAGTCCACCGACATATGATGCCCGGCCCTCGCGCTCCCGATGGGAACGTTGCTTCCTCGTGCGGAGGCATGTTCTGCGTTCCGCGTTTCCTGCCCTTGTCGCTCGTTGCCACGTCCCCGGAGGAGGGATCAAGCGACTTCTTTTTGTTCTTGATTACCAGCATCCATAGCCGAGAAAAATGTTACCCGACAGGGGTAACATCGACCGCCACGGACATTCTTTGGTCCATGCCTCCGAAAAGCACCCCGCTCACCGGACTGACGTCGTCATAGTCCCGGCCGTAGGCCACCGTGATGTGCTCGTTCGAAGGTATGAGACCGTTGGTCGGGTCGAAGTCCACCCACCCCACTTCGGGCGTCCAGACGGAGATCCAGGCGTGCGAGGCGTCCGCCCCCTGCAGCTTGGGTTGCCCCTCGGGGGGATGGGTTAACAGGTAGCCGCTGACGTAGCGCACCGGCAGCTTCAGGACGCGCAGGCACGTCAGCGCAACATGCGCGAAATCCTGACATACGCCGCGGCGATGCTTAAGCACGTGCGCCACAGGGGTGGAAACGTCCGTTGCCGACGGATCGAACGCGAAGTCGCGGAACATGCGCTGCGTCAGATCGTAGGCCGCCTCCAGGATCGGCCGCCCGGCCGGAAACGACGGCAAGACGTAGTCGAGCGCGTCCTTGTTGGGCCGCGTATGCCGCGACACGCTGACGAACTCGAGCACGGACAAGTCGAGCGCGTCGTCCCCGGTGACGGCCCGCGCGCCGACCTGCTCCCAGGGCGTCGACAGGCCCAGCATCGGCAATTCCGGCGGCCTGACGTCGACGGTGCTGCGCGAATGCACGATGAGTTCGGAGTGCGCATCGGCAACCGTCAGAATGCCGACGGCGTTGCCATAACGGTCGCGGATCTCGCTCTGCGACGACGGAGCCGGCTCGATCAGCAGGCTGTGCCGGAGCACGGTCTGCCGCTGGCTGTCGCGCGGCGTGAGATGCAGGAGGTGCTGGGACTGCAGCACCGGATAGCGATAGCTGTAGGTCGTGCGGTGGCTGACCTCGAAGATCATAGATCCGTCCTCGAGCGGGCTCGGACCCAACGCGCACCTTTCTCGACGAGGTTGAAATAGCGCCTGCCGATGGCATCGGAAAGCTCGGGCAGGCTGTGCAATTGGTGCGCGAGCAGCGCCGTGAGCGCGCTGCGCCGACCATCCGGCCCGCACTGCGCCAGCTCGTTGACGTCGGCCACCTGCAACGCGCTCAGCAGCGACAGCGCCAGCCGCTGCTCGGCGATGCGTGCACGGCCCTCCTGCGATTGCGGCAGCGTCGCGATCTCGCGATTGAGCGCGGCAAGTTGGTAAGCAACGCTGCGCGGGTTGCTCTCGTCGACCAGCAACAGATCGAGCACCAGCGACATCATCGGCGCGAGGCGATAGCGCGACCGATACGTGATGAAGCTGTCGGCGAGATCGAGCACGAACAGCATGGCGCCCGTCTCGTCGTCCGGATCGGTCGCCCGCCCGAAGATGACGTCGAGGATTTCCGCGAGGTTTGCCGCCCGCTCGAGCCGCCGCCCCATGTCGAGGAACGACCAGCCGAAGTTGCGCGTCATGTTCTCGTGCGTGAGGCCGTGGAAAGCGGAGAGAACCCGCAGGCCGTCCTCGAGCAGTTGCACCTTCTCGCCCATCAGCACGGGCATCGCGTCCGCGTGCCAGCGCCGGCCCGCGAAGAAGTCGTTGAGCGTGCGCCAGGCCTCGACGGACAGCCGGTCGCGCGTCAGGCTCGCGATGCGGTGGATAGCGTCGAGCGTCTGCGGCAGCGCGTAGGAAATGCGCTGCGACGACATCAGGCTGCCGGCGAGTTGCTCGATCAGCTGCGCGTCGGTGGCAGCGCGCGCCGCCGGAAGTCCGTTCTCGTCCTTTGCCAGCAGCGTCTCGAGCGCGATGCGGCTGGCACCGAGATCCTGGCGCAGCCCCGTGTCCTCCTGCAGGCGCGTGAGCGACGTGCGCAACACGCGCATGGTCCAGTCCGCGCGCTCGGTGTAGCGGCCGAGCCAGAACAGGTTGTCCGCGGCGCGGCTCGGCAGGTCCTGCGCGCCATGGCTCACGCGGCCGGCGGATTCGATCGTCGGCCGCCACAGGCTCGCATGCGGCTTCGGCACGACCGCGTCCGACACGACCCATACGTCGCGCGTCTCGGCATCGGTCGCGCTAAGCGCCACCGTGGCGTCGGGATCGACCGTCATGGCGAGCCCGCCCGGCATGACGGTGAAGCCCGCAGCCGTCGAGGCCACGAAGAAGCGCACCGCGTAGGGCTTCGCCGCGATCCCGTCCGCCGTCAGCGACGGCGTGGTGCCGAAGCCGATCTTTTCCTCGGCCACGAACCCGGGTCCTCCGAGTTCGATGCGCTCGATCAGGAGGGCGCGGTCCTTGGCCGACAGCCGCTGCGGCTCCACACCGGGAATGGCGCGGCCGGGCCGGGCCGTGTTCTCGTGTGCCGGCCGGATCACCATGTGGTCGAGATTGGCCAGGACGTGTGCCTTGGACTTCGGGTCGCCGAGCCACCAGCGGCGACCGTCGGGGATCAGGAGCTCCTCGCCGAGGAGCCGCCGCGACAGGTCGGGCAGGTAGACGGAAAGGCCGCGGTTCTCGGCCAGCGCCGAGCCCAGCGCATTGGTCACGAGATCGGGGTTCTGGCGGACGGCCTGCAGCATGCCGACCGTGCCCGCGAAACTGGCGCTGTCGAGTTCGAGCGGATCGGCCTCGGCGCCCGAGATGCAGCGCACCACGAGGTCGACCGGCATCAGCCCGTCGAGCGTCTTGAGCGTCACGCGGTTGCCCGCGACGCGAAGATCCGCGCCCTCGACCAGGATCAGCCCCAGATAGCGCGACAAGTAGGCGTGGCTGAAGAAGTCGTTGTGATGCGGCCCGGGCGAAAGCAGCGCCACCACCGGATCGACGCGGTTGGCCCGCTGCGCCAGCGCCGTCTGCACCTGCTGGAAGTAGGGCGCCAGCCGCAGCGCCTTGCAGGCGGAGAACATGTCGCCCGCGACGTTCGTGTGCACCATCCGGTTGGCGATGGCATAGCCGATGCCGGCCGGCGTCTCCGTGTGCGTGTCGATGACGCGCCAGGAGCCGTCGGGCGCCCGCGCGCAGTCCATGGCGAAGAACTGGAGGAAGCCTTTCGACGGGATCTGGTTCTGGCAGGGGCGCAGGTAGGACGGATCGGTGAAGACGAGTTCGTGCGGGATCGACCCGTCGATCATCAGGCTCTGCGGCCCGTAGGCGTCCGCGAGGATGCGGTCGAACAGCTGCGCGCGCTGCAGCAGCGCCTGCTCCAGGAACCGCCATTCCTCTGGAGCAATGATGAGCGGTACGAAGTCGACCCGCCAGGGTTGCGCCGTGCTGGAGGGGTCGGCAAACAGGTCGTAGGCGATACCCGTCTCGCGCACCCGCGTATTGAGCCGCTCCATACGCGACCGGCGGGCCGAGGCGTCGAGCCCCGAGCACAGCTCGAAGAAGGTGCGCCAATGCGGCCGCAGGTCCCCCGAGGGGGACATCAGCTCGTCGAAGCCCGATAGGCCGGCGGCATAGCCGTCCAATAGCCCGCCGAGCCCCGACGCTTGTGCCTGCCTCCCCAGCATCTCGTTTGCGCTTCTCGTGTTTGGTCTCGGTGCCGGGCGGCAGCGGTCGCAAAATCGAACAATGGTGAGACGTTACCGGCTATGTTGCAGTTGCGCTACCCCTGCCGGCGCGGCATCGCCGAGTTGCAGGGCGGCCTCCAGACCGGCTTCCGGCTGCCGGGGTAGGCGGGGACGCGAACTGCTGCCGCGTTGTCAAAGCCCCGCAGGCTCACGTAAGAAGGCCCGAGCGTCACGGCTGTCGGCCGAAGCCATCGAGATCGAGAGAGCGCCCGCATGGTTGCCCGCATCTTCAAGCCCGCCAAGACGGCGATGCAGTCCGGGTCCGCCCGCACCAAGGATTGGGTGCTCGAGTTCGAGCCCGAGGTGCCGCGCGAAATCGACCCGCTGATGGGTTGGACCAGCTCGCGCGACATGAAATCCCAGATCCGCCTGACCTTCGACACGAAGGAAGAGGCGATCGCCTACGCCCAGCGTAACGGCTTGGCCTACAAGGTTTCCGAGCCCCAGTCGCGGGCCGCCGTGCGCAAGTCCTACGCCGACAATTTCCGCTTCGGCCGCAAGGGCTCCTGGACGCACTGAGGCGGCGCTGGGAGCCGCGGCGACCGGCTCCCCCACATGCATCTGAACACCGTGGGCGCAACCGGTCTGCGAGCCTTGCCTTTCAGCTCCATGACAACTATAGGCAGGGGCGCTGGAGACGTGGCCGAGTGGCTGAAGGCGGCGGTTTGCTAAATCGTTGTACTCCGAAAGGGGTACCGGAGGTTCGAATCCTCTCGTCTCCGCCAGTCTCCTTTGTTCAAAGACAGAACGTCGCCAATCGATCAGGGTCGAGAGCGAGAAGTTGCTGAACTTCGCTTGGAGCCTTCCCGACGGCGAGACCGACGTTTACCTCCAGGGCGCGCTACCACGACGCCGTGATCGCTGTTGAAGACACCCGGTTGACTGGGCTAGCCTTCCACTCGATCGGGCGGCATTGAGAGTGTGGAGTCTGGCGCCTTGAAACCCAACGTTGTTGTACTGACATGCGATGCTGGGTATCACCCGCCCGCCCTGTTCGTCATCAGCGAGCTATTGAGACAGAAGAATCGCGATTTCGATATCGTCTTAATTCGAACCGACTTGGATACGGTTCCGCCTGGACTTGGTCCGGACGGCGTCATGGTGATCGGCGTCAAGCAGCAACTCACGGCTCTGCTTTCCTGCCGGAATGATCTGCGCTCGCAGTCGGCTTTTGCGCGGCTTTTCATCGACAGATGGCTGCCCGCTCCGTACCGCCGCGTTCTCTACCTCGATTGTGATATCTGGATCGAGACTGAGGACCTCAATGGTCTGTTCGCGATCGATATGCAGAACCAGGTGCTCGCCGCCGTGCGGGACAGCCGCCAGGTTTTCCACGGAGGCGAGCTGTCGTTCATTGCCCACAAAAGCCGGATCGGCATGCGGCCCAGCTCCGCGTATTTCAATTCCGGCGTGATGTTGATCGATCGCCAGCGTTGGGCTGCGGACGGCATCGGCGAGGCTGCCGTCGCGTATCTGGCGCGGGGCGGCGCGGTCGACTCGAACGATCAGACCGTCATCAATGCCGTCGTAGACGGTCGATGGCTCGAATTGCCCCCGGAATGGAACTGGACCTATTACGCCAGTCGGCGGCTCAGCAAGGAGCTTCAGCCGCACATCATCCATTTCGTAGGGTCGAGCAAGCCTTGGAAGGACAAGCGCGCCCGCTACCCGGCCAAATTCGGCCACGCCATGCGGGACTTCTACGTAAGCGCTGGGTACCCGTCGTACTACCAGCCCTCTCCTCTGCTCATGCGCCTGCGGCGCAGCGCCTCGAGTGCCTTGCAGGGGCTTCGGGACCTCGTTCTGGATCGCAGGGGACGCGTACTCGAGCGTTACGTGCACGCTACGAGATTTGCGAAGCTTGCAGATCCGGTAGCGAGTGTCGGCACACAACATGCGCAGGGAGAGGCCGCGCGCGTCGCGTAGTGCATGCGTTCGGTATGCTCACGCCGAGACGCACTGTGCATTGACCCTGAGGCGGGCAGGACCTCATCCCGTGAGACGGGAGGGCTCCTTCTGCTGGGCCGCGGCAATCTCGAAAAGCAGCGCCTTCACACGGCTTGCATCCGACTGGGCGATCGCCTTTTTCAACACTCCACGGCGGGCCACAGCTGCGCACTCGGTAGCGCCGGCTCGTCGATGCATTGGATGCGCGGATGCTGCGTCGTGCTCACGCGATCCGAAATATAGAGCTCCTCGGCGAGCTTCTCGCCCGGCCGCAGCCCCGTGAACCGGATCTCGATCTGCCCGTGCGGGTTCTTGGCGTCGCGCAGTTGCAGCCCGCTCAGCCGGATCATCATTTTCGCAAGATCTGAGATCCGGACGGGCTCGCCCATATCCAGCGCGAACACCTCGCCGCCCGAGGCCATCGCGCCGGCCTGGATCACCAGTTCCGCGGCCTCCGGGATCGAGATGAAATAGCGCACCGCGTCCGGATGGGTCACGGTCAGGGGACCGCCGGCTTCGATCTGCTTGCGGAACAGGGGCACGACCGAGCCGGAGCTGTCGAGCACGTTGCCGAAGCGCACGATGGAAAACGTCGTGCCCGTCCGCTCGGTGGCGAGCGCCTGCAGCATCAGCTCGGCGACGCGCTTGCTCGCGCCCATCACGCTCGATGGCCGCACCGCCTTGTCGGTCGAGATCAGCACGAAGGTCGGCACGCCGAGCGCCGCTGCCGCCCGCGCCGCAACCTCCGTGCCGACCACATTGTTGAGCGCCCCCACCACGATGTTGCGCTCGACGATCGGCAGGTGCTTGTAGGCCGCGGCGTGGAACACCGACTGCACCTCCCAGTCCGCCATCGTCTTGCGCATCAGCGGCTCGTCGAGCACCGAGCCGAGGACCGATACGATGTGCGGCACCCTCTGCCCCGACCGCTGGCGCAGCAGGTTCGCGACCTGGCTCTCGATCTCGTAGAGCGCGCTTTCGCTGGCATCGAGCAGCACGACACGCTCGGGGCTGTTCTTCAGGATCTGTCGCACGATCTCCGACCCGATCGAGCCGCCGGCCCCCGTGACCAGGATGTTCTTGCCCTCGACCGTGCGCTGGATGAGCCGCGGGTCTGGCGGCACGGGCGCGCGGCCGAGGAGATCCGTCGCCTCGACACGCCGCAGCTCGTTGACCTGCACGCGCCCGGCAATGACCTGATCCGTCTGCGGCACGACCCGGACGTCGACCGACAGGCCGTTGAGCAGGTTGAGGATCTCGAGACGCTCCTTGCGCGTCGTGTTCTGCGTGGCAAGCAGCACCCGGCTCACGTTGTCCTTGGCGATCACCTCTGCGAGCTTCGACGGCGGGTGCACCCGGATCCCCGAGATCAGCCGGCGCCACAGCGTCGGGTCCGGATCGACGATGCCCACGACTTCCATGTCGCGCGTGCGCCGAACGGCATTGATGAGCTGCACCGCGGATTGCCCGGCGCCATAGACGAGCACGTTGCGGATCTCGAGCGGCGAAGCGGGCGGCGGCAGGATGCCTCCGGCCCGCACGATCAGATGTCCGATCACCCGCCGGATCCCCGACACGAGCAGAAACCCGATGATCGGAAACGTGAACAGCACCGTGCGCGGAATGCCGTCGGTGCCGAGCATGAACTGGCCGAGGCCGAGACACAGCGACGCCGCAAGGATGCATCCGGCGATGAGCTTGTCACCGGCAGTATTGAAGTGCCGCGTCACATGCCGATAGAGGCCGGCCCAGAAGAACAGCGCAGCGGCGATCAGGGGAACGGCGATCAACAGCAGCGCCACGCGCCGGCTCGAAGCCACGTAGGGCTCGCCGAAGCGGATCGACATCGCCAGCCACAGCGAGAACGACAGGAGAAAAATGTCGCAAAGAATCAGCAGGATCCGCTTCTGGTAGCGGCTCAGCCCCTTGGCCAAGGCATGGATGCTCGACTCGATGATCTTCATGTCAGCCTTGGAGAAACAAGGGCATGCGAACTCTAGGCGGCCCCGCGAGCGCGATCCACGTCTAGTCCAAAGTCTTGCACGGATATCGTACGCAGCCGAAAGCGGCTTCTATCACCTGGGCTTGGCCGCGCCACCCGGCAATTCTGCCCCTGTGAGTTGCGCCGACACGATCACCAGCCCCAAGGCGCCGATGTACCAGGCGGCCCATAGGCTGAACCCGGTGGCGATGAAGAACGTGAAGCTGGCAAAGGCGCCGATCAGCAACGGCTTGACGACGTCGTCCGACTTTCGCACCGCGTGCAGCAATGCCAGCCCCAGGAGCATGAACAGCAGCCCGCCCACCGCGCCGGCCTCGTACCACACTTGCAGATAGCCGTTGTGCGCATGCCAATTGAGCTTTGCCGTCGCGCTCAAGTTCTTCAACGCGTCTGCATGCGCAGCATCGAGGGCCGGTTGCTCACGCGCGGACGCGAGCCCAGCCCCGAAGATGGGTGCGCTCCAATACCAGTCGCTCGTCGCCCCCCAGATGGCGATGCGGTGCCGGCCGGTCTCGTGGATCCAGGCCGCATCGTACAATCGCAGCCGGTAGAGCAGGTGGGCGACGGGAACGACCGCGGCGCACAGGAAGACCCACGCGGCCGTCAACCCCGCCAGCGTCAGTTGCGGAAACCAAAGCGCGCCGAGCGCGCCGATCGCCCCAGCCGTAAGGCCGATCTTCGCCGTCGCCGACGGCGAGACGAGAACCGAAACCGCCGCCAAAGCGAAAATCAGCGCACCCGCCGACCGGCTGTCAGCCCTGTTGATGCGCAGACATGCCGCGAGCCCGATCCACACGATGGGGACCACGAAGCCGAGGTTCCGCGTCATGCCCTGGTTGCGCGGATGCAGCCAGTTGCCCGTCTCGATGCGGACCCCGCGCACCCCGAGGGTATCGAGAAGGCTTTTCAGCGCGCGCTGGCCGGACATGCGTGTCACGTATTCGAAGGCGAGGATCGCGAGGCCGACGAGCAGCCCGATGACGAGCCCGCGCCGCAGCGCATCCACCTGCTCCGCCCGCATCAGAGGGAAAGCGACCGTCGCGACGTGCGCTGCCAGCGTCGCGAGAACGACCATCGCGACAGCCATCGCCGCATTGCGCGACGCCGGCGACCACGAGGCGTTGACCGCGAGATAGAGGCAGATCACCAGCATCAGCGCGGTCGTGGGCCCGATTTTCCAGAACCGTTGTCCGAGTTCTGGCCGGTCCGCCAGCAGCAGCGGCATCAGCATCGACCCGCCGAGCAGAACCGGCGTCGCCAGCGGCACGAGCACGGCCAGTATCGTACCGAGCGCGGACCACGTCACGAGGAAGCGCGTCATCGCGTCGGGCGGCGACGGGGCGTTGACGGCTTCCATCATGCCTGTCGCACACCGAGGCTCTGCAGCCGGAAGAGCCAGCCGAATAGGACCGCCAGCACGATCCCGGCGCCGATCAAGGCCGCGAGCGGCAGCCGCATGGACACCAGCGCCATCGCCGCGAGGCAGACGTTGGCGATCATGATGCCCGCGACCACCGTCCCATGACTGCCGCAGCCGAGCGCCGCCCTCTGGTAGAAGTGCTCCCGATGCGCCTCGTAGGGAAGCCTGCCCCGAGCCAGTCGCGACAGAAGCGTATAGGTCGCATCCGTCACGAAATACGCAGGCAGGATCAGCGCGGCCGCGACGTGACCGTTCAATGCGAGATCCAGCATCAGCCATCCGATGACGTAGCCGAGCGGCAGGGAGCCCGCGTCGCCCATCATGACGCGGCCCGGCGCCCAGTTCCAGGCGAGATAGGCGAGCATCGCGCTGACGACGAGAACCGCGAGCGGCGCACCGAGGCCCGTCACGCCCGCGACGAGGACGTACCCGGCCGCCACCACGGCCGCTTCACCGCCAGCCAGCCCGTCGATCCCATCCATGAAGTTGAAAAGGTTGATGAACCAGACCCAGGCGAGCGCCTCCAGCCCGCGCTCCGCCCACAGCGGCAGCATCGGCAGAGCTTGCGTGCTGGCCGGCAGCAGGGCGAGTGCGGCGACGACGGCTGCAATCTGCGCCGCGAGCCTCAGCCCGACCGGCATGCCCTTCATGTCGTCCGCCCAGCCCAACAGGGAGAGGCCGAGCGCGCACACGCCGACGACGAGGAGGGTGTGTGGGCCATTGCCTGCGAGCCACAGCCCGGGCACCACCACAAGCGGCACGATGACGAGGCCAGCGCCCGCCGGCTTCGGCCGCGCATGCATGCTGCGAGCGTTGGGGACGTCGAGCTGCCCCGTGCGCGTCATCACGCTGATGTAGGCGCCGACAAGCGCCCAGACGACGAACCCGGAAAGTGCGGCCAGCCAGATCATTCGATGCGCGGTCCCTCGCACATTGAGCGCAACACGAAGCAGCCGGCAGGCATCGGCGACGTGCGCCTGACCGTTGATAGCTATTGGCAATTCACGGCCCTGATAGCCCCCGCGGAAAGGCCCGTCCACCACCCTCGAACGGCCTGTGCGTTTCTCGACCCCTGCGACACGAGCCGCGCGCTCCTAACGCGCATGCGGCTCGACAGCCGTCGCGCGCTCCGTCGTGCGAAAGGGGGCCACCGGAAGAAGCCGGGGGGCGACGCATCCACCGTCTCTCGCAGCATTGACTTGCCGCCATAGTATCTTCAGTTTGTCGTCCGTTCCCCAAGGTTTAGCTGACGCCGCGAGCGCGTTCCGCAGGCCGACATTTCTTCCAAGAGGAGCCCCTCGTGAACAAAGTCTACCCGAGCGCCAAGGCGGCGCTGGATGGTGTGCTCAAGGACGGCCAGACCCTGGCTGTCGGCGGCTTCGGTCTCTGCGGCATTCCCGAGGCCCTCATCGCGTCGGTTCGCGACAGCGGCGTGAAGAACCTCACGGTCATCTCCAACAACGCCGGCGTCGACGGCTTCGGCCTCGGCCAGCTTCTCGCCACGCGCCAGGTGAAGAAGATGATCTCGTCCTACGTCGGCGAGAACAAGGAGTTCGAGCGCCAGTACCTCGCAGGCGAACTCGAGCTGGAATTCACGCCGCAGGGCACGCTGGCCGAGAAGCTGCGCGCGGGCGGCGCCGGCATCCCGGCCTTCTACACCAAGACGGGCTTCGGCACGGTGGTCGCCGAGGGCAAGCCCGTCGCCGAATTCGACGGGCAGAAGTACATCCTGGAGCGCTCGCTGCGTGCGGATGTGTCGCTCGTCAAGGCCTGGAAGGCCGACAAGGCCGGCAACCTCATCTACCGGATGACGGCGCGCAACTTCAATCCGAACGTCGCCACCGCCGGCAAGATCACCGTGGCGGAGGTGGAGGAGATCGTCGAAGTCGGCGCGCTGGATCCGGACCTGATCCACACGCCGGGCATTTTCATTTCCCGCGTCATTCTCAACGACAAACCGGAAAAGCGCATCGAACAGCGCACCGTCCGCAAGGCTTGAGTTCCGGCCATGAAGTTCGAACGCATCACGGTGGGTCCCGCGACATGCACTGGCAAGCCATGCATCCGGGGCCTCCGGTTCCCGGTGGCTCGCCTGCTTGGATTGCTGGCCGCAGGTGAAACCCGCGATGCGATCCTAGAGGCCTATCCTTATCTCGAATCCGCCGACGTCGATGAAGCCCTGCGGTACGCTGCATTCCTGGCCGAGGACGACACGATCGCGCTCTCGCCGAGTGTCGACGCGCTACCCCACGAAAACATAGAAAACAGTATCATTGTTGTTGACCACCGCAGTATCCGGCGCCGCCGGCTGCCTTTGAAATAACGCCAGAATAGATCCAACGAGCGAGACCCACCCATGGCCTGGACCCGTGAACAAATGGCCGCCCGCGCCGCCAAGGAGCTGCGCGACGGTTTCTACGTCAACCTCGGCATCGGCTTGCCGACGCTCGTCGCCAACTACATCCCCGAGGGCGTCAACGTGATGCTGCAGTCCGAGAACGGCCTGCTTGGCATCGGCCCCTTCCCGATGGAGAACGAAGTCGACGCCGACCTCATCAACGCCGGCAAGCAGACCGTGACGACGCTCCCTGGCTCGAGCTTCTTCTCCTCCGCCGATAGCTTCGCGATGATCCGCGGCGGGCACATCAACATCGCCATCCTCGGCGCCATGCAGGTGTCCGAGAAAGGCGACCTCGCCAACTGGATGATCCCCGGCAAGATGGTGAAGGGCATGGGCGGCGCCATGGACCTCGTGGCCGGCGTGGAGCGCGTGGTCGTGCTCATGGAGCACACGGCCAAGAAGAAGGACGGCTCGACCGACTTGAAGATCCTGCCGCAATGCACGTTGCCGCTGACCGGCGTCGGCGTGGTCAACCTCATCATCACCGATCTCGCGGTGATGGAGGTGACGCCGTCTGGCCTGAAGCTCCTCGAGCTAGCCCCCGGCGTCAGCCGCGAGGACCTTGCCCAGGCCACCGGCGTCACGGTGCACTGAGACACTCCCGTTTCCCTCTCCCCATGGAGCGCGCGCGGAATGGGGAGAGGGTTAGGGTGAGGGGCAGATGCATGCTCCACGCCTTGAGAGTGCTGCTGCCCCTCACCCCGGCCCTCTCCCTGCGTGCGGGGAGAGGGGGGAACAAAGATCAGGAGCCCCTTCTATGCCCTCTCCCAACGGACCCTTGCGCGTCGGCATCGGCGGGCCGGTCGGCTCCGGCAAGACCGCGCTGATGGAAACGCTCTGCAAGGCGTTCCGCGACCGCTACGACATCTGCGCCATCACCAACGACATCTACACCAAGGAAGACGCGCTGATCCTCACGCGCGCGGGCGCATTGCCCGTGGAGCGCATCATGGGCGTCGAGACCGGCGGCTGCCCGCACACGGCGATCCGCGAGGACGCCTCGATCAATCTCGCCGCCGTCGCCGAGATGCGCGCGAAATATCCGAAGCTCGACGTAATCCTGATCGAATCGGGCGGCGACAATCTAGCCGCGACTTTCAGCCCGGAACTCGCTGACATCACCATCTATGTCATCGACGTGGCCCAGGGCGAGAAGATCCCCCGCAAGGGCGGGCCGGGCATCACGCGCTCGGACCTGCTCGTGATCAACAAGATCGACCTCGCCCCGCATGTTGGCGCCTCGCTCGCCGTGATGGAAAGCGATACGAAACGCATGCGGCAGGATCGCCCCTACGTCTTCACCAATCTCAAGACGGGCGTGGGCGCGCCGGACGTCGCGAGCTTCATCGAACGCGCCGGCGGCCTTGGTTGAGCTGCGAGGTCTGCTGGCCGAGGCTCGTGAGCCGGTTCTGGATGCGCCGGCACGTCGTCGCCCACTCCGCCTTCGTCATGTGCGTGCCCTTGTCCCACAGGGTCAGGCAGTCCTGATACTCCTGCTCGGGCCCGCGGGCCTGGATCTTGGGTGCGCCCGGTGGCAGGGGAGCCGCAGCCGGCGGCAGCGCGGGTGACGCAGCCGGTGGGTTCTGCTTCGGCTGTGGAGCCGGAGCAGGCGTGGGCGCCTGGGCCGATTTCACATGGCCGGCCCGCAGGCCTCGGCGCGCAGGCTGACTGCCGCTTGGCGGGGCTTGGCGCACGCCCACCGCGTTCGGCTGCGACGTCTGCGCCGCGAGCCCGAGGGGAACCAACAGGGCAGCCGTCAAAACCACCCCGAATGACGCTTGTCTGGACAGACGCATAATCTTCTCCTCGGTCATGCGATAAATATGCGAGCGACTAAAACGCACGAACCGGCAGCATCGACGACCCGGCCCCCTTCTGATACCTGAAAAAGCAACGGACTGACACAAGCCTCGGAGGGACGCGCATGAAGGCACTGCTGAGCAAGAGCGTCGGTGGACCCGACACCCTCGTTCTCGAGGACCTTCCAGACCCGACGCCGGGCCCCGGCCAGGTGCGCCTCGCCGTCAAGGCCTGCGGGGTCAACTACCCGGACCTGCTCATCATCGAGGACAAGTACCAGTTCAAGCCCGAGCGCCCGTTCGCCCCGGGCGGCGAGGTGTCGGGCGTCGTCGAGGCGGTCGGGGCCGGCGTCAAGCGGCTGAAGGTGGGCGATCGGGTCATCGGCTCGTGCGGCTGGGGCGGCATGGCCACCAAGCTCGTGCTGGAGGAAGAGCGCTGCATCCCGTTCCCCGACGCCATGCCCTTCGAGGTGGCGAGCGCCCTCATCCTCACCTACGGCACCACCATTCACGCGCTGAAGGACCGGGCCAAGCTGCAGAATGGCGAGACGCTGCTCGTGCTCGGCGCGGCCGGCGGCGTTGGCCTCTCCGCCGTCGAACTCGGCAAGGCCATGGGCGCGCGCGTGATCGCGGCGGCCTCTACCGAGGAGAAGCTTTCGTTCGCCAAGAAACACGGCGCCGATGACGGCGTCGTCTATCCGGGCGGCCCCTTCGACAAGGCCGGGCAGAAGGCCTTGGCCGATCTTTTCAAGAAGGCTTGCGGCGAGAAGGGCGCGGACGTCATCTACGATCCCGTAGGCGGCGACTATTCCGAGGCAGCACTACGCTCGATCGCCTGGGAAGGCCGCTTCCTCGTCGTCGGCTTCCCCGCCGGCATCCCGCGCCTGCCGCTCAACCTGACGCTGCTGAAATCCTGCCAGGTCGTCGGCGTATTCTGGGGCGCCTTCGCCAAGCGCGATCCCGCGGCCAACGCGGCCAACATCGCGCAGCTCATGAGCTACTACGCCGAGGGCAAGATCAGCCCGCTCATCTCCGACAAGTTCCCGCTGGAACGCGCCGGCGAGGCCATCGCCAAGCTCGGCGCGCGGCAGGCTGTCGGCAAGATCGTGGTCACCATGGAGTAGGCCTCTCATGAGCCTGGTTCTGACGGGCGGCGCTGGCGTGCCGCCGACGAAGTGGTGGTGGATCCGGCACGCGCCCGTCCCCGATGGCGGGCGCATCTATGGCCAGGCCGATCTCGATTGCGACACGTCGGATGCGCAGATCTTCAAGGTGCTGGCGCACGAGCTTCCGGCCGACGCCGTCTGGATCACCAGCAATCTCGCCCGCACCAAGCAGACGGCGGCCGCGATCATGGCGGCCGCGCCCGAGCGCTTCTATGGCATCGAGCCCGAGGCGATCCCCGCGCTCGCCGAACAGCACCTCGGCGACTGGCAGGGCCTCGACCGCAGGACCTTCTACGCCGAGCGCGGCGTCGGCACGCATTCGCTCTGGTTCTCACCGGCCACCGAGCGGGCGCCCAACGGCGAGAGCTTTGCCGACCTCGTCGATCGCGTCGCCCCCGTCGTGACCGATCTCAACCGGAAACACCGCGGCCGCGACATCGTCGCGGTGACGCACGGCGGCACCATCCGCGCGGCCGTCGCCCTCGCCCTCGGCCTAGATCCGGAAGGGGCGCTCAGCTTCTCCACCGAGAACTGCTCGCTGACGCGCCTCGACTATCTCCAGCCGGAAGACAAGCCGGGCGTCTGGCGCGTCGTCTGCGTCAACCACCGCCCCTGGGTCCGCCCACCCCACCACGCCCAATCCACCGACGCCCCCGGCGGCCTGCAGCGCGCATGAGCGCTGTGACACGCTTCGGAATGGACGCATGCTCTCACCGAGGCGTTCTGCTCACACCATCAGCTTGCGTGGATGCCCGCCTGCGCAGGGCGTGACGGAGAATGCCAACGCTCGAAACCCCACCGTCGTCCCCGCGAAGGCGGGGACCCACGCCACGTCCGCTCCGCGCACCGACGGAGGATGACACGCGCCTGCCCTGGCCCAACCACGAACCATCTGCCCATGTGGTTGCACCCCCGTCACATTCCAGTATAAGGGCGCCGGGAGGTTGGCGGCGGACGTGT
Organism: Hyphomicrobiales bacterium; assembly: GCA_003963125.1. Taxonomy (GTDB): domain Bacteria; phylum Pseudomonadota; class Alphaproteobacteria; order Rhizobiales; family Hyphomicrobiaceae; genus AWTP1-13. The sequence continues at coordinate 36,064 of RXJK01000090.1, forward strand.
CACTCGCCAACCGGGTCAGGTCCGGAAGGAAGCAGCCCTAACGAGCCCGGCATGGGTCGTCTGTCAGCCTCCTTGTCATGCCGGCGAACGCACGCCGAAAAGCCTGCAATTCCCAGACCTTGATCGGAACGGCGCCGCCTCCGTCGCAGCTGCGCGAAGCCGCCGTCCTTGACGCCCGGCCGGTCAGGCAAAATATCTAGGTGGATCTCCCGCGACCCGATCAGCCCCGGCGGCGTTGAAAGCTCATGGCCAAGAAGACAGACGCCGCCTCCGACGAGGCCAATGCCGGGAGCGCCGCCGCGAAGCCCTACGTCGTGCTCGCGCGCAAGTACCGCCCGCAGACCTTCGACGACCTGATCGGCCAGAGCGCCATGGTGACGACGCTGAAGAACGCGTTCGCCGCCGATCGCATCGCGCAAGGCTACATGCTCACGGGCGTCCGCGGCGTCGGCAAGACCACGACGGCCCGCATCCTGTCCCGCGCCCTCAACTATGAGCGCGACGGCGTGACGAAGCCGACGTTCGACATGCCGGTGCTGGGCAAGCACTGCCTCGAGATCATGGAAGGCCGCCACCCCGACGTGCTGGAGATGGACGCCGCCTCCAACACCGGCGTCGACAACATCCGCGAGATCATCGAGAGCGCGCGCTACAAGCCCATGGTCGCGCGCACGAAAGTGTTCCTCATCGACGAGGTGCACATGCTGTCGAAGGGCGCCTTCAACGCGCTCCTGAAGACGCTGGAAGAACCCCCGCCGCACGTGAAGTTCATCTTCGCCACGACGGAAGTGCGCAAGGTCCCCGTGACGGTCCTCTCGCGCACGCAGCGCTTCGACCTGCGGCGCGTGGACGTGCCGGAGCTGTCGGCGCATTTCCAGCGCATTATCGCCTCCGAGGGCGCCAAGGCCGAACCGGATGCCCTGGCTCTCATTGCACGCGCCGCCGAAGGCTCCGTGCGCGACGGCCTTTCGCTGCTCGATCAGGCCATCGCCATGGGCTCCGGCGCCGTGACCGCCGAGGCCGTGCGCGCCATGCTGGGCCTCGCCGACCGCGGCCGCATCTTCGATCTGCTCGAGCACGTCTTTGCAGGTCGCACCGCCGACGCCCTGCGGTCGCTCGAGGCGCTGCATCGCGACGGCGCCGAACCGCAGCAGGTGCTCACCGATCTCGCCGAGACGGTGCACCTCGCCATGCGCGTGAAGGTCGCCGGAGCCGAAGCCGCGGGAGAAGCCCTGTCCGCCGAGGAGCGTCGCCGCGCATCCTCGATCGCGGAACGCCTGTCCGTGCCGCTGCTCTCGCGCGCCTGGCAGATGCTGCTCAAAGGGCTCGAAGAGATCTCGCGTGCTCCCAGGCCCGGTGCTGCGGCCGAAATGGTGCTGATCCGCCTTGCCTACACGGCCGACCTGCCCTCGCCCGACGAACTCGTGCGCGCGCTCGGCGGTGCGCTGCCAGCACGCAATGGCGCCGCTCCACCGCGCGCGGAGCCCGCGCCCGCCAGCCGGGCGCCGGTGAACGAGTTCGTCGAGGAGGCCCCGCCTCCCCAAAGCCTCGACGACTACATCCTCGACGCGGAAGCGGAGATGGATGCCGATCTCGAGGCCAGCGACGAGGAAGCTCCGCGCACCGGCCGCACCGTGCCAACCGCGCGCGTCCTGCGCACCTTCCAGGACGTCATCGATCTCGCCGGCGAGCGCCGCGACGCCAAGCTCAAGTATCACCTCGAAGACCACGTCAGCCTGGTGAAGTTCGACCCCGCCGGCAGCATCGAGATGCATCTCTTGCCGCAGGCGCCGAAGGAGCTGCCCAACGAACTGCGCGAAAAGCTCAACGGCTGGACCGACCGCCGCTGGATGGTGGCGCTGAGCAAGACGCCGGGCGAGACGCCGGTCGGCGAAGTCCGCCGCCAGCGCGACGCGCAGGAGCTGCAGGAGATCCAGCGCCATCCCGCCGTCGAGGCCGTCATGAAAGAGTTTCCCGGCGCACAGCTCACCGTGCGCCGCTTGCCCGGCCCCAAGAAGGACGAAACCGGCACCGGCTGACGCATCCGATCGACGCCACGCCCTGAAAGGAGAGTTCGATGGACCTCATGAAGATGATGAAGCAGGCGACCCAGCTTCAGTCGCGCATGCAGCAGATGCAGGAGGAGCTGGCGACGCTCGAAGTCGAGGGCCAGTCGGGCGGCGGGCTGGTGAAAGTCACCGTCAACGGCAAGTTCGACACGCGCGCCGTCAAGATCGACCCGAGCCTCCTGAAGCCGGAAGACGCCGAGATGGTGGAAGACCTCATCGTCGCGGCCCTCACCGACGCCAAGGGCAAGGCCGAAGCCCAGATCCAGGCGAAGATGCAGGAGATCACCGGCGGCCTGCCGCTCCCGCCAGGCCTCAAGCTCTTTTGATCGGCGAGGCAGCGCGAAGCGCTTGCACGCGGCAGTGTCCGGCTGTGTACTGCCTATCTCAGCCGAGAGGGGAGCCCGCCATGAAGGCTTTGACCGTCGCCGCCTGCGCCGCTTGTCTCGTGAGCCTCGCCGTCACGCCTGCTTTGGCCCGCAAGCACAAACCGCTGAAGCACTATCGCAACTACGAAGCGTATCGCCCCTACTCCAACGCGACGGAGCGCCAGCGCCGCAACTCGCTGGCCTTCGAGACCGGCGACTACTACGAGCGCATCCAGAGCGAGCAGGTGTTCGGCAGCCGCTCCTGGTGGATGCTCCAGAACCGCGGCGGCGGCCGCCGCTGAAAACCCGAAGCGGACCGCGCTTAGCACTCCGCTCCTTTCCGCTTTTGCCTTCCCGGCCGAGCGCAGCGAGAGCCGGGATCTTTCCCGGTTGCGATTTGCCGCGAAGCTGAAAGATCCCGGATAGCCGCGCTTGCGCGCGCCTTCCGGGAAAGCAAAAAGGGGTCGTTGCAGGACTACGCAGCCTTCCCGCATCCGGCATGCGGCTTGAGAACGCGATCGGTCGAAGCCGGGAACTTTGCAAGCTTCTCCGCCGGCCGGATCGGGCGCCGCACAAGTTCGCCGCCGCAGTTGGGACACACCCCGCCGGGCAGGCGATGCTCCGCGCAATCGCTGCAGAAGGTGCATTCGAACGAGCACATCACGGCGTTGGTCGCGTCAGGCGGCAGGTCGGCGTCACAGCACTCGCAATTGGGTTTCAGCTTCAGCATCGCGTCCTCCAATATCAGTCCCGAAATCTAGATCGAGCGGGCGCCACCATCAATCGATGCGCACGCCGCTTTGCCGGATAGGTACGGCCCACTTCTCGATCTCGCTCTTCACGAAGCCGGCGAGATACTCAGGGCTGCGCCGCTCCGGCGTCACGATCTGCGCGCCCAGCGCCCCGAGCCGCGCTTTCACGCCCTCGTCGTCCATGGCCGCGACCGCAACTTCGTTGAGCCGCCGCACGATCTCCGGCGGCGTGCCCTTCGGCGCGAAAATCGCATTCCAGGTGTAGGCCTCGAACCCGGCGAGCCCTTGCTCCTGCGCCGTCGGCAGGTCGGGCAAGGCCGGCGACCGCGTCTTGCCGAAATAGGCGAGCGCCTTGAGCGTCTGCGCCTGCACCTGCGGCACCGCGCCTGCGATCGTATCGCAGAAGTAGTCGACCTGGCCGGCGATGAGATCGTTCATGGCCGGCCCCGAGCCGCGATAGGGCACGTGTGCCGTGTTCACCCCGATCGCCATGTTCAGCATCACGCAGCCCAGATGCACGGCCGAGCCGTTGCCGGCCGACGCGAAGTTCATTGTCGCCTGATTGGCCTTCGCATACGTGATGAACTCCTGCAGCGAATTGGGCGGCAGCGTCTTCTTCGTCAGCAGCACGAGCGGCACTTCCGCGATCAGCGCGACCGGCGCGAAATCGCTCGCCGCATCGTACTGCGGCCGCGCATAAAGCGTCTGGTTCTGCGCGTGCGTGCCGACCGTGCCGATCATGATCGTCTGCCCGTCGGGCTTGGCTTTCGCGACGCGGCTTCCGCCCGTCATGCCGCCCGCGCCGCCGACGTTCTCGACGATCACCGACTGCCCGAGCGTCTTCGACATGTGTTCCGCGATGATGCGGCCGAGCACGTCCGTCGGCCCGCCCGCCGCGAACGGGATGACCATCGTGACCGGTCCGCTCGGATAACTCTGGGCCGCGGCCAAAGTCGTGGGCAGCAGGCAAAGGACGAGCGCGAACAGGCGCAGCATGGCGAGGCTCCCTAGACTTTTCTCGTTGCCGGCTCCCTTTGCGAGAGCCTTGCAACGATCCTAGCGTGGAAGCGGCGCACCGCCATGGCCTTGCGGGGAAAGTCTGCCGTTAGGAGCGCGCGAGCACCATGTCGTCGCGATGGATCATGGCGGCGCGTCCCGCGTGCCCGAGGATGCTGGCGATCTCGCTCGATTTCTTGCCGATGATGAGCTGGGCCTCAGCCGTGGCGTAGGCGATGAGCCCTCGGCCGATCTCCCCGCCGTCGGGCCCACGGATCACCACGGAATCGCCGCGCTCGAAGCTGCCCTCGACGCGCGTGATGCCGGCTGGCAGCAGGCTCTTGCCCGCGAGCAGCGCGCGCTCGGCTCCTGCATCTACGGCAACCACCCCTTTCGGCTCGAGCTGCCCCGCGATCCAGCGCTTGCGCGCCGTGACCGGATCGGATGGCGCCAGGAACCACGTGCAGCGCGCGCCCTCGCCCAGCGCCTTGAGCGGATTGAACACCTTGCCCGAGGTGATCACCATGTTGCAGCCCGAGGCGAGGGCAATTTTTCCCGCCTCGATCTTCGTCACCATGCCGCCCTTGGAGAGCTCCGTGCCGGCGCTCCCCGCCATGCCCTCGATCTCGGCCGTGATCTGGCGCACTTCTTCAACCAGCGCCGCATCCTGCGAGACGTTGGGCGGCGCCGTGTAGAGCCCTTCGATATCGGACAGGAGCACGAGGCAATCCGCACTCACCATGCTGGCGACGCGCGCCGAAAGACGATCGTTGTCGCCGTAGCGGATCTCAGTGGTAGCCACCGTGTCGTTCTCGTTGACGACGGGCACGACCTTCAGCCCGAGCAGCGTCTCGATCGTCTGCCGCGCATTGAGGTAGCGGCGGCGTTGCTCCGTATCTCCAAGGGTCAAGAGAATCTGCGCCGCATTGAGATTGCGCGCCTTGAAGACCGACTGGTAGACGCTCGACAGCGAGATCTGCCCCACGGCCGCCGCCGCCTGGCTCTGTTCGAGCGGCAGCTCACCCTTTGGGAAGTTCAGGAGGTGCCGGCCGAGCGCGATCGCACCCGAAGACACGATGATCACCTCCTTGCCCTTGGCGACGAGGTCGGAGACGTCGTCAGCGAGGGCTTCAAGCCAGGCAGACTTCGGCCGGCCCTGTGCCCGGTCCACGAGCAGGCTCGATCCGATCTTGACGACGATGCGGCGCGCATTCGCCCATTGCGGACGGACGGCGGCGGTGCGGGCTTGGGCAGGCATGGCGGCGCGGGACCTTGGGCTTCGAAGCGCGGCACCATAGTGCACTCGCCCGGCCGAAGGAAGGCGTTGGCGCTGCGGCGTAATTCGGCACGGGTTTCCTGCCGCGCGGCGGGGTTTCGCGCCCCTTGCAACTGCAATAGGCTGTCCGCAAAGAACGCTTCGAGGGAGGAAAAGATGGCCCAGGATGAGGCACCGGCCGACGGCCGCATTACGCGCAGGCGCGACGGACACGTGTTCCTGATCGGCATCGACCGGCCGAAGAAGCTCAACGGCTTTTCGCCCAAGATGCTGGTGGAGATCGCCGAGGCTTTCACGGAGTTCGAGCGCGACGCGGAGGCCCGCGTGGGCCTGCTCTATGCCGAGGGCAAGAACTTCACCGCCGGCCTCGAACTCGACAAGGTCGCGCCCGTGATGCGCGAGCGCGGCTCCGTCACGCCCTCGGGCCTCGTCGACCCGTTGTCGCTGCGCCCGCCGATCCGGTCGAAGCCGCTCGTTTGCGCGGTGCAGGGCATCTGCTTCACGCTCGGCATCGAGCTGATGCTGGCGGCTGACATCGTGATTGCCGCCGACGATTGCCGGTTCGCCCAGATCGAAGTGAAGCGTGGCATCATGCCGACCGGCGGCGCCACGATCCGCATCGTCGAGCGGGCAGGCTGGGGCAACGCCCAGCGCTATCTCCTCACCGGCGACGAATTCAACGCCGCCGAAGCTTATCGCCTGGGCCTCGTGCAGGAGGTCGTCACGGCCGGTAGCGAGAAAACCCGCGCCCGCGCCATCGCCGAGACCATCGCCGCACAGGCGCCGCTGGCGGTGCAAGCCTCGTTGAAGTCGTCGCGCCTGTCGGTGGATCAGGGCCCGCACGCCGCCATTCGCGACTTCAACGCCGAGCAGCACAAGCTGATGGCCACGGACGACGCCAAGGAAGGTGTGCGCTCTTTCGTCGAGCGCCGCGCCGGAAAATTCCAGGGCCGCTGAGCCCCGCCCCCATCGATTGGAAAGAAAATCCATGAGCCTCGATCCCGACTGCAAGCGCGTGCACGAACTCTACGCCCTCGCCAACCGCCCGCCGCTCGAGACCCTCACCCCCGCAGAAGCCCGCGAAGGCTATCGCCGCGCCACGACCATCCTTGCTTCCGATCCCGTCGACGTGGGCGAAGTCCGCGATCTTGCAGCGACCGGGCCAGCCGGCGCGATCCCCTTGCGCCTGTACCGCCCGAAGGGCGCGAACCCGCAAGCACCCTTGCCAGCGCTCGTCTTCTTCCACGGCGGCGGCTGGACCATCGGCGACTTCGACACGCATGACGCCGTCTGCCGCGCGCTCTGTGCCGAAAGCGGCGTGGCCGTACTCGCCGTGGACTACCGCATGGCACCGGAGCACCGCTTCCCCGCTGCCGCGGAGGATGCCTACGCCGCCACGGCCTGGATCGCCGCCAACAGCAAGACGCTCGCAATCGATCCGACCCGCCTCGCCGTCGGTGGCGACAGCGCAGGCGGCAATCTATCCGCCGTCGTGGCACTGATGGCCCGCGACAAAGGCGGCCCCGCGCTGAAGCTGCAGGTGCTGATCTACCCCGCCGTCGATTTCACCATGAGCGCGAAGTCGTTCGAGACCAACGGCGACGTGCTGCCCCTGACGCGTGCCGCCGTCGTCTGGTTCCGCGATCACTATCTGGGACCCGACCTCGAAATCGTGGGGCGCGATTGGCGCGCGTCGCCCATCTTCGCCGACCTGAAAGGTCTCCCGCCGGCGTACGTCGTCACCGCCGGCTACGATGTCCTCTGCGATGAAGGCAAGGCCTACGCGGACAAGCTTGAAACCGCGGGCGTATCCGTGGAGCGCGCGCATTTCCCCGGCATGATCCACGGCTTCGTCACGATGGGCAAATACGTGCAGGCCGCGCAGACGGCGCTGTCGGACTGCGCAAACGCGATCAAGCGCGCGCTCACCTGAGCGCAAAGAACGCAAGGGAGGTGGAGATGGACTTTGCCAAGCTGCTCGAAGCCTTCGCATCCGCTGCCGCCCGCGGCGATGGCGATGCCCTGGCGGACCTCTTCACGGCAGACGGCACGTACGTCGATTATTTCTTCGGCCCCTTTACAGGCCGCGCCGCCATCAAGGAGATGCTGGCGCACTTCGGCGAAGGCGGCCGCGATTTCCGCTGGGAGTTCCACGCTCCCGCGCACGCGGGCGACATCGCCTACGCGAGCTACCGCTTCAGCGTCACCTCCACGCGTCCGGAAGCCAACAACGCGCGCGTCGTCTTCGACGGCATGTCCCGCTTCGACTTCGAAGGCGGCAAGATCAAGCGCTACAGCGAGGTGTTCGATCGGGGGATGGCGCTCGCCCAGCAGGCCTACGAGCCCGAACGGCTCGTGAAGATCGGGCAGCGCTATGCGCGCACGTTGAAGGAGCAGCCGGAGTGGGCCCGGCACGTGAAGGCCTGAAAAGCCAAAAGGCGCGGTGACCTTGCGCACCGCGCCCCATGGATCACGCCGGGGAAATGATAGTCATGCAAGGTGCTACAACCTTAGAACCCGGCCCTTGAATTTCGCTTGAACGCATCATTCATTGGCGGTTCATGCATATGAGCGCGGACCTGGCCCTGCCAGTCCAACAGAGGATCTGGAACGACGCATGGCCCTTTCGCGACCGCAGATCGTGTTTGTTCTCGTCAATGTCGTGCTCGGCGCCGTTGTTGGAGCTGCGGTGGCACGCATCCCCTCGTTCGCAGCGGTGCCCGTGCCGCTGTTCGGCTGGCTCGTCCTCGGCGTGCTGCTGACGGATCTGGCGAGCGGCTATCTCGCTGGCGCGCATCCGACTGCGGTGATCACCATGCAGGCCCGTATTGCCGCGCTCGTGCTTGCTTTCATCGCTTCGCTGATCGTCTCGGCAGGGCTGTCCACGCCTGCGTGATATCAGCACGCCCGTTAGCCGACGCTTAACCCTGCCGTGTTTGACTGAACGCAAGTGTCCAGTCGTGTGGCGGAAGGCGTTGCGTCATGATGTGGCGTGTTGCGTACGCAGTTGCGTGCGTGGTGTGTTCGGTTGCGATGAAAGGCTGTGCCGCGAACCCCTCGGGTCCTGCGACGGCCAGCGTCGGCTCGTCACTGGCGGAAACCGCCTTCGGCGTTCGCTCGACCTTTGGCGTCGACCAGCAGAAAGCGCGCGAAGACGCGATCATCGCCCGCGCCATCGCCGAGCACGAGATGCGCCACCCCTGACCGGCGCGCTTGGCAGGCAGCCTCAGCCCTTCGGCGTCATGCTTTGCGTCGCTTCCGCCATCAGCCGCGCCAGCTCCTGCGCCTGCAGCGCATAGGTCTGCATCTGCGTCTGGGCATAGCGGGCCTGGATCGCGAGGATGTCTTTCAGGTCCTTGGCCGCGGCGATCTCGCTCGCCATTTCGAAGCCGGCCTCGGCGTTCTGCTTGGCAAAGCGCACCGCACGCTCTTGCACGCTCTTGAAGCCGCTCGTCATTTCCGTTTGCGGCACGGCGCTCGTCCACATGCCGGCGGCCTTCGTCATGGCATCCATGAACTGCGCGTAGGCGTTGCGGGCCTGTTCCACGTTGCGCTCGGCGAGCTCGCGGATCTGAGGGGGGATCTCGAATGACGGTGTCTGGGACATGGGGGCGCCTCCTGATCGATGGACCGTATCTGATTTGATGGACCCCCGCCATCGCCGCCGGAATGACGGAGACGCCAGCGGCGGTTTCGTATGCGTCGCGCGCGGCAACAATGAAAATCCGGGCCGAAGGCTTCGGCACCGGGCCTGCGCTCGCTACTCTCGCACCGATTGCGAAAAGGAGCGAGGTCGTCATGAAGATCGACGCCGTGGAGCTGATCCTGTTCCGGTGGGAAGGCATTCCGCCCACGCGCTATCATCCGGCCTCGGTCAACCTGACGGGCAAGAGCACGCTCGGGCTACTCCGCATCGGCACCACGGACGGCATCGACGGCTACGCCTTCCTCGGCTCCGCCTTGAACCCGGCCGATACCGATGCCGGCGCGCTGGTCCGCTTTCTCAAGCCGCTGCTGATGGGCAAGGACCCACTCGCCCGCGAAAGCCTGCACGCGGCCATGCGCCAGCGCCAGCGGCAGTGCGGCCTGCGCGTGATCGGGGCGTGCGATACCGCACTGTGGGACATCGCCGGCAAGGCGGCAGGCCTGCCGCTCTACAAGTTGCTCGGCGCCGGGCGTTCCTCGATCGGCGCCTACGCCTCGAGCCAGATCCTAGACAGCCGCGAGGCCTTCGCCGAGGAGGCCGCGCGCTTCAAGGCCGACGGCTGGAAGGCCTACAAGATCCACCCGCCGCAGAACCCGGACGAGGACATCAAGGTCTGCGAGGCCGTGCGCGCCCGCGTCGGCGACGACTACCCGCTGATGCTCGATTCCACCTGGAGCTACAGTTTCACCGACGCCGTGCGCGTCGGCCGCGCCATCGAGCGCCTCGGCTTCAAATGGTACGAAGATCCGCTCAACGAGGAGGACATCTACGGCTACGTCAAGCTGCGCCAGAAGCTCGACATCCCGATCATGGCGACGGAATACCCCTTCGGCGACATCGGCACCTACGCCGTCTGGATCACCGAGCGCGCTACGGACTACCTGCGCGGTGACATTCCGGTCAAAGGCGGCCTCACGACCATGCTCAAGACCGCGCACCTCGCCGAGGCCTTCCACATGACCTACGAGGTGCACCACGGCGGCAATTCGCTCAACAACCTGGCGCAGCTCCACTTCGCCTGCGCGCTGTCGAACACCACGTGGTTCGAGGTGCTGCTCCCCCACGGCGCCCACAAGTACGGCGTCGTCAACGAGATCGAGATCGACCGCGATGGCCTCGCCCACTGTCCCGACACCCCTGGCATCGGCGCCGAAATCGACTTCGACCTCGTGAAGCGCATGCAAGTCGCGGTGTTGTGAGCACTTTGGACCAACCAGGCACCGAATAACCTTGACTTGTGCAGCGCAACACGACATATAACGCGTGTCGCGCTTGGACCCGCTCGGGTCGACCCGCGGCTCCCGGCGCTCCAGCCGCGTGAAGGATATGTTTGAGCCGCTGCGCCAGAACGGCGCTTTCCATCGGCTCCAGTCGATCCTCCTGTTGAGCGCCCAGCGATCTCTACCCATCCAGACAACCCAGGTACGCGGGGGTGTCTTCAAGCAACGGGCTTTGCTCGTGCGGGAAGACGGCGCCTGATGCGCCGCGCGACCGTGCATTGTCCCACCTCATGAAAGCTATCCATTGACCAACTTCAACGAACTCGGCCTCGCCGCGCCGATCCTCAAGGCGCTCGAGACGCTGGGCTACGTCACGCCCACGCCGATCCAGGCCCAGTCCATTCCGCCCGTCATCGCGGGGCGTGACCTTCTCGGCATCGCCCAGACCGGCACCGGCAAGACCGCGGCCTTCTCGCTCCCCATCATCAACCGCCTCGCGCGCACGACGCAGGCCCGGCAGCCCAAGTCGGCCCGCGCGCTGATCCTGTCGCCGACGCGTGAGCTTGCCTCCCAGATCGCCGACAACATCCGCGAATACAGCCGCAACACCGGCCTGACCGTCACGGTCGTGTTCGGTGGCGTCGGCCATCGCCCGCAGGTGCAGGCACTGGCACGCGGCGTCGACATCCTCGTCGCCACGCCCGGCCGCCTCCTCGACCACATGGAGGAAGGCAACGTCCGCTTCGACGCGACGGAAGTCTTCGTCCTCGACGAGGCCGACCAGATGCTTGACCTCGGCTTCATGCCGGCCATCCGCCGCATCGTGAGGGCGCTGCCGAAGGTGCGGCAGAACCTGTTCTTCTCCGCCACCATGCCGACCGACATCGGCAAGCTCGCGAGCGAACTCCTCAACGATCCCGTGCGCGTCGCGGTCACGCCCGTGGCGACCACCGTCGAGCGCGTCAGCCAGCGCGTGATCCACATCGAGAGCCACCGCAAGAAAGAGCTTCTCGCCGAACTCTTCGCCAATCCCGAGCTGTCTCGCACGCTGGTCTTCACGCGCACCAAGCGCGGAGCCGATCGCGTCGCGAAGTATCTCGAAGGCGCGGGCGTCGGCGTTGCCGCCATCCACGGCAACAAGAGCCAGTCGCAGCGTGAGAAGGCGCTCGACGCCTTCCGCAGTGCGCGCATCCGCGCGCTGGTCGCGACCGACATCGCCGCCCGCGGCATCGACATCGACGACGTCACCCACGTCGTCAACTTCGAGCTGCCCGACGTGCCGGAGAGCTACGTGCACCGCATCGGCCGTACGGCGCGTGCGGGCCGCAGCGGCATCGCCATCTCTTTCTGCGATCACGAGGAGCGCACGCAGCTCCGCGACATCGAGCGGCTGACGCGCCAGACCATTGAAGCCGAAGACCGGCGCAATGGCTCGGCCCCTGAGCCGAAGAGCGGGGAGGCGCGCCAGGGACGCGGCGGCCGGCAGCAGCACCGCCGTAGCCGCGGCGACCGCAACGATCGCCACCACGATCGCAATCGCAGCCAACATCAGGGCCGCAGCGATCAGCGTCGCGACAGCGACCGCAGCCACGGGCAAAGCCAAGGTCGCACTGGCCATCCGGCACAGGCCCATGCTCCGGCCCAGGCGCATCGCGATACGCGCGGCGCGGACCAGGGGGCTCATCGCCAGGCGGATGCCCAGCATCGCCCCGATCGGCAGCAGGGCCGGCCCAACGGCAACCGGCCTCATCAGCACCAGCCGCAGCGCGATCAGCGTCAGGGCCGTCCCCAGGGTCAACGCCCGCAGGCGTCCGCCGAAGGCAGCGCCGGGCAGCAGCTCGCCGGGGTCGCCTTCCTGAAGCCCAGCCGCCCGAAAAATCATCGGGATAACAGCGGTCGGCCGCGTCATCATAACGAGCGTCGTCACACTGGCGGCGCAAGCGCGCGCTAACGTCGCGCCGCTTCATCATCGGGCTGCCCGATCCCATATCTTGGGCAGCCCAATTCCAACACGCGCACCGAGCCACGCCACCGCAAATCTTTGCGGACGGTGCGGCTTCGTGAGGCCTCGGGCCCCGCCGTGCCCCAGACACAGGATCGATCGAAATGGCCAAGAAAAAGATGAACGCGAAAGCCGAGTTCGTCCTCTTCAACGTGCTGTACGAGGACGGCTCCGTGACCTCGAACCGCAAGGTGCCGAGTTCGGCCGTCGGCACGCTCGACGGTGACGCGCCGATCCGCGAGGCGATCGAAGAGCAGGATCGTGAGATTGCCGAACGCTCGGGGCGTCCGCGCGGTCCCATCAAGAGCATCACACGGGTGGCGTGAGCTTGGCGATGACGGCGCAAAGCGCGACGGACAGTGGTGGCGATGTCTGCCAGGCCTGCGGGGCCTGCTGCGCGTTCAGCCGCGACTGGCCGCGTTTTTCGCTGGAGACCGATGCCGAGCTGGACGCCATTCCGGCGGCGCTCGTCGCCGAGAACCTGAGCGGGATGCGCTGCGACGGCGATCGATGCCTGGCACTCGCCGGCAAGGTCGGTGAGCAGACCCGCTGCACGATTTACACCGTTCGTCCCCAGGTATGCCGCAGCTGCATGCCCGGTGATGACGCATGTGTGATGGCGCGTCGGCGTTTCAAGCTTTATGAGATGCCGCGTCCCATCACATCAGCCCTGAGCTAGCCCTAAGACACCCCCATAGACCCCCAAGAAAGGTTACAGAGACTTCGCATGAAAGGCTTTAAGCATCAGAATTTCGCAGATCGCCTGAGTGCCTCCAATTCCGCCCGCCAAGCCGCCCTCGAGCGCCTGAAGCCGAAACTCGATCCGAACGATCCACGCGCCGTCGAACGCCGCGCGGAACGGCTGGCGATCGCCGCTGCGCGTGAAGCCCGGGCGATTGCGCGGGAAGAGGCGCGGATTGCCGAACTGAAGCGGCAGGAAGAAGAGCGGATCGCGCGCGAAGCGGCGGAAGCTGCCGAGCGCGAGGCCCAGCGTCTTCGCGAGATCGAAGAGCAGGAAAATCTTCGCAAGGCCCAGAAGGCCGCGCGCGATGCCCGCTACGCGGCTCGCAAGGCCCGCGGCAAGAAGCCCGCGCGCTGAGATGGACAGCAGCCGCACGCGGCACGCGCCTGCGGCTGGCAATTGGATGGAACGAGGCGAGGGCACCAGACATGGGCTCTGGCCTGATTTTTGCTGATCTGCCAGGAGCCTGTTGCGCGTCCGCCGTCCGCGACGCGCCAGAACCCGCTGCCGAAGGCGCCCAGTATGGCCGAGCCTGAGACCGAACTGGATCAAACGGCAGAAGCGCAGCAGAGCCACTTCGCCAAGAGCAAGCGGCTGATTGGGCATCTGAGCCTGATGGGCTTCGCCACGGCGCTCGCAGCCCGCGCCGTCGACCCCCTCATTCCCCCGATCGCGACGACACTCGATACCGACGTCGCGCGGGTCGCACTGCTGTCCACCGCCTTCGCGCTGCCCTTCGCCCTGGTCCAGCCCATTCTCGGCCCTCTTGCCGACGCCGTGGGCAAGGTGCGCACCATGATGGCCTGCGTCCTGGTCATCATGCTCTCCTCGTTCCTCTGCGCCACAGCGACGTCCTACTGGATCATCCTGTTCGGCCGCATCGTCGGCGGCATGGCGAGCGGCGGCATCTTCCCCGTCGGCATGGCCATCGTCGGCGACCTTGTTCCAGTCAAGGAGCGGCAGGTGGCGCTCGGGCGCTGGCTGGCCATCGTCATCGCCGGCAATCTGCTGGGCGCCGCGTTCGCCGGCGTGATCGGCGACTTCGCGGGCTGGCGTGCGGTGTTTGTGGCCGTCGGCCTCGCCTGCGGCCTCGCCTTCGTCAACGGGCTGATTCATCTGCGCGCCGCGGCCGACGTCCCCCGCAAGCCCTTCAGCCTGCGCGCCATCCCGTCGAGCTATCTGGCCGTCCTCGCCAACCCGCGCGCCAAGTTCTGCTTCTCTGCGGTGTTCCTGGAAGGCATCGCCGTTTTCGGCCTGTTCCCCTACATCTCCGTTCTGCTGATGCAGGCGGGCGAGCCGCGCGCCGCGATCGCCGGCCTCGTCATCGCCGGCTTCTCCATCGGCGGGCTGATCTATTCGATGACCGTCGCCGGCTTTATGCGCCACCTCAAGCAGCCGCAGATGATGGTCACCGGTGCGGCGATGGCGGCATTCGGCTTCCTGATCGTCTCGTTCGACCCCTCCTGGATCATCCAGTTCGCGTCGCTGATCCTCGTCGGCGTCGGCTTCTATCTCCTCCACGCCTGCATCCAGGTGGAGGCGACGGAATTGCTCCCGTCGGCGCGCGGAACCGCAATTTCCCTGCACTCGCTCTTTTTTTTCGTGGGCAACGCCACGGGCCCCGTGGTCTACGGCCTGACCTTCACGCACCTCGGATCGACGGTGGCGGTTCTGCTCGGCGGCGCGCTTATCCTGTCCGTCGGCATCATGTGCACGCGCACACTCGCGCGCCCCTGAAAAAGCGTTACGCGCGGCCGTCACATGCCCCCGCGTTGACAACCTCCGGCCGCGGGTGAGACTGCTGGCGGGCGCCCGCGACGGCGCCCATCAAGACGTGCCCGCGGGTATGCACCCGCAGGAAAGCGCGTGACAGGAGGAGACCGCATGGCCGAGGTGCAGACTGCCGCCAAGATCAAGCCCGCTGCTGCCGACGATGCCGTTGCGCCCTTGATCGCCAAGGCGCGCAAAGCCATGGCCGAATACGCCCGCGAAATCGAGGCCAAGGGCCAAGCCCGCATCGACGAAGCCGTCACCGCCTTGGCCTGGTCGATCTACAAGCCGGAGAATGCCCGACGCCTCGCCGAGATCGCGGTGGAAGTGACCGGCATCGGCGAAGTCGAAAGCAAGATCATCAAGAATACACGCAAGACCTTCGGCACCCTACGCGATCTGCTGCGGGCGAAATCGACCGGCATCATCGAGGAGATCCCCGAAAAGGGCCTCGTCAAGTGGGCCAAGCCCGTCGGCGTCGTCGGCGCCGTGACGCCCTCGACCAACCCGTCCGCGACGCCCGTCAACAAGGCCATGATGGCGTTGAAGGGCGGCAACGCCATCGTCATTGCGCCGCCCCCCACCGCCTGGGCAGCATCCAAGCCCACCGTCGATGCCATGCGCGCGGAGCTGGCCAAGATCGGCCTGCCCGAGGATCTCGTCCAGATCCTGCCGTCGCCCGTCACCCGCGAGGCGACCACGCGGCTGATGGAGCTGTGCGACCTCGTGGTCGTGACCGGCAGCCAGGTCAACGTCAAGCAGGCCTACAAGTCCGGCAAGCCGGCCCTCGGCGTGGGCCTCGGCAATGCGCCCGTGATCATCGACAGCTCGGCGGACCTCGACAAGGCCGCCCACCTCATCATGCTGTCGAAGACCTTCGACCACGCCACGTCGTGCTCATCCGAGAATGCCGTCGTCATCCTCGACGACGTCTACGACAAGGCGATCGCCGCGCTGGAGCGCGTCGGCGGCTACATGGCAGCGCCCGCGGAGAAGACGCGCATCGTCGAGCGCCTCTGGCTCGACGGCAAGCTCAACCGCGCGGTGATCGCGCAAGGCCCGCAAGCCCTCGTCGACGTCTTCGAGCTCTCTCCGAAGGCGAAGTCCTGCAAGTTCGTGATGGCGGCGGAGACGGGCACAGGCAAGGCTTACCCGCTGTCCGGCGAGAAGTTGTCGCTCGTCCTCACTGTCTATCGCGCGCGCGATTTCCAGGATGCCAAGCGCATTGTGCGCGACATCCTCGACTACCAGGGCAAGGGCCACTCCTGCGGCATCCACACCAAGGACCTCGAGCACGCGCGTGAACTCGCCCGCGACACCGACGTCGTGCGCGTCCTCGTCAACCAGGCCCACACCTTCGGCAACGGCGGCGGTTTCGACAACGGCTTGCCCTTCACGCTGTCGATGGGCTGCGGCACCTGGCAGGCCAACTCGATCTCCGAGAACCTGAACTGGCGCTGCTTCGTCAACATCACGCACCTCGTGACGACGATCCCCGAGGACAAGCCGAGCGAAGAGGCGCTGTTCGGCGCCTACTGGGCGAAGTACGGCAAGTAGAGCCGAGGAAACCACCGTGAACTTCGAAGAGCACGCGGCCAAGCCGCTGTTGCGCGCCGTCGGTATCGAAACGCCGCCTGGCCGCCTCGTCACGAGCCCCGCCGATGCAGCACGCGCCGCCGCCGAGATCGGCCCCTGCGTCGTGAAGGCCCAGGTTCCCACGGGCAAGCGCGGCAAGGCCGGCGGCATCAAGCTCGCCAAGGACGCACAGGATGCCGAAGCGCATGCTGCAGCGATCCTGCGTCTCACGATCGCCGACTATCCCGTCGAGCGGCTTCTGGTCGAGGCGCAGGTGCCGATCGCGCATGAGATGTATGCCGCCGTCCTCAACGATCCGGCCAGCAAGGGGCCGCTGCTGCTGTTCTCGGCCGAGGGCGGCATGGACATCGAGGAGATCGCGGCGACGCGTCCCGAGAGCCTCGTGCAACTGCGGGCGGATATCCGCAACGGCCTCTCCCGCGCCGAGATCGAGGCCGCGCTCCCCGCCCGTCTTCCCTGCGACCGGGGCGCACTCGCCGACCTGCTCGCAAAGCTCTACGCGGCCTACGCCGCCAACGACGCCGAACTCGTCGAGATCAACCCGCTGGTCGTGACCAAGGACGGCCGGCTCATCGCGCTCGACTGCAAGTTCTCCCTCGACGACAGCGCCGTTCCCCGCCGCGAGCCCCTCGCAGCTTCCGGTACGCCGGATAAGCTCACCGCGCTCGAGACGCGCGCCAAGGATCTCGGCCTCAAGTTCATCGAACTCGATGGCGAAGTCGGCGTGCTGGCCAACGGCGCTGGCCTCACGATGACGACGATGGACGCCATCCGGCACTACGGCGGCAGCCCCGCGAACTTCATGGAGATCGGCGGCGAGAGCTACACCAAGGCGAAGCCGGCGCTCGAGATCGTTCTGTCGAACAAGAACGTGAAATGCCTGCTCGTGAACTTCTGCGGTGCCTTCGCCCGCACGGATGTGATGGCGCAGGGCGTGATCGACGCATGGCTCGCGCTGAAACCGCAAGTGCCGGTGTTCTTCACGATCCACGGCACGGGCGAGGACGAAGCCGTCGCCATGGTCAAGCAGCGCCTGAAGATCGAACCGTTCGACCTGATGGATGACGCGGTCAAGGCGGCCGTCGCCGCCTCGAAGGGAGGCCGCGCATGATCATCCGGCGCAGCGAAAGCGTGCTCGTGCAGGGCATCACCGGCAAGCAAGGCACGTTCTGGTCCGAGCGCATGCGCGACTACGGCACCCGCATCATCGGCGGCGTGAACCCCAAGCGCGCCGGCGAAAAGCATCTCGACCTGCCCGTGTGGGCCTCCGCCCGCGACGCAACCAAGGACGGCAAGATCGACGTTGCCGTCATGTTCATTCCGCCCATGGGCGTGAAGGAGGCCGCGCTCGATGCCATCGAGGCCGGCATCGGCAAGATCGTCTGCCTGACCGAGCACGTGCCCGTGCAGGACACCATGTACATCCTCGCCGCTGCGCGTGAGCGCGGCGCGCGCCTGATCGGCCCCAACACCGCGGGCGTCGTCACGACTGGCGAGTGCTTCGTCGGCTTCATGCCGGCCTTCAACCCGCGCGTCTTCCGCAAGGGCTCCGTCGGCGTCGTCTCGCGCTCGGGTTCGCTCGGCACGCTGCTGTGTCTTAACCTCGTGCAGGTGGGCCTCGGCATCAGCGCCTTCGTCGGCATCGGCGGTGATCCGATCATCGGCACGACGACGAAAGACGCGCTCATGGCGCTCGACGCCGATCCGGGCACGACGGCCGTGGCCCTCGTCGGCGAAATCGGCGGATCCATGGAAGAGGAAGCAGCCGAGTACGCGCGCACGATGAAGAAACCGATCGCCGCCTTCATCGCCGGCGCCGCCTCGCCGCCCGGCAAGAAGATGGGCCACGCCGGCGCCATCGTGATGGGCGACAAGGGCAGCTACGCCGGCAAGAAGTCCGCGCTCGAAGCGGCCGGCGTGACCGTGTGCGCGACCCCCAGCGCCGTCGCAGATGATTTGCGCAAACGGCTCGCTCCCTAGCATCGCCGCAGGCCGGCCGGTGCTCTATGCTTGCTGCACGTGAAACACTGCCGCTCGGAGACACCGGATGATCAAGGTCTATGGTCGCGCCAACTCGATCAACGTGCGCCGCGTCCTGTGGATGCTCGACGAGGTCGGCGAGCCCTTCGAGCGCGAGGACTGGGGGCGCGGCTACCGCTCGCTCGACGAGCCGGCCTTCCGCGCGCTGAACCCCGTCGGCGTGGTGCCTGTCATCGAGGATGGTGATTTTCGCCTGCGCGAGAGCAACACGATCGTCCGCTACCTCGCACGCAAGCACAACCGCACCGATCTCTACCCCGACGATCTCCGCAAGCGCGCCCTCACCGAGACCTTCATGGACTGGTCCTCGACGGACTTCGGCCGCGGCATGACGCCCGTATTCCACGGCCTGATCGTGAAAAACCCGGCCTACGTCAACCAGGTCGAGGCGGGCATCCAGGAGTGGGCGCGCCAGATGCAGGTCCTTGAGGCGCATCTGACGAAGAGCGGCCCCTACGTGATGGGCGAAAGCTTCACCATCGGCGACATTCCCGTCGGCCTCGTCGTCAACCGCTGGTACGCGATCGACTTCAAGAAGCCGGATTTCCCAGCCGTTGCCACCTATTACGATCGCCTCGCGCAGCGCCCCGGGTACCGCGCGCATGGCCGCAACGGAACGCCTTGACGCGGCTCTGGCGCGGCGCGAAGAGTCCTCAAAGTCGCCGACTTCCTGGTGTCGGTGAGGAGCATCAAGGCGCGCAAAGCGAACGCGCCTCAAGGCGGGTGATGCGCTGGACTGGTGCCATCGTCGGATGTCTGGGAGCGGTCGTCGTGACGGCCGTGCCCGCGCGCGCGCAGGAATACTGCGTCGCCTGCGCCGAGCCGAACGCCGTCTATCGCTGTGTCATCGAGAATGCGCAGCCGGGAGGGACCATCCCGCTGCAGACGCTGTGCCTGACGGCCATGAGCAAGGCGGGCGGCCATGCAAGCTGCGCCATCAAGCGCGGCACCGTTTTCGACTGCGCGGGTCCGATCAAGCGCGTGCCGTGGACCTCGAACGCCGATGATGTCGGCCCGGCGCCGCCGAAGCCGGAGGCGGCCAAAGGCAGCGACCCCAAGGAGCCGCCGAGCACGGTCCAGGAAATGGCCGACCGCGCCAACAAGAAGACCGCCGACGACATGAAGAAGGCGGGCGAAAGCGTGAAGGAAGGCGCACAGAACGTCGGCGAAGGCGTCTCCAAGGCCACGAAGAAGACCTGGGAGTGCATTTCGTCGCTGTTCGCGAAGTGCTGAGAACCGCGCGAGAGCCCGGCACTCAGTGCTTGCGCAGCCACTCACGCGCCTGGCGCTGCGCTTCGGCGACTTCCTGGCGGCTCATCTCGCGGGCGATTTCCATGCGGTAGGTCTTCGCTTCCGCATTGCCGCGCATCGCTGCCAGATTGAACCACTTGTGGGCCGCGACGAGGTTCATCTCGACGTCCCGGCCAGCGCAATACATGAGACCGAGTTCGAACAGTGCGTCGGCGGAGTTGCCCGCCGGCATGACGTCGCTGTTGACGAAGGCGATCGATTCGAAACGTGCCATGGTCTTACCCCTGCTCTCCTACGCAAAACCGTGCGATGGGGTTGTCATCGCATGAGACCCGACATTGCTCTGTTCGCCAGGGAACACCTCTCAGGCGTCGTCCCGACATGCGGGGCATGATGTACGGCAGAGGATTAAATCGAGTAAATTTCGATGCGATTACAATGGATTATATTACTAACTGCAGGCTAACAGGCAGCTCCGGATGTGCCGTTGCGGGGCATTTTTCCTGAAGCCGGACGGCGCTTAAGACATCCTTCGGCGTCTCGTTAACCAATCATTCACCAACCCTTCAGGTGCCGGCGCGCAATCTATCAACAGCCTGTTATTTTGAACTTGCAGTGTGTCGTTCGGGCGATAAGGTTACCCCGGAGTTCGAAGAGGCGGGGGCCACGACGTTCTCGGGGAAGGGGGTCTTCCATGACCGGCAAGGGTTTGTGTGTTGCGATTGCAGCCAGTGCGCTGCTCGCCGGCTGCGCCAATAATAGCCCGCTGTCGACTGGCTTTGCCGGGCCTGCCCAGGCGGCAGAGACCGAGCAGGATCCCGCGCAGAAATCCGTCGCGTCGAAAGTCCTCTCGGCCATCGCGCTCGAGCGCGTGACGGGCGCCAAGCCCGATCCGACCCGCCTCGGCGATCGCTGAGCGCCTGCGCCGAACACGTCGCACTCAGGGTGTCCCGGCTGAGCGCAGCGAGCGCCGGGATCTTTCCCCGAAAGACAGTCACGTCACGTTGGAATTGCCACGCGCCGCAGCACCCGCTCCGGCGCGTATTTTATTGCTGCCCTCAGGGCAGCAGGACAATGGAGCCCGTCGTCTTGCGGCCTTCGAGATCGCGATGCGCCTGCGCGGCGTCTTTCAGCGCGTAGGTGTGGTTCACGTTGATCTTCACCACGCCCTTGGAGACCACGTCGAACAGGTCGTTGGCGTTGGCGATCAGATCCTCGCGCTTGGCGACGTACGTTCCGAGCGTCGGCCGCGTCGCATAGAGCGAGCCCTTCGACGACAACAGCAGGATGTCGAAGTTCGTGATCGCGCCCGATGCGTTGCCGAAGCTCACCCACAGGCCCAGCGGCTTGAGGCAGTCGAGCGAGCCCGGATAGGTGTCCTTGCCCACGGCGTCGTAGACCACGTCGCAACCGGCACCGCCCGTGATCTCCTTCACGCGCTTCACCCAGTCTTCCGTCTTGTAGTTGATCATATGCGTGGCGCCGTGCGCCTTCGCGAGTTCCAGCTTGTCGGGCGTGCTGGCCGTTCCGATGATCGTGGCGCCGAGGTGCTTCGCCCACTGGCAGGCGATGAGGCCGATGCCACCGGCGGCCGCATGCATCAGCAGCGTCGTGCCGGGTCCGACCTTGTAGGTCTGCCGCAGCAGATAGCGCACCGTCATGCCCTGCAGCATCATGGCGGCGGCCGTGTTGTAGTCGATGCTGTCGGGCAGCTTCACGAGGCGGTCGGCCGGCATCAGGCGCTCGCTCGCGTAGCCGCCGATGGCGCCCGCATAGGCGCCGCGGTCGCCGACCTTGAAGTCCGTCACGCCCGGCCCGACGGCGATCACATCACCCGCGCCTTCCGAGCCCGCCACGAACGGCAACGGCATCTTGTAGAGGCCCGACCGCTGATAGGTGTCGATGTAGTTGACGCCGATGGCGCGCTGCCGAAGCTTCACCTGCCCCGGTCCCGGCTCGCCCACGTCCATCTCCTCGACCTTGAGGACCTCGGGACCACCATGCTCGTGAATTCGGACGACCTGGGCCATGGACGCATCTCCTTCGGGCTGCTGGGGGCCAAGTCCGGGCAGAAGGCACTTTCAACCTTGCTGCGGCTCGGCTAGAGGACGCTTTGGAGTTCGCGTCCGGAACGGCATCGGCGGCGCCACAGCGGCGCCATGCATGCCTTCTATGAGCTTGATGCGGCTACCACAAGAGGAAACGATGCCCGCGCTGCCCGCCTGCCGCCTCGTGCCAGCAATGCTGCTTTTCCTGCCTTTCGCGCTGCTGGGCTGCTCGAGCGGCGTGGAGGATAACCGCGCCGGCCTGTCGTGCCTCGACGACAGCAAGGAGTGCATCGACAGCCGCCAGGCGACGCTGAAGGGCATGCTGGCCGACAAGGACCGCGCCTGGGTGAAGGAGCCGGCGACGCCACACGCGCATGCCTCGGGCGTGCGTCTCTTCGCCTACCGTACGCAGAAGAAGGAAATGAGCTGCGAGGAGTTGGCCGCGGGCCGCCGCGAGGCGGACAACGCCGCACGAGCCATGCGCAGCGCCGACGCCAAGGGCCTGTCACCGGCTCAGATTGCCCGCGCCACCATGTTCGCGGCCGAGGTCAGCAAAGAGCTCAGCGTCGAGATGAAGTCCCGCCGCTGCAAGGCGTGAGCCGCCCACCATCGGGCCGCGCGTGCGCAGCGATTGCCGCTCGATCCGCGCGAAGACGGGCAGATGATCCGAGCCGACGGCCGGCCCGGTCCCCGACGCCACGAACGTCAGGTCCTGCGAGATCAGGATGTGGTCGAGCGCCACCTGCGGCATGACCACGGGCCATGCGGGCCAGCTCGGCGTCAGCCACCGCGCCGATTTCAAGCCCGCCTGCGTCTTCAATGATTTGTAGCCGTAGGACCAGGGCGACATGTTGAGGTCGCCTGCCAGCACCACCGGCCCATCGATGCGCTGGATGAAGCGCGCCACCGCTGCCGTCTGCCGCGCATGCAGCCCCGGACTGCGGCTCGGACGATAGATATGCGTCCCGATGACGTGCAGCGCCCCGGCAAAGCGCGCCCAGACGAACGCCGGCATCTCCTTCGTGTACGGCACGGTGCCGGCAGCCTCGAAGGGCACCCGCGAGAGGAGCGCGATGGAGCAATCGTACCGGTTGGCGCAGGAGCTCTGGTAGGGATAGACCGCCTTCAGCAGCGCCGGCAGCGCCTGCTTTTCCGGTCCGAGTTCCGACAGCACCACCACGTCGGCGGGGCCGGTCGCGAGGTAGGCGCGCAACTGCTCGACGTTGTCGACGGCATCCCACGTGTTGATCGAGACGACGGAAAGGCTGGACGAGGCCGTCGAGGCCCGCGGCGTGCCATCGTCCGCGGCTTGGGACCAGCGGCTGAGCGCCACGTGCGCGCTGAAGATCGCAATCGTTCCGGCGATCAGAACGGCGGCCGTATGGCGGCGGACGAGCAAGGCCACCGCCGCGGTCACTCCGAACCCGATGATATGCCCCGTCAGCGGCGTGGCGACGTCCGCAAAAGCCGGTGCGGCCACCAGGATGATGACGGCCAGTCCCAGGTTCGAAAGAGCCAGGAGCGCGAGGGCCAGCATCCGGATGGCCCGGGTCCATGCCCCGTCAGGCAAAGCCGCAACCGCGATCTCCCCCACGTCATCCCCCTTCGCGCGAACGCCGCGCGGACTGCCTGTCGCCCACGCGGCGAACTAGAAGCAGGATCTGTGCCGGGGTGCAACCACCGTTAGCAATATCCTTACCATGCCCGTCTCGCCCAAGCTTCCTGACCGGGCGGCATGCGGAACGTTGACAAGCTCGGTCGCGGCGGGCTTGTGGTCGGGCGTGGCCCTGGGGCAGGGGCGTATCGGGAGCGCTGAATGACTTTCGCGGAAATTTCGCACCATGTTCTCGACTTCGTCCGTGCCAACCCGATCAGTGCCGCGGGCGTCGTCTTTGTCCTGGCCTTTGGTGAATCGCTGGCCTTCGTGTCCTTGATCCTCCCGTTTTGGGCCATCCTGGTCGGAATTGGCACGATCATCGGGGGCTCGAGCCCATTCATTTTCTGGCTGATAGTAGTCTCGGCCGGCTGCGGCGCCGCCTTCGGGGACTGGCTGTCCTACTGGCTGGGCTACCACTACCATGAGCAGGTCCGGCAGATGTGGCCCATCAACAAGACGCCAGGACTGATCGACAAGGGCCACGTGTTCTTCGAGAAGTACGGCGCCTGGGCCGTCGTGCTCGGCCGGTTTTCGGGCCCCTTGCGCGCGAGCGTACCGATCGTCGCCGGCATCACCGAAATGCCTTGGTTGCGCTTTCAGATAGCCAACTGGAGTTCGGCCTTCCTCTGGGCCTTCGTGCTGCTCTCGCCGGGCTCGTGGGGACTGCACTGGTGGATGGACAAGTTCAGCTGACGTCTTGAGCAGCGCGCCTGTCGCAACCACATGAAGCGGTAGAGGTCGCAGGAGAACGTGCATGGTTGCCGCAGTCGCTCCCCACGCCGGCGAGGCTCCCCGGACACGGCTCTATCCTCCGACGGTTGAGCCGCCGCCTGTCCCGCTGCCGTTCGCCAAGTTTCTCGTGCAGTTCGTGCGCAACCCGCTGCTGACCATCGCGCGGCCGGTTTATCACGACGACATGCTCGTCCGGGAAACAGGCCGCCGCCTCGTCATCTACATCACCGATCCCAAGCTCGTCGAAGAGGTGCTCCTCAAGGGCGCGGAGAACTTCCACAAGACCCCCATCGAGAAGCGCATCTTCAAGAACACGCTGGGCGACGGCATCCTCACCTCGCAAGGCCCGAGCTGGCGCTGGCAGCGCCGCACGGCCGCGCCCCTGTTCCGCGTCAGCGACCTCAACGCGCTCGTGCCGCAGATGACGGCCGAGGCCGAGGCGCAGGCCGCGCGCTGGCGCACCGCCCGGCCCGGGAAGATCCAGTCCATCGACCTCGACATGACGGAGACGACCTTCCGCGTCATCTCGACGACCATGTTCGGCGGCAAGGCCGATGGCGACGCGCGCGAGGTGCTGCACGCGTCCGACCGGGCGCTGGCCTCCGTGTCCTGGGACATTGCGGCGGCCATCGTTGATCTGCCGGAATGGGTTTGGTACCCGGGCCGCAATCTGCGCCGCAGCGCCGGCCGCAAGCTGCGCGAACTGACCGAGCGCATGCTGCAGCGCCGACGCGAGACGGGGCTCGACGGCACCGATCTCATGAGCCGCCTCGCCAACGCCAAGGACCCCGAGACCGGCAAGCCGATGTCGGAGAGCCAGCTCGTCGACAACCTGCTCACCTTCCTCGGTGCAGGACACGAGACGACGGCGAAGGCCCTGACCTGGAGCCTTTATCTCCTCGCCCGCGCCCCCGAATGGCAGGACCGCATCGTCGAGGAAATCAACCGCGTCTGCGGCGACGCGCCCATCGGCGCCGAGCATCTCGATGACCTCGAAGTGACGCGCGCGGTGTTCAAGGAGGCGATGCGGCTCTATCCGCCCGCCCCGATCATGAACCGCATCCTCAGCGAGGACATGACCCTCGGCGGGAAGGAGATGAAGGCCGGCACCTTCATCGTCATCCCGATCTACGCGATCCACCGCCACCACAAGCTCTGGACGGACCCCGATCTGTTCGACCCCACGCGCTTCTTCAAGGAGAACGAGGCCAAGCAGGCCCGCGCGCAGTTCATGCCGTTCGGCTTCGGCCCGCGCACCTGCATCGGCATGTCCTTTGCGATGATGGAGGGCGTGGCGCTGCTCGGCACGTTTGTGCGGCGCGCCCGCTTCGGCTGGGACGGCCAGCATCTGCCCGAACCCTTGAGCCGCATCACGCTCCGGCCGGCCGGTGGCATGCCGCTGCACGTCCACCCGCGCTGAGCCGGTTCGCCGGCAGGCAGGAGACGCACGTACCCTTGCAAGGGATTGTGCGAAGGCCCTGGGTCCCTGATATTTGCCTGCGGCAAATTCAGGGATGACAGTGAGGGGAATACTCTCGGGCTTTTACTGTCATCCCGGCCGAGCGCAGCGAGAGCCGGGACCCAGGGGTCAAGCCCTGTATTCCACAAAGCATAGCGTTCAGGAGCGGGCCGGCAGGAGCACCCCGCACCGGAGCATTTCCACTTGTCGGGGCAGGAAAAAGCCCCTACACGGGCGCCACGAGATCGCTTCAGGAGAAGAGCCATGGTCGTTCGTTCGGCCCGCAACGTCGAGACCCAGAAGAAGAAAAAGCGCCGCGCCGCGCCGCGCAAGAAAGTCACGCGCATCCAGGGCAACACGCTCGCCGCCCGCCGTCGCCTGAAGAAGCTGGCCGGCAAGGCCCGCGCGAAGGCCGCCAGCTGATCCAGCGGCTCGCGCCGCTTTAGCGCGCGGCAATCGCCGCCGCTGCAGATGCCATCACGAGCCCAGTCCCGCGATTGACGATGCGCATCGCCCGTGCGCTTCGAAAGAGCGTACGCGTCCGCGCTGCCAGCGCGATGTAGGCGCTGAACACGCCGGCCAGCACGAGCAAGGTCAGGCACGCGAGTTCCGCGAGCCCCAACAGCGACAGCCGGCCGAGGTCGATCAGGTTCGGCAGCAGGGCCAGGTAGAACACCATCACCTTCGGATTGCCCATCGTTACCGACAGGCCGGCGAGAAAGAGGCGCACCTGATCGCTGCGCTCGGCAGGGGGCGCCGCATCCGCGACGGCGACCGGAGCGGTCCAGAGCTTGTAGGCGAGATAGAGCAGATACGCCGCGCCCGCGTACTTGATGGCGATAAGCACCGGCGCATAGGCCTGCGCGACGGCCGCAAGCCCGAGCACCGCTACCGACAGCCACACGACATCGCCGATGGCGACGCCGGCCGTGAAGGCGAAAGCGCCGGCAGTGCCCTGCGCGAGCACGCGCGCAACGATCGCAGCAATGCCGGGGCCCGGCGAGGCCGCAGCCACCGCGAGCGCGCCGACGAACACGATGACTGAAGCCAGGTCCATCATGGAAAAGCGCGCTCCTCAGCGCAGCAGGCCGATTTCGCGATAGTAGCGCGCGACACCCGGATGCAGCCGCTCGGGCGCCACCGCCGCGATGGTGTTGGCGGCCGTCGTCTCCGCCGCCTGCGGCAGCCTCTGCGCGATCTTCGCCTCTCCCGCCTTCAGCGCCTTCGCCAGCGCATAGGCGACGTCATCCGGGAGCGAAGGCCGCGCCAGCACGAGGCTCCACGACCCGACGGACGTGATCTCGGCGTCCTGCCCCGGAAAAGACCCCTTCGGCACCACGAGACGCTTCAGGAACGGATGCTTCGCCAGGATGCGCGTGATCTCGCCCGCATCCGGCACGATGAAGCGCGCCCCGCCCGGCGCCTTCGCCATGGCCACGAACCCCGGCCAGCCGCTGCCGCCGCCCCAAAGGGCAGCTGCCTTGCCCGAGATCACCATCGGCGGGCCGTCCCCGGCCCTGTCGAGGAACACGGCGTCGAAGTCCTTGTCCCGGTCGAGACCGATGCCATCGAGCGCATAGCGCGCGAGGATACCGAGACCGGATCCGCGCGCCCCGAACACCACGCGCTTGCCCTTGAGATCGCCGATGCTGCGGTAGGGGCTGTCCGCCCGCACCACGAACATGCCGGGCGTCGCGTACATCGCCGTGATCACCCGGAGATCAGCCGGCGCGCGCCCGATGCCGCCGAGCGCTTCCATCGCCACCTCGCCCTGCACCAGCGCGATGTCGAGCTTGCCCTCTTCGAGCAGCGGCACGTTCTCCGTGCTGCCCTTGGTGTTGGTCGGCACGATCTTCAGCGCTGTGGTCGCCTCGTTGACGACCCCGGCAAACGCCTCGCCATAGGCCGGAAAGCCCCCGCCGGGCGTCGCCGTCCCGAGCGTGACGATGGTGCGTTCGGCGGCGTGTGTCGCAGACATGGGCAATGAAGCTCCGAGGATGAGCAGGCAGGCTGCAGCGCCGCCGAGAAACGATCCCGCGCGGCGCAGGAGCGGCATCAGACGGTGGCGACCGGCGTCGCGGGCGAGCCGACGGCCCCCGGCAGCCGCAGCGGCGGCGCGGTCAGCAGAAAGCGGCTGCGGTTGTTGGCCCGCAGCCAGTCCGCGAGTTCCGACAGGCGCCAGATCTCGCCGAGGTTGATGCCCATCTTGAACAGGCAATGCTGGTGCAGCGGCAGCATCGCGCACTGTCCGGGCTTGATGCGGTCCGGAATGAGTTCCACCGCGTAGTTGTCCGCGATCAGCGACACGAGCCCGCTTTCGGAGATCCATTGCAAGAGCCTCTGGTCCGTCCCGTCGAGCCCGGTGCAGCTCGTCTCGAGGGTGTGCTTGTCGGGGTCCTTCTTGGCAGAAAGGATCAACTCGTCGAAGCCCGTTCGAAGGCACACGAGATCGCCCTTCTCAACGGTAACGCCGTCCGCGGCCATGACCCGCATCAGATCGTCGTAGCCGACGGGATGCCGGCGATTGCCGAAGTGCGCGTAAAGATCGATCATCACTGCGCGCCCCTGCAGGCACGTCTCGGCCATGCCCGCGACGCTCAGCGCTTTCGCGTGCGACGTGGAGCGCGCTTCCACCGTCGTGCCGGGGATCGCGCCCGACTGCGCGACATCCGTTGGCCCCTCCATCACGCTGTCGCCACGGAAGCCGTTGTAGAAGACCGGCTCCGCCACCCCGTCGCCATCGGCGTCGAACAACGCGCCGACGTGCGACAGCGAATCCCACTGCGTCGAGTACTGAAGATGCATGATGACGAGGTCGTCGTTAACGACGTCGGTGAGGCCCGGATGGTCCCACTCCGTGCGATAAAGCCAGTTGGGCTTGTCCGCGCGGCGCGAGGGACGGATCTGCGGGGGATGCCGCCGCGGGTTGAGCACCGCGCCGCCGGGATAGTCGAGCGGCAGCGACAGGCAGAACGTCTTGCCTGTGCGCACCTCCGCGATCCCCTGCAGGACCTTCTCGGCCGTGAGGTCGTTGAGGCGGCCGAGCTGGTCGTCGGGCCCATAGTCGCCCCAGGTCGAGCCTTCCGGCCTGATCTTCCACCGCGCATTGGCCATGCCGACCTCCCTGATCGAACCGTCTTGCCGTTTGCCGGAAGCGTACTGCCTCGTCCGCCCCGTGCAACCCGATGCGGTTTCCCCGCGCGCACGGCACGCTTTCGAAGCCGCAAATTTGTCCACAGCGTAGGCCATTAAGGCTGGGGATGACCATTTAGGCCGGTAACCATCGGCCAAATCTTGAAATTCGCCGCGCATTGCTCTTTTGATGCGAAGGCGGGGGCCGGCATCCGACGGATGCGGGCAGGGAAGGGGACGGCTAGGGTGAACGCTCGGTCAGGGCACGAGGAATTCGAGCGGGTGCTGCGCAGCATGCACGACCGCTTGGCTTCTGTGTCGCACGAGATCGCCGACCTTCTGGCCAAGCTCGAGTGGCATGCGGAGGCCGCGGGCCCCGACGTGCGCATGCACGCCCGACACGCGGCCGCCGACGTGGTGCGCACGCAGGATTGGCTCAATCACCGCATGAGCCATCTGCCGCTCGATCCGAGCCAGCGCTACGCTGCCATGCAGGAGATGCTGCAGGTCCAGTTCGTGGCGCTGCAGAAGGTCGCGACCATCGTCAACGACGTCCTCAATCTGCGCAGCGCGGCGCCGCAGGCCCAGTTCCCGGCCCAGGTTCCGGCACAGATCCCTGCCCAGTTCCACACGCATCCGGGGCAAGGACATCCGCTGCCACCGCTGGCGCCGCCCCAGCAGGCGAGCCCGTTCGCGCTCCCTGTTCCACAGCAGCCGCAGCAGGCGATGCAGTACGCCCCCCAGCCACAATATCCGCAAGAGCCGAGCTGGGACGTGCAGGCCGGCGTGCAAGGCCTGCTGCAGCCGCCGGGGCCGCCCGTGCGCCTTGCAGACCTCTCGCCCGCCCTCGATACGCCGCGCACGGTCGCGAAGACGAAGCGCATCGAGGCGGGGGGACGCAGCGGCAAGACCGCCAGGAAGGGCAAGAGGAAGCCCACCGAGCCACGCGGCTCGACGCGGCGGCTCGCCGTGTGGAGTGGGGCGCTGCTCGCGGCAATCGTCATCCTCGGCGGCATCGGCTATTTCGCCTACGCCAACTTCGGCAGCCATAAGTCGACGCTCGCCGCGCGCGCCACGCCGCGCAAGGAGCGCGTTTCCCTGGGTGATCCCTCGGCCCGCGATCAGGCGTTGGCCAATGCGGAATCCAATTCGGGCGCCCCGAGCCGCGTGCCGGCTCCCCCGCCGATGTCGTCACCACCCTTGACCGAGACGGGGGCAGGTGGCGGCCGCGTGCCGGGCCTCATCGTCGCCCAGCCGCAGGCGCCGCGGCCCGACCCGCGCGCCCAGCCCTTCGTCGCCGTGATCGCGACCCATCGCGACAAGCAGGCCCTGGCCAAGATCTACAACGACCTGCGCAAGCAGTTCCCCTCGGTCCTGGGATCGAAGCGCGCCGACGCACAAACCGTCGATCTCGGCGAGAACGGCGTTTGGCACCACCTGATCCTGCTGCCGCCGGGCCCTCGTGAGCAGGCCGAAGGCTACTGCGCCGAACTCCGCGCCGCCGGCTACCCCCGCTGCATGGTCCGCCCTCTCTGACCCACAGTGGGATGCAACTCCCTCTCTATTGCATTCCCGGAAATCGCGCGCGAGCGCGATTGTCCGGGATCTTGCCGCGTAGAGTTGTGCCTCTGCGCGCAACATTCCGGTCGCCACTTTTCTCGACGGGTAAGTAGCTACGCCGCGGTGACCGTCTCGCGCGACGCGCGCTTGCCGGGATCCTGCCGCCGGCGGTCGGTCGTGTAGAAGTCGCCCATCACCAGCACGTCCATCCCGCTTTCGAGGAAGCAATTGATGGCCTCTTCCGGCCGCGTGACGATCGGCTCCTTGCGATTGAAGCTCGTATTGAGCAGCACCGGCACGCCCGTCAGCTTGCCAAAGGCGTTGATGAGCCCCCAGTAGCGCGGATTGGCCTCGCGCTCGACGGTCTGGATCCGGCCCGTACCATCGACGTGCACCGCGGCCGCGATGTCCTTGCGCTTGTCGGGCCGCACGCGCGGCGCAAGCGTCATGAACGGATCGGGCTGCGTGATCTCGAAGTATTCCGCCGCGCGCTCCATCAGCACCGCCGGCGCAAAGGGGCGGAAATTCTCCCGCGCCTTGATCTTGTCGTTGAGCACGTCGCGCATCTCGGCGCGCCGCGGATCGGCGAGGATCGACCGGTTGCCGAGCGCGCGCGGACCCATCTCGAAGCGGCCCTGGTACCAGCCGACAACCTTGCCGTCCGCGAGATCCCGCGCGACGCGCTCCAGCAGCACGGCTTCGGAAAATGTCTCGTAGTCGAGCCCGGCCCTTTCCAGCGCCGACTTGATTTCACCGGCGCTGTACGCCTTGCCATAGAAGGGATGCGTGAGTTCGAACGTGCGCGGGTTCCCGAGCGTCTGGTGGTAATGCCAAAGCGCGCTGCCGAGCGGCGCGCCCGTGTCCGACGCGCATGGCGGCACCCACAGCCGCTTCACCGGCGTCTCTTCCAGCACCTTCGCGTTGGCGACGCAGTTCAAGGCGACGCCACCCGTCAGGCACATCTGCGTCAGGCCCGTCTGCGTCACGAGATGCCGCACCACATGCAGCACGATCTCTTCCGTGATCGCCTGCAGCGCGAAGGCGATATCGCGATGCCGGTCGCCGAGCGGCTCACCCGGTGCCCGCGGCGGCCCGAACACCTCGAAGAACTTCGCGCTGAACGGGCGCAGCTCCCCGAACGTGAGAAAGGAAAAGTAGTCCATGTTGACGTCGTAGCGGCCCTCGGCCACCGGCCGCACGACATCGCGGAAGCGCGCGACGTAGGTGTCGTCACCGAAGGCCGCGAGCGCCATCACCTTGCCCTCGTCGCCGAAGCCGGCAAAGCCCAGATACTCCGTCACGAACGTGTACACGAGGCCGAGCGAGTTCATCTGCTCCGAGTGCCAAAGCCGTTCCAGCCGGTTGCCTTTGCCGACGTAGGCGCTGGTCGAGGCATCGTCCCCGTAGCCGTCCATGACGAGGACCAGCGCCTCTTCCATCGGCGACACGAAGAACGCAGCGGCATGCGAATCGTGATGTCCCACGTTCACGATCTCGGGCAGCTTCGCGCCCGACCCGAAATGCGTGCGCAGCCCCCGCCGCAGATACTGGTTGAGCAGCATGATCTGGTTCTGCTGCGCGCGATGCGCGGCAGGTGCGAGCAGACTGAGGCTCAGGGGAAACCGGCGCAGAAGCTGCTGCAGCGCCAGCCGACGCAACACCGAGACGTTCCACGGCGTCGTCACGACATCGATGTCGGAGAGGCCGAGCTTCAGGTCCTCGCACAGCGTGGCGAGTGCGAACCGCGGGAACTTCTGGGATTTCTTCCGGCGATCGAAGCGCTCTTCCTCGAGCACGACGTCGAGGTGGCCGTCGCTCAGGAGCGCGAGGCCACTGTCGTGCGTCTTCGCTACGATCCCGAGTATCCTCACGTCCCCAGCCTGTCCAGGTTCGGCGCCGCACCCCCTGAGTGGCGCACAGCCATGCTCACCCGCGTTCTACAGGCCCCGCGCGCCCTTGTCCGCCGCCGATTTCGTACGCAAGGTTAACGGCGCGCGCCCTCCGCACGGACGCGCCCGCGCAACGCGTCCGTTTACTGATGGCTGCCGTGGCAGTGCTTGTATTTCTTGCCGGAGCCGCACGGGCAGGGCGCGTTGCGGGCGACCTTGCCCCACGTGGTCGGGTCGTTCGGATCGACGGCATCGCCTGGCTTCTTGCGCAACTGCACGGGCGACCGCTTCTCTTCGAGAGCGACCCCACCACCGCGGCCGTCCGCGACGGCCAGCGCCGCATCCGCCATCGCCCATTCCGGATCGCTCTGACGCGGATCGGGATGCAGGGCCTGCAACTGTGCCGGATCGGGCTCCTCCTCGCCGCGCACCGCGTCGTCCTCGGTTGCGCCGGCCTGCAGATGCATGAGGCGGCCCGTCACCTCCTCGCGCAGGTTCGAAAGCATGACTTCGAACAGCTGATACCCTTCGGACTTGTATTCGTTGAGCGGATCCCGCTGGCCGTAGCTGCGGAAGCCGATGACCTGGCGCAGATGTTCGAGCGTGACGATGTGCTCGCGCCACAGATGGTCGAGCGTCTGCAGCAGCACGGTCTTCTCGATCTTGCGCATGCGCGAGCCGCCGACGGCGAGCTCGCTGCGATCGCTGGCGCCGTCGATCTCGCTGACGAACTCGCGCGCCTGCATGTAGCTCTGGAAGAACTGGAAGCCGATCTGCGGCGCCTGCTGCATCGCGTCGTCGCTGGAGATGCCGTTGAGCCGGATGGGGCTGTTCTCGGAGCTCAAGAGATGCTGCCCGATCGCAGCGAAGGTATCGCCGGGACGCGCGAGGAGCTCCGACAGCGCCGTTTCCCGCGCCACGTACTCCACCATGCCCTTGGCGTCCTGGTACTGCTTGATGAGCTCGCGACCGACTTCACGCGTCAGCTCGTCGTACTTGTCGTCGACGGCCTTGGTCACGCGTTCGGCGATCTCGCTCTCGGCGATGCCCTCTTCGCGCGCCCACTCCTCGATCGGCAGGTCGAGCGAGAACACGCGCTTCAGCTCCTCGCGAAGCTGCGTCGTTTCCCACTGTTCCGCGTAGGCATTGACTGGGATGTGCTT
>RXJK01000132.1 GCA_003963125.1 Hyphomicrobiales bacterium
TCGTCCTTGACGGCGCCGAGCACGACGGCACACTCCTCGGACACGGGATCGCAGAACACAGTTGCCGGCTCTACGCGCTCCGGCCGGGATGACAGTGGAGGGTGCCGCCTGCGCAAACGCACGTTCGTAGGTCGGGGTGAGGCGGCGAAACCCGACGCCATTCCTCTCGCTTCCATCAGCAATGTCGGGTTTCGCCTTCGGCTCTACCCGACCTACGGTTCGCCGCTTCGTTTTATGTTGGCGCAGCCACCGGGCTCGTCCAGCGCTCTTGCGCGACCGCATCCGGCCACGTCGAGCCGATAGGCAGCAGCACGATCCACGTCTCCGCGAGCTTGCCGTCATGGATGCGGTAGGCCTGCATGCCGGCCTGCGTCTGCGCCGCGCCCGTGTCGGCGTCCCGCCACGTGAAGGTGAACCGGAACCAGGCACGATCCACGCCCAGCATGTGGTCGTACACGACGACCCGCACGCCGGGACGCGCAGCTTTGATCTTGGCGAGTTCGCCCGCATAGCTCTCGGCGCTGACGGTGCGTGTACCGCCGGCATCGTGCCGCACGTAGCTGGCGCCGACGCAGGTCGCCACGAGATCGTGGCGATCCTCGTGCCACACCTGCTCCCACCGATCGAAAAGATCACGCACGGCCGCAATGCTCATCGTCCACATCCTCGGGTCGAAACGCATTAAGCGAGCTTCGCAGCCTTTCCCGACACACACAACGAGAGAGACCGAGCGCCGGGGAGATCTGCGACCCGCGCAGTGATGAGCTTCTCCTTGGTCCACCGCCCTGCAATGGCACAACGAAGCGCACGGAGCGTTCCACCGAGCGCCGCTTATCCGTATCTCCCGGCGCTCGCTCCATACTGTCATCCCGGACGGTGCGCAGCACCGATCCGGGACCCAGGGCCGAGCGCGCCATCCGTTGCCCCTGGGTCCCGGCGCTGCGCGCTTCGCGCTCCGGCCGGGATGACAATGGGGAGTGCCGTATGCGCTCGGCAGCCGAAGGCGCAGGTCAGGGCGAGCGAAGCGAAACCCGACGCCATTCCTCTCCGCTCGCATCAGTAATGTCGGGTTTCGCCTTCGGCTCTACTCGACCTACGGGCTCTTCTCGAGAAAATCACGCACGGCCGCCGCGTAGACGTCCGCACGCGTTACGGCTGTGCTGAGCGCCGCAGACGCGAGCCCCGTCAATGCATCCGGCGGCGTCCCCTCGCGCAGGGCCTTCAGCGTCGAATGCAACGCGGCGATCGCGGCCTGGAACGGCTGGTGCCCCGTCAGGCACACGCGCACGCCGCGCGCGGCGAGCATCGTCTTGTCGAGCAGCGCCGCCGGCACGCCGCCGAGAATGATCGGGATGCGCACGGCATCACACAGCGCGTCGAGTTCCGCCTGCGTCTTGATGCCGACGTAGAACATGGCATCGACGCCCGCCGCCTCGTAGGCCTTCGCGCGCGCCACGGCATCGGCGACGCCGCTGATCGCCACCGCGCTCGTACGCCCCGCGATGACGAGATCCTTGTCCGCGCGTGCCGCAAGCGCCGCCTTCATCTTGCCCACGCCCTCCTCGATCGAGATCAGCGACGGCTTTCCGCCGCTGCCGAAGGGCTGCGGCAGCAGCGTATCCTCGATCGACAGGCCCACGACGCCGGCGGTCTCCAATTCCTCCACCGTGCGCACCACGTTGAGCGCGTTGCCGTAGCCGTGGTCGGCATCGACCATCAGCGGCAGGTCCGCGCCACGGCTCACGCGCAGCGCCTGCTCCGCGAACTCGCTGAGCGTGATGAGGATCATGTCGGGTGCACCCAGCACCGCGAGCGAGGCCACGGAGCCCGCCAGCATCCCCATCTCGTAGCCGAGGTCGGCCGCGATCCGCGCCGAGATCGCGTCATGCACGGAGGCCGGATGCACGCACGCGTTCCCCTCCAGGAGGCCGCGAAACCGCGCCCGTCGCCCGCTCCAGCGTGAGGCCATGCCCCTCTCCCTCGTCTTCGGCCGCCAAAAGCAGTTGATCGCGCCGGGGCCTTCAAATCGCGCGAGCACCGAGTTTATGCTCGGGCACGAAACAGGGGAACGCTCCATGCGCGAAGAACAGCAATACGCCGTCCTGCACGAGTTCGTCCGTCCGGCCCAGGCGAACCTCTCCCGCGCCACGTGGGACTACATCATGGGCGGCGCCGAGACGGAGACGACGCTGGAGCGCAACCGCCGCGC
The DNA here is from genome assembly GCA_003963125.1 of Hyphomicrobiales bacterium. Taxonomy (GTDB): domain Bacteria; phylum Pseudomonadota; class Alphaproteobacteria; order Rhizobiales; family Hyphomicrobiaceae; genus AWTP1-13. Next base: position 2,210 of record RXJK01000132.1, read on the forward strand.
GCTCGATGCCATTGCTTTCCGCCCGCGCGTCCTGCGCAACGTGGAGAAGGTCGATACCGGCGGCACCATCATGGGGCAGAAGGTCAAGCTGCCCGTGATCCTCGCGCCCATCGGCTCGCTGCAGGACATGACGCCCGAGGGCGGCAAGGCGCCGACCAGGGCCGCCGCCGAATTCGGCGCCATGCACATGCTGAGCTCCGCCTGCGCGCCGGGCGTCGAGGAGGTGGCGGCCGCAGCACCCGGATACCCGAAGATCTACCAGCTCTATATCCGCGGCGATCAGAAGTATGTCGACGACCACATCTCGCGCGCGATGAAGGCGGGCTACGTCGCGCTCTGCCTCACCGTCGATCTCGACTACTACGGCCGCCGTGAGCGCGATCTCGCCAAGCGCTACGTCACAACGTCACGCCGCACCAATGCGCTCGAACACTACCAGGCGCGCTTCTCGTGGGCCGACGTGGCCAAGCTCAGGAAGCGCTACAAGCTGCCCTTCATCATCAAGGGCATCGCCACGGCGGAGGATGCCAGGATCTGCGTCGAGGAAGGCATCGAGGGCGTCTACGTGTCGAACCACGGCGGCCGCCAGCTCGATCACGGCCTCGGCGGCATCGATGCGCTGCCGGAAGTGGCCGCCGCCGTGAACCGCAAGGCCGAGGTGATGGTCGACGGCGGCTTCATGCGCGGCGCCGATATCGTCAAGGCCATGGCGCTTGGCGCGACCGCGGTCGGTGTCGGGCGATTGCAGGCGCTGGCGTTGTCGGCGGGCGGCGCGGCCGCCGTGGTGCGCATGCTCGAGCTGCTCCAGGACGAGGCCATGCGCGCGCTCGGCATGCTGGGCGTGACGTCCTTCGCCGAACTCGACCCGAGCTACGTCAAAGCCACCACGCCGCTCGGCCGCCCCTGGCTCGACAGCGCTTTCCCGCTGCTCAAAGAAGGCTACTAATCTTCTCTCTCTCTCTCTCTCTCTCTCTGTGCGTTCCCGGAAGCCGTGCGCCAGCACGGCTGTCCGGCAACTTGCAGCGCGAGGTCAATCTGAAAGCATTCGGCCACCTGCATCGGTGGTCGCATAGCCCTCACGACCTTAGTATCCTTCCGACCGACGGAATTCTTGGAGGGTGCAGCAGAATTGCGACCGGGCAAGGTCCCGGACAATCGCGCTCGCGCGCGATTTCCGGGAACGCAAAATGTGTCTGGATGCTGCCGTCGCGAGCCCGCAATGTTGCACTTATGCCGGATATTCCCTAGGCCGCGCGGCGGCGCCCGGCAGTGTGCCCCGAGCCGACATTGAAGCCGCGGGCCAGTTCGGCGAGGCTCTGCGCCTCCTCCGACAGCTTGCGGCTCGCCGCGGTCGATTCCTCGACCATCGCCGCATGCTCCTGCGTAACCTTGTCCATCGCGCCGATGGCGCTGTTCACTTCCGCAAGGCCCGTCGCCTGCTCGTTGGCGTTCTCGGCGATCTTGCCGATGATGCCGCTGATGGTATCGACCTGCGCCAGGATCTCGCCGAGGGCCACACCCGTCTTCGCCACGAACTCGACGCCTTCGGAAACCTGCGCCGTCGACGTGCCGATGAGCTGCTTGATCTCCTTGGCGGCCTGCGCCGACCGCTGCGCCAGGGCCCGCACCTCGGAGGCGACGACGGCGAACCCGCGCCCCGCATCGCCGGCGCGTGCCGCTTCCACGCCTGCGTTCAGCGCGAGCAGGTTGGTCTGGAAGGCGATCTCGTCGATGACGCCGATGATCTGCGTGATCTGCTGCGAGGACTTCTCGATCCCGGCCATCGATTGCGTGGTCTTCTGCACCACGAACTCGGCCCGCTGCGCGCTGTCCTTGGCGGTCGAAACCACCGTGTTGGCGTGCGAGGCGCTCTCGGCCGTCTTCTTGACGGTCGAGACGATCTCGTTGAGGGACGCCGAGGTCTCCTCGATGGTCGCCGCATTCTGCTCCGTGCGGCGCGACAGGTCGGCCGATGCGGCCGAAATCTCGCGCGTACCGAATTCCATCGCGCCGCAGGAAACTGCCACCGAGCTCATCGTCGCGCGCAGTTTGCCGACCGCGGCGTTGAAGTTCGTCCGCAATTCCTCGAGGCGGGCGTGGAAGGGCGTGCCGATCTCGCACGTGAGGTCGCCGCGCGACAGCTGGTCGAGCGAGACGCTCAGCGCCTGCACCATCGCCTTGGCGTGCCGCTCCTCCTCGTTGCGCTCCGTCTCGCGTGCGGCGCGCTCGGCCTCGGCCTGCGCGCGATGCTGCGCAGCTTCGGCCTCGGCCCGCTGCTTGGCGCGGCCCGCTTCCTGGAAGATGACGACCGACTGCGCCATGGTCCCGATCTCGTCCTTGCGCGCGGCTTCCGCGGCGACGGAGACGTCTTCCCCGCGCGTGATGCGACCCATCGCGTCGGACAGCGCCTGCAGCGGACGCACGATGCCGCGCGAGATGAAGAAGGTGATGCCGCCGAGCAGCGCGGCGAGCACGAGGCTGAACGAGCCGGCCTGGATCATGGCGTCATTACGCTCGGCCACGAGGTCGTCCATGTAGACGCCCGTACCGACCGAGAGCTTCCAGGGCGCGTAGGGCTTGAGGAACGAGGTCTTCGTCACCTGCACCGTCGTGCCCGGCTTCTCGATGACATAGGAGAGGAAGCCGGTTTCCATCCGCTCGATCATGCCGGCCATCGCCTTGCCCCAGGCAAAGCCGTTGGAATCGACGGCGTCGTTGCGCCGCTGTCCGACCGTCTGCGGCGTCCCCGGGTTGACGAGCGTCGTGTTCAGGATGTCCTTGATGAAGAAGTAGTCGCCCTTGTTGAACCGCATATTGTTGATGACGGCGAAGGCCTTCTTGATCGCCTCCTCTTGCGTCATGGTACCGGCGTCAGCCATCTTCTTGTGCGCATCGAGCACGCCAATGGCGACGTCGGCGAGTTGCTCCAGCCCTTTGTGCCGGGAGGCGATGGCGCGCTCGTTGGAGAGCCAGATGAGCGCCATGGCCATGGCGCCGCAGCCGAGGATGAACAGGCCGATCAGGAAATGCAGGCGTGCAGAAATCGTGCGCATGGCGTTTATCGTCCAGGGAAGCCTTTGCGACCCCAGTATCCAGCCGGAATAGTAAAGCGGAGATTATAAAAACGGAAATGCTGTATAAGAATTTCGCATTGCAGTGGCAATGAGAGAAATTATAAAAAGATGAAATAAGCGCGTGCGCTGATTATCTTAAATGGATTTGCAGCCCGATAGCCTGAAGTTCAGCCCGTGCCGCGCGCGGCTGCAGCCCGCTCCGTGGCGAACGCCACGAACGTCGTGATCTCCGCCTCGGAAGCGAAATCCCGTACCGGGATGAAAACCCCGGCCGCCGGGTCGCTCCACAGCACGACGAGGTCCTTGCTGCGCGTCACGTCCGTGATGCCGGACCAGGCAAACAGAACCTTGTTATGCGCACCGGTATCCTCGACGCCCTGTGCGTCGAGACGGATGCTGCGCTTGCCGAGCACGCTGCCGCCAGGCTTCACATGTCGGCCTGAGGAGAGGCTGGCGTAGAGCAGCACGGCGAACACGTAGAGCCCCGTGGTTGCGAGCATCGCCGGCAGATGCACACCCTCAGGGTCAAGAAAGCGCGTGATGGCGATGAAACCGCAGGTCACGAAGCCCATCATGATCGCGAACGGCGCCCCTCGCAGCCGTCGATGGGCGAGCCGCACGAATGCCGCCCAATCCTTCGGCGTCCGCTCGTAGGCGATGGGGTCCATCGCGCTTCAGCAGCGCGCGCAGTCGGCCTCGAACACGTGGCCCGAAAGCTTCCGACCGTGGCTCGAGGCGAGATAGAGCGCCAGCATGGCGACGTTTGCCTCTCCATTGAGGCCTGGCTCATTCGCCAGCGTCGTCTGCGGCGCAATCGCGTTGAAGCGGATGCCCTTGCCCGACCATTCCTCGGCCTGGGCGCGCGTCATGCTCGTAAGGGCGGCCTTCATCATGGAGGCGAAGGCGAGCCGGCCGTTGGCGGCCTTGGCCTGCACCGCGGCGACATTGAGGATCAGCCCCTCTGTCATCATCATCGCCATGCGGTTGGCCGCGATCTGCGAGAGATGCAGCGGCAGCCGCAGGCGCGAGGCGACCAGGCGTTCGAGGTCGTCGACGCCCGTCGCAGCGCCGATGGCGGGCGCCGTCAGGGGGATCAGGTTAATGACGGCGTCGAGGCCGCCGTAGCACTGCACGGCCATGCGCGCAAAGGCGACCGAGGCTTCGCTCGAGGACGGCACGGGCCCGTAGGACTGGATCTCGAGGGCGGATTGCGCGGCGATCTCGGCGACGGCATCCATGCTCTCGCCGGCCTCGGCGAACTGCAGAATGAGGCGGACCTTGTGCTCGGCGAAGGCTCGGGCAAGGTCTACGCCAGCGCTATGTGAGACACCTGTGATGAGCACCCGTTTGCCCGCCAATTCGGGGTGACGGTGAACCGACTGGGCTTCCTCGACGACGCTCATCAACATGCTGAACTCCTCCTCGACACAACCGAACGGTTGGGCGTTTGCTCGGACCTTGATCTGCTTCTCGGTCCGAATCGCCTAACAACCGCTAAATGCAATCCCGATTCGGGTCGCCATGCGCCGGAAAAGGGACGCCCCCCGGACAACCCTGTGGCGGTCTAGCGGCGCCGGATCACCGCAGTATGGAAAGATCCGCGCTTTGGGAACGGACCTATGCGCAGAGGTACGCTTGGAGCGCCGCTCCCGCCCTGCTAGAAACCACGGGCAATTTCAACGCCAACCCTGCGAGACGCGCCATGGCCCCGCTCGATATGAAGCCCAATGAACTCGAATCCTATTGGGTGCCGTTCACCCCGAACCGGGCTTTCAAGAAGCGTCCGCGCCTCTTCGCCGGCGCCAAGGACAGGCACTACATCAAGCCCGACGGCACCAAGGTGCTGGACGCGACCTCGGGCCTGTTCTGCGTCAACGCCGGCCACTGCCGCGAGCCGATCGTCAAGGCCATCCAGGAAACCGCGGCCAAGCTCGACTACTCCCCGGCCTTCCAGTACGGCCACCCCAAGGTGTTCGAGCTGGCTTCCCGTCTCGCCCTGCTCGCCCCTGGCAACCTGGACTACGCGTTCTTCTCCAACTCGGGCTCGGAAGCCGTTGATACGGCTTTGAAAATCGCGCTCGCCTACCACAAGGCCCGCGGCGAAGGCGCCCGCACGCGCTTTATCGGCCGTGAGCGTGGCTATCACGGCATCGGCTTCGGCGGCATCTCGGTCGGCGGCATGGTCGCCAACCGCAAGCAGTTCGGCAACATGCTGACCGGCGTCGACCATCTTCCGAGCACGTACGACCGCTCCAAGCAGGCCTTCACCAAGGGCGAGCCCGAGTGGGGTGCGCATCTCGCCGACGAGTTGCTGCGGCTCATCAACCTGCACGACGCGTCCACCATCGCCGCCGTGATCGTTGAGCCGGTGGCCGGTTCCACGGGCTGCCTGCCGCCGCCCAAGGGCTACCTGAAGCGCCTGCGCGAGATCACCCAGCAGCACGGCATCCTGCTGATCTTCGACGAGGTCATCACCGGCTTCGGCCGCCTCGGAACCTGCTTCGCCTCCGAGCGCTACGACGTCGAACCCGACATGATCACCTTCGCCAAGGGCGTCACCAACGCCGCCGTGCCGATGGCCGGCGTGATGGCGTCGAAGGGCATCTACGAGACCTTCATGACGGGCGCCGAGCACATGATCGAGCTGTTCCACGGCTACACGTACTCGGGCCATCCGCTGGCCGCCGCGGCGGGCCTCGCCACCCTCGATATCTACAAGGACGAGGGCCTGTTCGAGCGCGCCCAGAAGCTGGAGCCGGTGTTCGCCGACGCCATGATGAGCCTCAAGAGCGCACCGAACGTGGCCGACATCCGCACCATCGGCCTGATGGCGGGCATCGACCTCGACCCGGTCGCCGGCAAGCCCGGCGTGCGCGGCTACGAGGCCATCGAGCGCATGTACCACGACTTCAACATCTACGTGCGCGTGACCATGGACACGTTGATCGTCGCCCCGCCGCTCGTCTGCACGGAGTCGGACATCGGCGAGATCCGCGACGGCATCGCCAAGATCCTGGAAGCCGTGAAGTAAGCCAGACCTTCACAAGATCAGAAGTTGCAGCGGCGGCCGGTCACCGGCCGCCGTTCGCGTTTGTGGCGCGATTTCCCTGCGCTTTCGGTGCCCTCCCTCCTGTCATCCCGGACGGTGCGAGCACCGATCCGGGACCCAGGGGCCAAGGGCGCCGTGTGCTGGCCCTGGGTCCCGGCGCTGCGCGCTGACGCGCTCCGGCCGGGATGACAGTTGGAGGTATGTCCAGCGGTTTGACGCTCCAAATTCATGGAGCGATAGGGCTCCGCCGCCAACTCTCGCAACTCCTGTCATCCCGGACGGTGCGCAGCACCGATCCGGGACCCAGGGGCTGCGGACGAGCGCTTAGCCCCTGGCTCCCGGCTTTCCCGCTTCGCGCTCCAGCCGGGATGACAGTTGGCGCACCTTGTCGATAACTGCCCGAATTGGTGGAAAACCGCCCCGCGCCTGCCATCGCGGGTTGCGCATGCAGCAGCGCTCGCGAATGCTTTTCCGGGACGAATCGACGGACGGGATTCCGGAGGCGGGGGATGGCACGTCAGAAGACTGCAGGAGCGCCATCGGCGGGTGCGCGCTTTACCGACGCGTTCGTGATCTTCGCGGTCACGGTCGTTTCGCTCGCCATCGGCGCCTTCCTGCTGCTCCGCATCGGGCTGCATGTGTGGACCGGCCTCGCCACGGCACTTGGCATCTATGCCTTCCTGCTGATGAGCCATCTGATCGTGCGGCGCGGCTTCCAGCCGAAACCTGCCGCCGCAGTCGCCGACGATGAAATGTTTGATCCCTGGGCCCATGAAAAGGGCATCGAGCCGCAACTGAGCCCGAGCTTCGGCAAGCGCGGCGTGCAACAGCCGGCGGCTCCGGCGCCCGCCCTCGAAGACCACCCGGACGATGAAGACACCGACGCTGGTCCCGACCCGTTCACGTACCGCCCGGCAGACATCGCCAGCCTCACCCGCTACGACGCGCCGCCCCAGGACGTGCAGCGCGCTGCGCCCCCGCCGCCTCTCCCGCCGCAGGCCGCCGAAGCCGTACGCGCCCCGACCGAGTTCACGGTCGAAATGATCGAGGGCCTCGTCAAGAAGCTCGCCGACGAACTGAATACGGCCCCCGCGACGCCCCCGAAGGTGCGCGGCAAGCTCGTCCCCCAGCAGGACGGCGACGCGATGATCGACCGCTCGATCGCCGCGCTCGAATCCGTTGCCCAGACGATGCGCGCCACACCGCAGGGCCAGCGCGCCCCTAAGGCGCCGGCCACCGCTCAAGCGCAACGTGCGGCGGCCCCCAATCCGCCTCCGCCCGCCGCCCAACAGACAGCGCTTCCGCCCCAGGCCGCGGCCCCGCAGCCTCCCGCCGCTCCGACGCCGCGCGCCAAGGAAACGCAGGCCGTCAGTCCGCAGCTCATCCGCGTGGCCGAAGCGCTCGCGGCCGAGCGCATGGAAGTGCTGCTCGAGCCGATCCAGTCGCTGACCGAGGGGCGTACGCGCCACTTCGAGGTGTCGACGCGCCTGCTCATGGCGGATGGCGCGGCGCTGGACCAGGACGAGGTCACGCGCATCGCGCTGGGCTCCGGCCTGATGCCGCGCATCGACATGGCCCGTATCCTGCGCGCGGCCCGCGTCGCGCGTAGGCTCGGCGATGGCGGCCGCAACGGCTCTGTGCTGACGTCGATCGCAGGCGAATCGCTCACCGACCACCGCTTCCTCAGCACGGCCTCGGGCGAGTCGAAGACCGGCTCCATGCGGCTCGTGATCTCGTTCCAGCAGGCGGAAGTCCGCATCTTTTCGCCGGGCCACGTGCAGACCCTGTCGGCGCTGGCGGCCTCTGGCTTCAGTTTCGCCCTCGACGGCGTGACGGACCTCGACATGGATTTCGGCGAGCTCAAGCGCATGGGCTTCGAGTTCGTCAACCTCGATGCCCCGGTGTTCCTGGAAGGCTTGCCCGCGCCGTCCGGCCTCGTGCCGGCGGCCGACATCGTGCGCATGCTCACCGAGCATCGCCTGGGTCTCATCGTCGGCCACATCGACGACGATTGGCAGCTCGCCCGCATCCTCGGCTTCGGCGTGCTGCTCGGCCGCGGCTCGCTGTTCGGCGCGCCGCGGCTTGTGAAGCAGGAAGTCGTGGCGGCGCCGCCCAACGCCGTGGCTTGATCTCGGCGCGCGTGGCCGCTACTGACGCGGCATGAGCACGAAGACCATCCCGATCATCGCCGGCGTCGCGGGCCTCTGCGATGGCATCAGCGCCTGGATCGTCGACATCTGGGGCGTCATGCACAACGGCGTCGCCGCCTTTCCCGAGGCCGTGGAGGCCTGCCGCCGCTTCCGCGCCCGGGGCGGGACGGTGCTGCTGCTCTCGAATGCGCCGCGGCCCTTCCCGGACGTCATCAAGCAATTGCGCCATCTGGGCGTGGCCGACGATGCCTACGACGGCGGCGTCACCTCGGGCGACGTCACGCGCGGGCTCATCGGCGCCGTTGCGGGCCGCTCGTTCCTGCACATTGGTCCCGAGCGCGACAAGGGCCTGTTCGACGGCGCCGACGTGCGCACGGTGGGCGCGCGCGACGCGGAAGCGATCCTCTGCTCGGGTCTGTGGGACGACACGCGTGAAACCCCCGACGACTACGAGGAGCTGTTCAAGCCGCTGATCGCCCGCGGCCTGCCCATGATCTGCGCCAACCCCGACGTGAAGGTCGAGCGCGGCAACAAGCTCATCTGGTGCGCCGGGGCCCTCGCCCAGCGCTATGGCGCCATGGGCGGCGACGTCACCTACGCCGGCAAGCCCTACCGGCCGGCCTACGAGCAGGCGTTCGCCGAGATCGCGCGCCTGCGCGGCACCGCCGTCGAACCGGACGCGATCCTCGCCATCGGCGACGGCGTCGAGACGGACATCCGCGGTGGCTGCGAGGTGGGCCTCAAGACTGTGATGGTCGCGAGCGGCGTCTATCTGCAGGAGGGCCTCAGCCCGGCCTCGCTCGAGGCGCTGTTCGGCAAGCGCACGTTCGCCCCTGTCGCCGCCATGCCGAGCCTCACCTGGTGAGCGCCCGCGGGCGTCACCGGATCAGCGTGCGTCCGAGCGATCGCAACAGCAGCATGCGCGCCCGATTGAGCCAGGGATAGAGCGCCCGCGACCACGGCGCACTGCCGATGGCCGCGAGCCCGACGCGCGTCACGGCAGAGGGCGCCGTCTGGCCCAGTTCGGCGATCCGGCGTGTCGCCTCCGGCCCGAAGTGGATGGCCTCGCCGAGCTTCAGCACCATGCCCTCGTTGATCTCGTAGCCCGCCGCGCGCAGTTCGGCCACCAGGCGCGGCTGCTCGCGCGC
>RXJK01000210.1 GCA_003963125.1 Hyphomicrobiales bacterium
CTTCTGTGTTCGACGAAGCCGCCAAGCTCTCGAATCACAGTTGAATCAGTGCCATGCAGCTTGTCCATCACAACTCAACCGGACAGCCGTGTGACGAGCACCGGGATGACCGGAGTGCAAGTGGAGCGCGGGCGGGACCTCGCGCATAACGTAGCGTGCGGGCCGGTTGTCAGCTTGCGCGGCGTCAGTAGGTGAGGGCGGCTTTGATGGTTTGCAGTTCGGCTTTGGGGTCGGCGTAGGCTTCGTAGGCCTGCCCTGCGAGGCGGTACCAGTAGCGCGCGTTCGTTTCGTCGCCCTCGATCTTGTGAAGCGCGGCGTGGATCCAGCAGGCGATCGGATCCTCCTCGTGGCGCTGCACGATCTTGTGCGCGTCCTCCCAGTCGCCGGCGATGGCCAGCGTAACGGCTTCCGTCAGGTCCTCGCGGATTGCCATGCGTCCCATCCTTTCGCGCGCAGGAGGCAGGCGGGGCACGTGCCACATCCCCAGCCCCAGGGATGCCGCGTGCTGCGATTGCCTGTGTAGCAGGTGTGCGTGTCATCGACGATGAGGCGGATCAATGCGTCGCCGCCGAGGTCCGCAGCCAGGGCCCAGGTGCCGGCCTTGTCGATCCACATGAGCGGCGTCGCGATCTCGACCGGCTTGTCGAGCCCGAGGCTCAGCGCTTTCCCGAGCGTCTGCAACGTGTCGTTGCGGCAATCGGGATAGCCCGAGTAGTCGGTCTCGCACATGCCGCCCACGAGAGTGGGGATGCCTCGGCGATAGGCGAGGGCTGCGGCGTAGGTCAGGAACAGGAGGTTGCGGCCGGGCACGAAGGTGTTGGGGAGGCCTGCCGCGGTGACGGCATAGGCCATGTCGCGGGTGAGGGACGTTTCGCTGATCGCGGCCAAGCCGTCGAGGGGGAGGACGTGGTCAGGCCCGAGCCTCGAAGCCCATACGGGGTCGAGGGCCGCCAATGCGCTCCGGATCACGGGCCGTTGCTGCAACTCGACCCGGTGGCGCTGGCCGTAATCGAAGCCGATGGTCTCGACGCGGGCGAAGCGGGCAAGGGCCCACGCGAGGCAGACGGTCGAGTCCTGCCCGCCGGAAAACAGCACGAGGGCGGCTGAAGTGGGGTCGGTCACGCGGTTGACCTGCAACTTGCTGTGGTTTGGGGCTCGCGTTCGGGGGGCTCGGGGGCCTTCGCGAATGCGTCATTGTGCCAGTCTTAACCCTCGGCGCCAACGGAGGGCTTTGCCAGCCCGCGTGCATTTTGTAGAAGCCTCGCAACGCATTGCCCACACGCTGAAGCCTTTCCCCGGAAGGAGTGCTCCTATGACCGCCATCGTGGACATCGTCGGCCGCGAAATCCTCGACAGCCGTGGCAATCCGACCGTCGAGGTCGACGTGATCCTGGAGGATGGCTCGCAGGGCCGCGCGGCGGTGCCGTCGGGCGCTTCGACCGGCGCCCACGAAGCCAATGAGCTGCGCGATGGCGACAAGAAGCGCTACCTCGGCAAGGGCGTGCTCAATGCGGTCGCCGCGGTCGAAGGCGAGATCTACGACGCGCTGCGCGGCATGGATGCGGAAGACCAGCGCCGCATCGACGACGCGCTCAAGACGCTCGATGGCACGCCGAACAAGGCCCGCCTTGGTGCCAATGCGATCCTCGGCGTGTCGCTCGCCGTGGCCAAGGCTGCGGCGGATGCATCCGGTCTCGCGCTCTATCGCTACCTCGGGGGCACGCAGGCGCACATCCTGCCGGTGCCGATGATGAACATCATCAACGGGGGCGCGCACGCCGACAACCCGATCGACATCCAGGAATTCATGATCATGCCGGTGGGGGCGCCGACCTGCCGCGATGCCATCCGCATGGGCGCCGAGATCTTCCACACGCTGAAGAAGGGGCTGAGCGACGCGGGGCACTCGACCAACGTCGGCGACGAAGGCGGCTTCGCGCCCAATCTCAAGTCCGCCGACGAGGCGCTGGGTTTCATCATGACGTCGATCGAGAAGGCCGGTTACAAGCCGGGCTCCGACGTGGTGCTGGCGCTCGATTGCGCCGCAACGGAGTTCTTCAAGGACGGCAAGTACGCGCTCGAAGGTGAAGGCAAGAGCCTCGACAGCGCCGGCATGGCGAAATATCTCGCCGACCTCGTCAAGCGCTACCCGATTGTCTCCATCGAGGACGGCATGTCGGAGGACGACTGGGCCGGCTGGAAGGGGCTGACGGAACTCATCGGCAAGACCTGCCAGCTCGTCGGCGACGACCTGTTCGTGACCAATACGCAGCGGCTGTCGAAGGGCATCAAGGACGGCATCGCCAATTCGATCCTGGTGAAGGTGAACCAGATCGGGTCGCTGACGGAGACGCTCGACTCTGTGGCCATGGCGCAGCGGGCCTCCTACACGGCGGTGATCTCGCATCGCTCGGGCGAGACGGAAGACAGCACGATCGCGGACATTGCGGTCGCCACCAACGCGGGTCAGATCAAGACCGGCTCGCTGTCGCGCTCGGACCGTCTCGCCAAGTACAACCAGCTCATCCGCATCGAGGAGGAACTGGGCGACCAGGCCCGCTTCGGCGGGCGCGCTGCGCTCAAGATTTGAGGGAGGATGGCCGGGCCGCGCAGGCCTGCGCGCCTCGGCAACTCGTGGGTCTCCGCGCGTTGATCGCAGCGCCGGTGAAGCTGCGGCAAAGCCGTAGTTCGCGCCTGTCGCAGACAATCGTGAACAAAAAGAAAATGCGCAGGAAAACAAGCGCTTCCGTGTTGCCTGCGAGACCGAAACAATCCTCCGAAACTGGACGAAATTTTACGCGCGATTAACTGCGCGGGGACTAGAACCGAGGGGTGTCCCGCGTAGCACAAGACCATGGGTCTCGCGTCACATCCCACCCTTGTCCCGACAGCGCTGGAGCCAACCTGACAGACCCGAAGTGTCGCGTGTCTGTTTCCCCGTGTGTGCTCTCGTCTTCGCCGTCATGACATCGGCTGCAATCGCGGTCTCGAGGCGCGTCCCCCCGTGATCATCGGCTTCCCGTGTCCCCCGGGAACAGCATGATCCTGCGCCTCGAGGCCGTTCTTGCGCGTCAGGCGAATGCCTGGTGCATGAACGCCTTGATCTCGGCCTCATGCCAGTACTTCACGCCGGTCGCCGGCGTGGCGACGCCCGGCCTGCCGGCGCGGCGCACGGGCCTGCCCGTCACCATCTGCAGAAGCGGCTCGAGGTGGCGGAAGTAGCCCATGTTGTCGGGCTCTTCCTCGACCCACACGAATTCGGCCAGCGGATGGGCGCGGACGGCGCGGGCCAGTTCCTCGGCCGGGAAGGGATGCAGTTGCTCGAGCGTCACGATCGCGATCTGCTGCTCTAGGCCGAGCGCTGCGCGCGCCGAGGCCAGCTCGTAGTAGACCTTGCCCGTACAGATCAGGACGCGGGTCGCGCCGCCCGGATGGCCGTCGGTCAGGACCGAGCGGAAGCCCGTTTCCGTCGCCATGTCGTCGAGGGTGGAGACGCAGGCCTTGTTGCGCAGGAGCGCTTTGGGTGTGAGCACGACGAGCGGCTTGCGGAACGCGCGCCGCACCTGCCGGCGCAGCGCGTGGAAGAAGTTCGCGGGCGTCGAAATGTTCATCACTTCGAGGTTGGCGCCGGCGCAGGCGGCGAGTAGGCGCTCGGGCCGGCCCGTTGAATGGTCCGGGCCGCCGCCGTCGAGCCCGTGCGGCAACAGGATAACGAGACCCGACGAACGCACCCAGCGGTCCTCGCCGCAGGCGATGCACTGGTCGAACACGGGCTGGGCGATGTTGAGGAACTCGCCGAACTGGGCTTCCCACACGACGAGCCGATAGGGATCGGCGAGGCTGATGCCGTACTCGAAGCAGAGCACGGCGTGCTCGATGAGGGGCGTGTTGTGGATCTCGGCGGTGGTGCCGGCCGCCATCGCGATCGGTGCCAGGACGTCGTGGCGCTCGCCCGACGTCTGGTCATGCACGGCCAGATGGCGCTGGGTGAAGGTGCCGCGCACGCAGTCCTGTCCGCCGAGGCGCACGGGCGTGCCCTCGTTGAGGAGGGAGGCCAGTGCCAGGGCTTCGGCCGTCGCCCAGTTGATGCCGCGCCCGGTCTCGATCGTGTGCCGGCGCTCGGCGAGGAAGCGGGCGACCTTCGGATCGACGTCGAAGCCCGCGGGCGGGGTCGTCATGGCTTCGCCGAGTTCGCGCAGGCGATCCTTCGACACGCCCGTGGCCGTGAAGCCCAGCATATCGGCGACGGTGCCGGCGCGCAGGCCGCTCCAGGCGCCGGAGAAGGCGTCGATGCCGTTGACGTGGTAGGCGGGGGCCGCATCGAAGGCGTGCCGCATCTCGTCGAGCAGGCGTTCGGCGGCGGCGTCCGCGACGGAGGTGTCGACGCCGTCGTCGACGAGTTGGGCGCGATAGAGCGCGGCGACGGTCGGGCGCTCGTCGATGGCGCGGTACATGGCCGGCTGCGTGAAGCGCGGCTCGTCGAGCTCGTTGTGGCCGGGGCGGCGGTAGCAGACCAGATCGACCAGGATGTCGGCTGCAAACTTCGCGCGATAGGCGGCGGCGACCTCTGCGACGCGGCGAACCGCTTCAGGATCGTCGCCGTTGACGTGCAGGACCGGGGCTTCGATCAACTTCGCGATGTCGGTCGGGAAACGCGCCGACCGGCCTTCGTCCGGATTGGTGGTGAAGCCGATCTGGTTGTTGATGACGATATGGATGGTGCCGCCGACCTGGAACGGCTTCACCTGCGAGAGCTGCAGCATCTCGGCGACGAGGCCTTGCCCAGCGAAGCTCGCATCGGTGTGGAGCAGCAGCGGGAGCACAGCGTGCGCGCCGACCTTGGCCTGCTTGGCCCGCGCGCGGCCCTGCGAAATGACCGGCACGAGCTGCAGGTGGGAGGGATGGGGGCTGACCGAGATCTTCAGGGTCCGCCCGCCGATGCTCCGCTCGCCGGAAAATCCCAGGTGATAGGACACGTCGGAGGAGAGGCCGAGCCCGTCCGGCACCGACGGCTTGCCGAGGATCTCGGCGATCATGGGCCCCAGCGGCTTGCCGATCACGTTGGCCAGCATGTTGAAGCGGCCGCGGTGCATGCCGCCCACGACCACCTCGGCGATGCCGTTCGCGGCGGCGTTGCGGAGAACGGTCTCGACCAGGAGATTGAAGCTTTCCGCGCCGCCGAGGCCGAAAAGCTTCCCGGCAGGGATGCGCGTCGTAATCCCGGTCTCGAAGGCTTCCGCGCAGGCGAGCACGGCGAGGATATCCGCGCGCTCGGTCGCGCGAAGCGAGGGGGCCTGTGCTTCCGCCTGGTCGATGAGCCATTGCCGGCGGGCGGTATCGTGGATGTGGCCGATGTCCCAGCCGATCGATCCGCAATAGGTCGCTTCCAGACGGGCGACCACGCCGTCTGCATCCATGGACAGGCCGTAGCGCTGCGGGGCGAGTTCAGGAACATCGGGCGTGCGCGCAAGGCCCAAGGGATCGAGGCGGGCTTTGAGGTAGCCGCGCAGGCGATAGGCCTCGATCAGGGCCGCAAGGGCTTCGCCGTTGGCGGCGCGGCCCGACGGATGACGCAGCTGCGTGGCCCCGCCGTGCAGGTGGCCGAAGAAAGCATCGAGTGCGCCGGGGTCGCCGGCGAACACCGGTGGCTCCGTCTCGTCCGTTCGAAAGAGCTCATTCATGCCCGCTGCGTTCCTCGGTCGATGTTCTTTTTGCGCACCTGTTCGGTGCGAGCGCTCACGCGATGATGCGGGCGAGCAGCACGACGATGATGGCGCCGAGCGCGGCGGTGAGGATCTGCTCCAGGATGGCGCTGCCGAGGCGCAGTTTGATGCCCATGGCCGAGAAAATGAAGCTGCCGACGAACGCGCCGATCACGCCCGTGATCAGATAGCGGATGAGCCCCGCGCCGCCCACCACGATGCTGGCGAGCCAGCCGGCGATGATGCCGATGATGGCGGTGATGATGAGCTGCTTCGTCCTTTCATCCATCTTCATGCTCTCCGTGAAATCAAGCCTGAAAGTCCTTGAGCGACAGGGCTATCCGGGCGCCCCTGCCATCTGCGCCGCCGGCGGCCGGAAGCGCGACAGTGCCACGTATATCACAGTCATGATCACCAGCATCGTCGCGGTCCACGGGAGGAGCCGGCCCTGGAACAGCGGCATGGTGAGAAGGGCCAGGAGCGAAGCGGTCATCTGCGTGAAAAATCCGAACGCCGATGAGGCGAAGCCCGCGATCTCGCGGTGGGGATCGATCACGAGGCTCGCCGAGTTCGCCATGATCACCAGGAACGAGGTGTTGAAGAAAAACATCAGCACCACGAAGGCGGCGCCGCCGAGCCAGCCCGTGAGCGAGAGCAGTGTGGTGGCGCCGCTGACGGCAAGCAGCACAGCGGCGGCGACCCGGGTCGTCGCCTGCACGCCGAGGATGCCGATGAGGCGCGAGTTCGTCACCTGGCCGACGATGATGCCGAGGCCTGTCGAAGCGAACAGGACGGCGAAGGCTAGCCCCTCGATGTCGAAGGCCTGCTTGAAGAAGCGTGGGGCGCTGGCCACGAACGACACGATGCTGAACTGCGCAATCGCCGCGACGAGGAGGAAGTAGCGCGACTGGGGATGCGTGACGATGCGCTTCAGCGCGTCGATCAAGCTGCTGCGGCGGAGCGCATGTGGATTGGGCGCGGCATTCGTCTCCTGCAGGAAGCGCGTGCCGATCAGCAGGCAGAGTGCGAACAGCGACATGCCGAGGAAGATCTGGCGCCATCCGCCCAGTGCCACGAGGCCATAGCCCACGAGCGGGGCGGAGATCGGGCCCAGCGCGAAGATCGCCATGGCGAAGGCCATCGCGCGGGCGAGCGCCGGACCGTGGCTGATGTCGCGCAGAATGGCGCGGCCGACGACGATGCCGCAGGCGCTGCCGAAACCTTGTGCCGCGCGGCCGAGGTGCACGGCCCAGATGCTCGTCGCCGTCAGCGCCACTGCGGCGCCAATGAGATAGACAACGAGGCCGCCGACGACCACCGGCCTGCGACCGAAACGATCCGACACCGGACCGAAGACGAGCTGGCCCATGGCCTGGAAAATCAGGAACACGGGGACGATCGCCTGCACCCACTCGATGGGCGTCTTCAGATCCTCGTGCATCGACCAGAACGCCGGCAACGTGATGTCGCACGAGAAGGCGCTGACGGACAGGAGAAGTCCGCAATAGGTGATCAGAAACGAGCGGCTCATGACGCGGGCGGAGCCCAGCGCGCGCTGCGGTGGCTGCTAGACATGGATGGCGCGGCCGTAAGCGTCGAGCACGCTCTCGTGCATCATTTCGGAGAGGGTCGGATGCGGGAAGACCGTGTGCATGAGGTCTTCCTCCGTCGTCTCGAGCTGCATGGCGATGACGTAGCCCTGGATCAGCTCCGTCACATCGGCGCCGACCATGTGCGCGCCGAGGAGCTGGCCTGTCGCCGCATCGAAGATGGTTTTGACCAGTCCCTGGTCCTCGCCGAGCGCGATCGCCTTGCCGTTGCCGACGAAGGGGAAGCGCCCGACCTTGATCTCACGGCCGGTCTCCTTGGCCTTCGCCTCGGTAAGGCCGACGCTCGCGATCTGGGGATGGCAGTAGGTGCAGCCAGGGATGCGGAGCTTGTCGAGGGCGTGCACCGGAATCCCCTTGACGGCCTCGATGCAGACGACGCCCTCGTGCTCGGCCTTGTGCGCGAGCATGGGCGGGCCGGCGACGTCGCCGATGGCGTAGATGCCGTCGACACCGGTGCGGCCGAGCTCGTCCGTGACGATGGTGCCGCGCTCGATCTTCACGCCCAGCGCCTCAAGGCCGAGGCCCTCGACGTTGCCGACGACGCCGACCGCGGAAATCATGCGTTCGGCCTGCAGCGTCTCGGTGCCGGCGCTCGTCGTCACGCGCGCGGTGATGCCGTTCGCGCTCTTCTCGACGGCCTCGATCTTGGCGCCGGTCATGATGCGGATGCCCTGCTTCTCGAACGCCTTCCTCGCAAAGGCGGCGATCTCGGCGTCCTCGACGGGAAGGATCTGCGGCAGCACCTCGACGACCGTCACCTCCGCGCCCATGGTGCGATAGAAAGAGGCGAACTCGATGCCGATGGCGCCGGAGCCGACGACGATGAGCGATTTCGGCATGGCGGGCGGGACCATCGCCTCGAAGTAGGTCCAGATGCGGTCCTTGTCGGGCTCCATGCCGGGCAGCGCGCGCGGGCGGGCGCCGGTCGCGACGATGATGTGGCGGGCCTCGTAGCGGTCGGGACCGAGCGCGCCTTTGGGCGCCGGCGTCGCGGATGGCGCGACGGTGATGCGGCCTTTGCCTTCGAGCTTCGCCTCGCCCCAGATCACGGCGACTTTGTTCTTCTTCAGAAGGAACGAGACGCCGTCGTTCAACCGCTTGGCGACGCCGCGGGAGCGGGCCACGACGGCTGCGGGATCGAAGCTCACGCTTTCAGCCTTGAGGCCATAGGCGGACGCATGCTGGAAGGCGCGATAGATCTCGGCCGAGCGCAGCAGGGCTTTGGTCGGGATGCAGCCCCAGTTGAGGCAGATGCCGCCGAGATGCGAGCGTTCGACGACGGCCGTCTTGAAACCAAGCTGCGCAGCGCGGATGGCCGTGACGTAGCCGCCCGGGCCCGACCCGATCACCACGACGTCGAAAGTGCGATCGCTCATGCCTCGTGCTCACGCTGGTGCGGCGAATACATCAGGAGCACTTGAGGCCAAATCCGGCCTCGCGTAAAGCGCCCGGAACGACGGGGCAGGCCTGCGGCGGTTGCGGCGGCAGATCGGGAACGGACGTCCGGAGGCGAGGCGCCTAGACGTGGCAGCGGGCGCCGAGATACTGGTTCAGCAACTCGTTGTAGCGATCGACCTCGGCCTTGTCCTTGGGCTGAAGCTTCTTGCCCTGGCTTGCGGCCTCGACCTTCGCCTGCGTGCCCTTCTTGTCAAGCGCATTGAGTTCGGCGCGCACGGACTGGCACGTCTGGCCGGCGGCGAGCGGCCTGGCGCCGGGATCGCCGTTGTCGCTTCCGCCTTCGTTGGCGCAACCGGCGAGAAGCGCGGAGGCGAGCATCACTCCCGCAACACTTTTCAAGATCGACGCGGTGCGGGCCACGAAAACTCCTCCTCGGTCCCTGCTCGAACACGGGCTACGAAACATACCCACGGCGCGATTTCAACCCCGGCCGCGCCCGCGTGTTGCTGCATTTCGGCATGGCGATGCGACGGCGCCGCAATTGCGACGTGGCCGGAGGGGTTATGCCGGGGCGATCCGTCACGCGGCGCGGCCCATCCCCGCTGCCGGGGTGGGCGCCTCGCGCGGGAAACGGCGTCAGTTCGTGGCGGGCTTGGCCGGCGTCGTCGCCTGCGCGGTCGTCGCGGACGGCGTGATCGTCGAGCAGCGGGCCTGGAATTCGATGTTGGCCTTGTTCAGCTGGTCGGCTTTCGCCGCATCGGTGGCCGTCATCTTGTACTTCTTGGCGGCGGCCTTCTCGATCTTCTCGGTGATGCCTTCCTTGCGCAGCGTCTCGATGCGCGAGATCAGCGCAACGCACTGCGGGTCGACCTTCGGGGTCGCTGCTGCGGTCTGCGCGGGCTCGTTGTTGGTGCCGAGAGCGCCGGTGGTGAAGAGGCTAGTACCGTCGTTGGCGCAGCCGGCGAGCATAACCGCGGCAAGTGCAAGTGCCGACGAGGCACGAATGAACGAAGACATGGACCAGACCCCCGAGTTGTGGCCGTTTCGCGCGTACGCCCACTGCAAGACTTCTTTAACGCCTTACGATTCGATTGAGTCTTAGGCCCGAAGGTTGTGCCCGGCAAGCCTGGACACCCGTGTTAACGACAACTCGCCCCGGTCCATAAGCGCTGGGTTGTGGAAACAAGCAGGTGGGTTGCCCGCGGGGCACAGGGTCTTGTGCTCATTGCTGCTGCAACCCGGTGCATCGCACGACTCAAATCAACATGCGCACGGGATCTTCGATGAGTTGTTTGAACGCGCCAAGGAGTTCGGCGCCGATGGCGCCATCGACGGCGCGGTGATCGCACGACAGCGTACAGGCCATGATCGTGCCGACCTCGATCTTGTCGCCGACGGCGATCGGTTTGCGCTGCCCTGCGCCGACCGCGAGGATCGTCGCGTGCGGTGGATTGATCACGGCATCGAACGACGTGATGCCGTACATGCCGAGATTGGAAATGGAGGTCGTGCCGCCCTGGTATTCGTGCGGGGCGAGACGGCGCTTGCGGGCGCGCTCGGCGAGGTCCTTCATCTCGTTCGAGATCTCCGACAGCGTCTTCATCTCGGCGTGACGGATGACGGGCGTGAAAAGGCCGCCGTCGACGGCAACCGCGACGCCGACATCGGAGTACTTGTGGCGCAGCGAGCCCTGCTCGGTCCACGTGACGTTGGCGGAGGGCACCTGCTGCAGGGCCAGCGCCATCGCCTTGATGACGAAGTCGTTGACGGACAGCTTGTAGGCGCGCGGGCCGTCCTTCGGGGAGGCCTTGTTGAGACGCTCACGCGCGGCCAGCAACTCGTCGAGCCGGCATTCGAGTGTCAGATAGAAGTGCGGGATCGTCTGCTTCGCCTGCGTCAGGCGCTGGGCGATGATCCGGCGCATGCCGTCGTGCGGGACGAGCTCGTAGGCGTTCTTGTCGTAGAGCGCGAGGATCTTGTCGTCCGGCATGGGCTGGGCGAACGCGGTGACCTGCTGCGGCGCCGTCGCGGATGGGCGCTGCGCAACGGCCGTTCCGGCCTGGGCGGCCTTCGGGGCCGTGCCGCTCTTCTTTGCCGTCTCGATGTCACGCATGACGATGCGGCCGTGCGGGCCGGAGCCCGCCAGAGCCGCGATGTCGATGCCGGCCTCCTTGGCGAGACGGCGCGCGAGCGGGGAGGCGAAGACGCGGGCGTGTCCGTTGGCGTGCGCGGCGGGTTGTCTCGGGGCGGCGGCTTGCGGCGGCGGCATGGGCGCATGCCGCGCGGCGGCCTGCGGCGGGGGAGCGGTGGGTGGTGGCGATGGCACACGCGGCGCGGGGGCTGCGGCAGAGCCGTCGCCATCAAGTTCGGCGATCGGCGTGTTGACCTTCACGCCCTCGGTGCCGGCGGCGACGAGGATCTTCGAGACGGTGCCCTCGTCCGAGGCCTCGACCTCCATGGTCGCCTTGTCGGTCTCGATCTCGGCGATGACGTCACCGGCCTTGATCTTCTGGCCTTCCTTGACGAGCCACTTGGCGAGCTTGCCCTCCTCCATGGTCGGGGAGAGCGCGGGCATCAGGATGTTCGTCGACATGGGGCCGGCCTCAGGCGTAGCAGACGGACTTGACGGCGGCGATGACCTGCTCGGTCGAGGGCAGCGCGAGCTTCTCGAGATTGGCCGCGTAGGGCATCGGCACGTCGGCGCCTGTCACCTTCGCCGGCGGGGCGTCGAGATAGTCGAAGGCCTGGATGGCGACCTGCGCGCAGATCTCGGAGCCCACCGAGCACACGGGCCATGCCTCTTCGACCGTGACGATGCGGTTGGTCTTGCGCACGGAAGCGAGGACCGTGTCCAGATCAAGTGGGCGCAGCGTGCGCAGGTCGATCACTTCGGCTTCGATGCCATCGCGCGCC
>RXJK01000296.1:0-7058 GCA_003963125.1 Hyphomicrobiales bacterium
TCTCGAACGAGGAAGGCAAGAAGGGCCGTATAACCGTCGGCCAACTGGCAGACCTGATCGTTCCAGACCGGGACTATTTCGCCTGCCCCGAGGCAGAGATCGCGGACACCACTTCTGACCTGACGCTCGTCGGCGGCAAGATCGTCTACGGCAAGGGTGACTTTGCCCCCTTCGACACGGCGCCTCCTCCGCCCGCGATGCCGGACTGGTCGCCCGTGCGTACCTTCGGCGGCTACGGCGCGTGGGGCGATGCGAACGGTACGGGGAATGCCCACATGCACCGTCAGGCGGCCGCCGCGTGCGGCTGCGCGCACGCCTGCCACGTGCACGGACACGACCACGCCACGGCCTGGTCGGCGAAGCTGCCGATCTCGGACCTCAAGAGCTTCTGGGGCGCGCTCGGCTGTGCCTGCTGGGCCGTGTAGCGAACGGGCTACGGAAGGCGCGCCGGCAACCTCAGGAATGCTGGGCGCCGCCGATGAGGTCGTTGAGTTCGCCGTGCGCCGTCAGCGGAAACTTGAGCAGGCTCCGGAGACCGTTCGAGGCGAAATCCAGTTCGACCGTGCCGCCGAGATCGTGGCCGACGACGCGCCGGATCAGCGTCGTCCCGAAGCCGCCGAATTTCCCGGCAGCGAGCCGCGGGCCATCCTTCTCCGCCCAGCACACGTCGACGAGCGTCGTCCCGTTGCGTGCCACGTTCCAGTCGACGTGCACGCTCCCCTGCGGGCAGGACAACGCGCCGTACTTCGAGGCATTCGTCGCCAGTTCGTGCATCGCCATCGACAGCGGCACGACCGTGCGCGCCGGAAGCAGCACCGGCGGCCCCGATAGCTTGATCCTGTGGTCCTGCGACGCGCCGAAGTAGGGCGACAGCACGTTCTGCAAAAGCTCGTTGAGCCCGATGCCGCTCCACTGCGTCCGCGTCAGGATGTCGTGCGCGACGGCGAGCGCCTGCACACGGCCGGCGAACGTCGTGTTGTAGCTCGGCAGCGAGGGCGACGTCCGTACCGTTTGTGCTGAGATCGCCTGCACCACCGCCAGGATGTTCTTCACCCGGTGATTGAGTTCCGCGACGAGAACGCGCTGCCGCTCCTCGGCCTGCTTGCGGGCCGTGATGTCGGTCAGCGTCACGATCGACCCGATCGCGCTCTTCGTCTCGTCGAGAAGCTGGCCCGCGCTGAGCAGGAAGGCGCGTGGCCGCCGGCTGCCATTCTGCATCGTCACTTCCACGCCGTGAAACGGCTTCGTCGCCAGCATCAGATCAAGGCGCTCGGCAACGGGAAAGTCCTTGCCCACCACGCGGAAGGCTTCGCTGAACCTCGCCCCGATCGGCGGGCGCACAGCGATCTCTTCGGCGACGAGGCTGGCATGCGTGATGCGCCCGTCGGACCCGAGCACGATGATGGCCTCCGTCGACTGCTCGAGGATGGAGCGCGAGAACCGCTCGGCGCTGACCACCGCCTCGATGCGCTCCTGCACCGTCTGGTCGGTGATCGTGACGAGCTTTGCCGCCACCCCGCCGATGAAGATGGAGCTGATCCAGACGCTGACGGGCGTACCGCCGACGCCGTTCTTCAACCGCGCCGTGGCTTCGCCGTTCTCCGCGCCCGTAAGATCGAGGCTGTCGAATAGGCTTGCGAACGAGCGCCCGATCAGCGCGTCGACCGGCACGTCGCTGAGATCGGCGAGCCTCTGGTTGGCATAAAGGATGCGATCGTCCGCTCCGAGCGTGAGCGCGCCGTCCGACATGCGCTCGACGAGCACCCGGTAGGGCTGCTCGGCATTCTGCAGCATCACGATCTGCGGGCCGGCCGGTCCATTCACCACGAGAGCGTCGACGTTGCCCTGATGGATCGCCTGGATGGTCTCCTCGGCTTCGCTGGGCCTCGCCATGGGCTTGCTGGACGTCGGGTCGCTCACGCCGTTGGGTCTCCGGGATGCCTCGTCAGGTCGGTCGTATGTCGAGGCCGACGAGCACCTTTTCCGCATTCGATAGATCCCCGATGATGCGTTTGAGAGGCTCTGGCAATTGTCGGATGAGCGTCGGGATCGCGACGATCTGGTCCCGCTGCGCGAGCGCGGGATCCTTCATGAGGTCGATGACCTCGATGTTGTAGCGGCCGGCGAGATGCTTCTCGCACAGCCTGTTGAGGTTCGCGATGGCCGCGATCGATTTCGGCGTCTGGCCCGCGATGTAGAGCCTTAGATTGTAGCCGTCCTGTTCCGACATCCCGCGCTCCCCCTTACGCCTTGCCCGACGACTGCTTCAATGTCGCGACCCGCTCGGACTTGCGGCTCGCCTGCATGGCCACGCGATCCTGCCGCGCCCTGTCTTCGCGCGACTGGCTTTCGTCGTTGAAGGCGGCAAGCTCCTCCTCTTCGCTGGCAAGCTGCGCCCGCAGAAGCTCGATCTGCGCCCCGATCTCCTGGCGCTTGCGTTCGAGCACCCGCCGCTTGCGGGCCACTTCCTGCAGCCGCTGCAGGTGCGCGGCTTCCTCCTTGGCCTCCTGCGCGAGGCGCGCGGAGCCCGTCAGCACGCCGTCGGGCCCGATGTAGGCCTCCCTGAGCCGGATGCCGTTCCGCGTCATCAGGAATTCGCGCACCTGGTTCGAGTGCGCCATGCCGCGCGACTTCAGGAGATAGAGCTGCCGATTGTGCTCGCCGTTGCTCTCCTTGTTGTAGAGCAGCAGCCACGCATCCATCAGCGAGGAGATCTGCATCTCGGTATTCGCCGTTTCGGCCTGGATGCCGCCGAGATTGGTGAAGAGCCCGGTCACGCCCTTGGCCTTCAGGTAATCGACGAGCCGCAGCACCATCGCATGCACGTCGCCCGCGAGCCCCGCGGCCATGAGCGCCGACATCGGATCGACGACGACGGCGGCGGGATCGAACTCCGCCACCTCGCGATGCATGGAGGCGAGATGCGTCTCGAGGCCGTAGAGATTTGGCCGGCGCGCCACGAATTTGAGAAGCCCGTTGTCGACCCAGCTCTGCAGGTCGAGGCCGATGGAGCGCATGTTGCGCACGATCTGCTGCGGCGATTCCTCCATGGCGAAGTAGATGCAGCGCTGCCCCGACGCGCAGACGGAATCGGCGAAATGCGCAGCCGTCGTCGACTTGCCGCTGCCGGCCATGCCCGAGATGAGCACGCTCGAGCCCTTGAAGTAGCCCTTTCCTTCCAGCATCTCGTCGAGATCGGCAATCCCGCTCGAAATGCGCTCTGTCGAAGCGTCGTGCGCGAGGCCGGACGACGTGATCGGCATCACCGTGATGCCTTCCGCGTCGATGATGAAAGGATATTCGTTCGTGCCGTGCGGGGAGCCCCGATACTTCACGATCCTCAGGCGCCGCGTCGACAGCTGCTCCTGTACGCGGTTGTCGAGCAGGATCACGCAGTCGGCGACGTATTCTTCGAGGCCGTAGCGCGTCAGCGCCCCGTCGCCCCGCTCGCCCGTGATGATGGCCGTGACGCCCTTCGCCTTCAGCCATTCGAACAGGCGCCGCAGCTCGGAGCGCAGAATCGCCTCGTTCGTCAGCCCGCCGAACAGCGTCTCGATGGTATCGATGACGACGCGCTTGGCGCCGATGCTGTCGATCGCGAACCCGAGCCGGATGAACAGCCCATCGAGATCATAGTCACCGGATTCTTCGAGCTGGTTGCGATCGACGTGCACGTGGTCGACCGCGAGCTTACCCTCGGCGATCAGCCGCTGCAGATCGTAGCGCAGCGATCCCACGTTCTTGACCAGGTCCTCGGGCTTCTCCTCGAATGCGACGAACAGTCCGGGTTCATTGTACTGCGTGGCGCCGTTGTAGAGGAAGGTCATCGAAAAGAGCGTCTTTCCGCAGCCCGCGGAACCGCACAACAGCGTCGGCCTTCCAGCCGGAAGCCCGCCGTATGTGATCTCGTCGAGCCCCTCGATGCCAGTCGCCGATTTACCAATGGTCGGGGGATCGTCCAAAGGACGCGTAACCAACTGGACGTTCATACTAAGGAATTCCCCCTACCTTCGCCGTAGCACTAGGCGGGGAACGCGCGACCGTACGCTTGGTTCCAGCGAGTTCCACCGGCACCAAGAATTTCTTCCTCGCCGCCTTGCGGATCGCGCGATCAATCCTTCGGCGGCGTGATCGAAGGCGGGGGGATATCGGGAGACTGCAGCTTGAGCCCAAGTTCGCGCACCACCCGCTCGAGCCGCTGGCAGGCATCGAGTGCGGCCTGTTCCGCGGCGGCCAGTTCCCCCTGCTGCACGCAGGACGTCGCGAGCGAGACGCTTGCCCCGCACGCGACCAGTTCCGATACGAGTGGGTCTTCGTTCATGCTCCGGCAACGCGCGCTCCTGGCACGCCGTTCCCTAACTCAACAGCGTGTTACCGGCGTCACTGCGGGGGGGCTCGCTTCGGGGCATGGTCGGGACAGAAACCGAACTCGAACCGTAGGCCCCGTCATGACCGAACCTGCAGCACAAGATCCCGGCCTCGCCACCTGGCTCCTCGTCGGCACGATCTTCGGCGCCATCCTCTTCGCCCTCTACGCGCCGCTCGTTTACGACCTCGCCCAGCGCGGCAGCATCTAGCCCGGCCTCGCGCCGCCGCTCAGTGGCGCATCCCCTGCCCCGCCTGCTCGCAAGCCTCCAGGCACCTGCGACACGCTTCGGCGCAGATGCGGCAATGCTCATGCATCTGGGCATGCTTTTCGCACTCGTCCGCACACAGCCGGCACGCTGCCGCGCACGTGTCGAGCATCCGGCGGATCATCTCCTCGTCCGCCCCGGTGCGCCGCGTTGCGATGCGGGCCGTCGCATTGCAGATGTCGGCGCAGTCGAGGTCGAGGCGGATGCATTGCGTCAGCATCTTCACCCCGTCCTCCCCGAGGCAGGCATCTGCGCACGAGGTGCAGACTTGGGCGCAGGACGCACACTCTTCGATGCATCGGACCAAAGCATCGTTGTTCTGGCCGCGAACATGAGGATGCATACGGATTATCTCGTGGACTTGCATGGGCGTCTCCTGGGTTGGAGACGGAGCAATGCCGGCCTGCCGGAAAAGTTCTCATTCCACCGAGCCGACCTCTAAGGTCACAAAGAGGTGAACCGCGTCCGCAACCGCGCACCGCAGCGGCCCGTTCGAAGCGGCATTGATCTACCTCAAAGACGCAAAATCGCCGCGTGCTCAGCTTGAGCGATGCGCACTTCCTGTTCTATTTCAGGCTGGACGAGACGCCGGTTCCGTGGGGAGCGCCGGGGCTCCACTACGCGGCCGGAGACCCGGTAATGTCGCATGTCGTGAGATACCTGATGGACCCCAGGTCCGGTCAGGCCAGGGAAATCGGCTTCGAGACGGCCCCATCCTACGAGGCCGCCGTGCGCATCGCCACACGCGGGATCGCCGACCTGCGCGCGGCCCACGGCGAGCGCGTGGGCTATGTCATCGAGGACAGGTCGGGCCGCCGCATCCGGGTCGGCCCCTAGCCCACCTTGCGCACGTGCGCGGTTCGGTCGCCGCCGGCCCGGGATCGCCGGGACCGCCTCAGCGACCCCGCCGCACCTCTTCCATGAACCGGTGCTTGATCACGGGCGCATCGAGTTCGATCACGCCCACGGGCACGTTGCCCGATTTGCACTTCGACACGATCACAGTCATGCGGTTGGATTTCAGCGCCGCGCGCAGCACCTCCGCCGTATCCTCTGCCTTGCACTCGATCACGGTCTCGCACCCGCAGGCCTTGGCGACGGCCGTGAGCGAAGTCTTGCGGCCCGCATACGTCGGCTGGTCCCCGGTCGAGCCGTAGCTGCCGTTATCGATGATCAGCAGGATGAAGTTGTCGGCGACGTTGTTGGCGATCGTTGGCAGCGTGCCGAAATTGGTCAGCACCGATCCGTCGCCGTCGATCGCGACCACCTTCTTCTTCTGCGCCAGCGCCAGCCCGAGCCCGATCGAGGACGCGAGCCCCATGGTCCCCAGCATGTAGAAGTTGGAGGGCTGGTCCCCGTGCATGAACATTTCTTGCGACGGCAGACCGATATTGCAGACGACGAGTTCGCCGGACAGCACCGGCACGATCGATTTGATGACTTCCGAGCGGATCATCGGGCGGCACTCCAGAAGGCTGCATCCATCAATACGGCGACGGGCTTCTTCGCCATGAAGGCGTGATTGAGGATCCCGTCCAGTTCGTTGACGTCGTCCGGCTTGTGGAAGTGGTAGGTCGGAATGTTGAGCTGCGCGAGCAGCGCTTTCGTATGCACCGCCATCTCGGTCTGGCAGGCGACGCGCTCGCCGACCTCGCCGCGGTAGGAGATCAGCATCGGCAGCGGGATGTTGTAGTACTGGATCAGCGTCACCAGCGTGTTGATCGTCACGCCGATGGCCGTGTTCTGCATGATGATGCAGGCGCGCTTGCCGCCCATGAACGCCCCCGCGCACAGGCCCATGCCCTCGTCTTCCTTGTTCGCGGGAACGTGCAGGAAGCGCTTGTCCTGATCGACGATCTCGATGACGCCGGCAAGTTGCTTGCACGGCACGGTCGTGACGAACTCGACCTTGTTGCGTATCAGCGCATCGGCCACTTTCTGACTGATCGACATCCTTCCTCCGTTGTCGGCGCGTGTGCCGCGCCCAAAGTCCATTGCGGTGCAGAGGCATCCGTGCGGCGCTGTTTAGCCGTGATTGCCGGCCGATACTAGGTGTCGGGCAGCACTTCCGCCACCCGGAGCCTGGAACACTTGTTCTTCCCGTCGTGCTTCGGAGCGCCGCGGGCTCAAGCCGATTGCAGAGGGCGCCCGTCCAGTCCCGGTGCCGCAACGCCGAGGTGGGCAAGAATGGTGGGCGCGAGGTCGATGACGCTGGCTGGCTCCGTGCGCGTAGCCCCCCGCGCGAATCCCGGTCCCGCCGCCATCAGGAACGGCGACTGCTCGCGCGCGCCGAGCCCGCCGTGCTGCCCAGCGCCGATGACGTCGACCTTCTCCCCCGCGCGGCGGGCCGTAAGGCTGCTGCCCAGGATCCCGAAAGCGTTGGGCGCCTCGCTCGCCCGCATGGAGACCGCGAACGCAAGGCCG
>RXJK01000296.1:7108-11523 GCA_003963125.1 Hyphomicrobiales bacterium
GAAGCATGTCCGATGGAGGCCAAGTCGTTGCTCGGAACAACGGCACCGGCCCAGTCCGCATCGGCCAGAAACCGGCCGAGCGCCTCGCGTCGCTCCCCCATCCCGGGATCGAGGTAAATCAGCGCCGAGGTCCCGTTCGAGGCGACGACCACATCGTCGGAGTGAAGGTCGCGCTTGAGCCCCGCCTTGACGAGTTCCGCTTCCAGATCGACGACGGCCTCCACCGTCTGGTGCCCATGATCGGAACCGACGAGGAGAAGAATGTCGTCCCGGTCCCGCCTGGCCGCGACCGCATCGATCACCGTCCGGGCGTTCCGATCGGCCTCCTTCAGGATCTCCAGATGCTCCGGTGAGCCGAGTGCCAGCGCATGCTGGCTGGCATCGGGCTCCCCGAGCCACAGGACGCCGAGCGCTGGAGCATTCGCCGCAGGCGCAACGACCTCGCGCACGAAGCGCTCGGTCATCGCCGCATCGCCAGCCACGTCGAGCGAGATCCGGAGCTGCCGGCCTTCGGGCACGGGGCGGCGACCGGGCCCGAACGAGCCCGCACGGTGATACACGTGGCCGTGCCCGTCGGGATCATGCGCGTAAGCCGCGCCAGGCGATACGTTGCTGTAAATGACTGCGCCCCCGTGCGGTGCGAGCCGCTCCGCGAGCGTCGGCATGGCGAGCGATCGCCCGGTCGAGCGCCGCTTGTGCTGCAGGAAGTCCGGGTGACCCGCGTCGTAGCGCACGGGCCGGCCCTCCTCCAACAGCGCCATGGTGTTGCCTTGCAGCCCGTGACGCGCGGGATGGCACCCGGTTGCAATGCTCGCCGAGACGACCCGCGTGCACGAGGGAAACACCGTGCGATAGGCGCCGAAGCTCTCCGCCTGTTCCGCAAAGGCCGCCACGTGCGGCGTGAACTCCGGCGTGACGAGATCGCGTCTCAGCCCGTCAGGAATGACGAGGATCGCCTGCCGCATCGTCACGCCTCGGTCTCGTTGAGGAGCACGGAGAAGACATCGAAGTTGCGCAGCGCCGCGAGCGTCGCGGGGTTCGTGTCGCGCTTCAGGCGATGCGACAGGATGAAGGGCACCACCTGCTCCTCCAGCCCGCCGTGCGACCTGAGCCTCTCGCCCGACAACTGCGAGATGTCGTGCGCGTGCGCGTGCGATCCGAGCGCGACGCCTTTGCGCGCCACCACCGCGATATCGCCTTCCCGGTCCGGCGGCAGTGACCAGCGCGCGCACGCTTCTTCCCTGGGCGCCGCGAGCGCGACACCCGGCTGCGCCCGGATGAATGCGAGGACGTCCGCGCGCGAGACCCCGCTCTTCATGAGATGCACCCGCACGAAGCCTCCCAGCGCGCCGTGGTGCTTCACGAAGGGATCGGTGATGGGGCAGATTACTTTCGTCGCACCCGCGCCGAACTGCGCGTCGAGCAGATCGCCGAGGAAGAGGATATGCGGTGCACCGTCCCGATGGCACATGTCGCTCATGCCGTGGTCGGCAACGACGCCGAGGCGCGCGCCCAGTGCCAGAAGGCGCGCGAACCGCTGGTCGACCGCGCGCATGAACTCGAGCGCCTCGGGCGCATCCGGCGCGTGCTTGTGCTGCACGTAATCCGACAGCGACAGATACATAAGGTCGGGCTTCTTGGTCTCGAGCAGCCGGATGCCGGCGTCGAGCACGAAGAGGGACAGATCGGCCGAGTATTGGTCGGGCGCGCCACGCCCGACGAGGCCGCAGACGTCAGCGATCCCATTCTCCGCTTGCATCACCCGGTCCGCCTTCTCCGCCGAGAAGGCGATGCCTTCGAGGTCCTTTGCCAGCGCCTTGCGCAGCTTGTCTTTGGCGGTGACAGCGACGACGCTCGCGCCGGCTTTCGAGAAGGCCGACAGAAGCGTCGGCGCGCGCATTGGTGTCGCGTCGACCATCATGATCTCCGCCCCCGTATTGGCGTCGAGATAGAAGTTGCCGGACACGCCGTGGATCACCGGTGGCACGCCGCACACGATCGACACGTTGTTGGGGTTGGTGAAGGTCGGCATCGCGGCCAGCGCCAGTGCCGAGAAGCCCTCGCGCCGCATGCGATCAATAGTGGGGATCGCGCCGGCCCGGCTCGCGGCCTCGATGTATTCGGGATCGCACCCGTCGAAGCAGACGACGACGGCGGGAAAGCGCGGCCAAGCGTAGTTGCGGCCGTTGACCGTGATCGACTTCGGCTTATCGGATGTGCTCAAGCCCGGTGTCCTCCCGCTCGCACTGGCCCCGGGAGCATAGCTTTTCCCGTGCTTCGCCGGTAGCGCTGCGGGCCCAGGCCGAGGGACAGAAAACGAGATTGTCCCGCACGGCACAATTCCTCGCACACGGCCGCGAATGCGGGCGTGATCGCCGCCGTGCGCGTTCGGCGCGTTAGTCGCCGCGCACCATCGACGAGCACTTCCGGCTGATCATGAGGCTCGTAAGCGACGTGCGGTTCTCGACGGCGCGGATTTCCTTGAGCACTGCCTCGAGGTCCTCCAGCACCTGGCGCTTGCGCGCCTCGGGGTCGACCTGCGCCTCGAAGTGCGCGCCCTCGACGATGCTTTCCGCCAGCACCTGCACGAGGGCCATGCGCGCATGCGGGCCCAACAGCGGCCGCACGGCCTCGCGCACCTTGGGAAGCGCAGCCAGATACTCCGAAGCAAAGTAATGACGCGACGACATATGAATCACCTTGTCTGGTGCAGTATGCCTCGAAGATATTTGTCTTGGCCGTAAGCGCAAGCCGAACCTGCCCTGATACCGGCTGCGAACGACACTTTTGGAGAAAAAAGGCAGGATCTCTATATGGCTTCCCCTGACAAAAGCCCCCAGGCCGTGGTCGAGCGCCATTGGCGCGCCTGGGCCAAGCAGGACAAGCAGACGACCCTATCGCTCTGCGCCGAGGATATGGTGTTCTCGCTCTACGTGCCCGAGCACGTGCTGGCCTTCGGCGGCGAGACGCGCGGCAAGCCTTCGATCTCGGATCGCCTGCAGACCGTTATCGACCAGTTCGAGACGCTCGTTTACGAGGGCCGCGTGCGCCACGTCGAAGGCGACACGGTGCACGGCGTCGTCCACTATTGCTTCCGCCACCGGGCAACCGGCGAGGCGATCGAAGGCGACATGCGCCACGTGGTCGTGGTTCGCGACGGGCTGATGGTCGATTTCAAGGAGTACCACGATCTGAAGCGCGTCATGGCCTTCATGCGCCTCGTCTCGGCCGCCGCCCAGCGGCAGTGACGGGTCGCGCGCGGCAGGGCCGCCGCCTTCCCAATCGTCTCCGCCCTCAGCTCTCAGAGTGCCTTCCCGGAAGCCGTGCGCCAGCACGGCTATCCGGGAAGGCGAGACTTATACGATCGCGATCGGCAATTGCCGGAGCGAGGGGCCGGACGGCTTGCGCTTTGCGAGCGCGGCGAGGTCGGGATCCATCTTGTCGAAGGCGAGTAGCGGCCCGAACGTCCGGAACAGGCTGTTCACCACGCGGCCGCGGTGCTTGAAATAGACCCATGACGGCTCGAGCCGGCTGCCGAACCTCAGCTTGGAGGCATAGGCCGTCTGCCCTGTCTGCATGTGGCGAATGCCGCGCGCGAGACAGAACCTGACGTTCGTCATCCAGCTCAGCACATAGAGGTTGTGTTCGCGCGCCTGCGGGTAGCGGAAGCCGATGAACTTGTCGATCACCCGGTCCGTCTCGACGAACAGCAGGTTGAACCCGACGAGTTCCTCGCCGAGCCAGTAGAGCATCAGCACCGCCCGCTCGCCGAGGTTCTGCATGACGTCCTGGAAGTAGGCCGGCGACAGCTTCTCGAAGTCACCGTAGTCGAAGCCGCTCTGGTGGCGCGTCTCGTCGTAGAGGGAGATGATCGCATCCTCGAGCCCCGCGATGCTCGACCGCATCTTGACCCGCACGGCGGACGCCCCCTTGAGCTTGCGGCGCACGTCCTTGCGCGTCGCGGCCGACAGGCTGGCGAGGTAGTCGTCCTCCGAGCCGAAGGGCAGATCGAGCACGGCGACGGGCAGGCTCGACACGCGCGTGAAGCGCGCCTCGACCAGTGCCTCGTGCACGCCCTCGATATCGCGGTCGGCCAGATCCTTCACGGCCAGCACCGGCGCCGCCTCGCGCGCCGCATGAGCATCGAGTGCCGCGAGCAGCGCCCGCATCGCGCCGGTGCGTTCGTCGATCCCGAGGTCGGGCGCGAAGCCCAAGTGACAGCGATCCGCCAGCGGTGATCCGAGCCCCATCAGGCGATGATTGATCAGCTTCGGCACCCGCTTGTTGAGCCAGTCCCCGAGCGGCCTGAGAGAGCCCTGCAGCGGCATGTCGAGACGATAGGTGAGCTGGAAAACCGGCGCGGCAGCGATGAGCCGCGCGCCCTGCCGTACGCCGATGGCGGAAAACTTGAAGAC
>RXJK01000216.1 GCA_003963125.1 Hyphomicrobiales bacterium
CACGCAGGGCGGTGGATCCAAGGGGAAGGCGGGCCATCCCCTTGGTGAGCCCGGACCCCTTTTTGCGAATACAGTTGCCGGACAATCGCGCGCGCGCGATTTCCGGGAATGCAAAGATCGAAGGGGGCAAGCCAGAAGAAGCGAGAGCCGCCTCGAAGCCCCGCAAGAGCGCGAGGCAATCCTGCTCCACCCCTCTCGTCGCGCGGCGCCCGGCGCGTCGGCGAACGCCTTCCGCTGGCCTTCGTCCTCTCCTTGACGCTTCGCGCATAAGGCCGCTAGCTCAGGCAATTTCCCGACCGCGCCCGCCCGGAGACGCACGATGAAGCCCAATCGCCTCGAAGCCTTCTCCGACGGCGTGTTCGCGATCATCATCACCATCATGGTGCTCGAGTTCCGGCCGACCGCGGAAAACGCGCCGGCCGCCCTGGTCGCCATGGCGCCGAACGTCGGCGCCTATCTCCTGAGCTTCATCATCGTCGGCGTGCACTGGCTCTCCCATCACCGCCTCATCGACCAGGTCGAGACCGTCACGCCGGGCTTCCTCTGGGCCAACCTCGCCCTGCTGTTCTGGCTCTCCCTCGTGCCGTTCGCGACGGCCAACATGGGGCATCACCAGTGGAGCGGCTTCGCCATCGTGATGTACATGGCGATCATCGTCTGCTGCAGCCTCGCGCTCTTCATGATGCGCGTCATGGCGCCTGCCATCGCCAAGGCCGGCGCGACGAGAGACGCGCAGACCGCGACCGTGCGGCTCTCCGCAATCATCGTCACGCTGCAGGCGGCAACGACCGTGCTCGCCTATTTCTTCCCGAAGGCTGCGCTATTCCTCATGGCGGGCTTCGCCGTCCTCGGCATCAGCATGACCTTCCGCGGCACGGGGCTCTTCACACGTGCCCCGTCCGCCGGCCGCGAGCCGGAGGGACCCGCAATCACGTGAAGCGGAGATCGGGGACCGGTCTTGTGCCGCCCCGCCGCTTTTCAGCTTCGTATCCTATCGGCGGCACAGCCCCGAACCGGCGCGCCTCCCGCCCTGACGCTGGCGCTCGCCGTGCCAAGGCGCGCCCGGCCTTGGGATAAGGCCTTGGCGAACGAGATTGCGCTTGATTTGCCCGGACGACCCCGTTATTTGAGCCGGACGCGTCGGGGCAACCCGTCGACACGCTGGCATCGGCTCATGCTTGGCCACGCCTCCTCCAGGATTTTCCTTTTGGAGACAACGTCTTGATGAGTTCCTGCGCCACTGCTCGGCTCCGCCGGCAGTGCCGGGCCGCGACATCGCGGCTTCCGCCGATCGCCTGCAAGCACCGGTAGCTCAGCTGGATAGAGCACCAGACTACGAATCTGGGGGTCGTGGGTTCGAATCCTTCCCGGTGCGCCACTGAAATCAAAGACTTAGATCGAAGCGCCGCAGCCTTGTTGTACAAGATTTTGGCGATGTTGTACAAACCAGCCGCTCCGGCGTTCGCCCTTCGTCCGTGACCCTCATAAGTCGATTGAAGCGTAGACCGCGCGACGCCAGACAAGCGCGCGCGCCGGCTTCGGCTGCTGGCAGTTCCTGTCCGCATGGCCGCGGGCGCATGTTATGGAGACACATTGCTTTCAGTCCGGGGGGACGAGTGTGTTTGAGTGGATTGTCGCGTCCGGTGCTGACTTGCGAAGCATCCTCGTTGCGGTCGGTGGTTCGATTGCAGGCGCCATCGTCGGCGCGATCATCAAAGGTGTGTTCGACCGGCGGCTGCAGAAGCGGCTCGAAAAGCTGGTCGATGAGGCGCGCTCAGATCGCAAGGCGGCGATCCGGGGACGCGAGGATGCGCTGCGCGAGCGCGAAAGCGCGCTTGGAGAGCTTTATCAACGAGAGGCTCAGAACCGTGAGGCCCGGCGAGAGCTGGAAGACCTGCAACGGGCAATAGCCGCGAAAGAGATCACGGTTCACAGTGAAAAGACAAAGCTCGACCAGCTTTTGACGACGCTGCGCGGCAATGAAGCCGGGCTCTGGACGAGCCACAAAAAGTCGCTGCCCTTCACGGATTACAATGCGCGCATTGATCGGCGCAAGCCGGCGATCATTGTGGTCGCCAATAATAAAGGGGGCGTGGGCAAGACGACGGTCACGGGCAATCTGCTGGCGTACTTCGATAGACGGCTTCGCAAGCGGGTGTTGGTGATCGATCTCGACTACCAGGGCTCGGTGTCGACGATGCTGAGATCCGAGCAGGGCGCAGCCGTTCAGGAGCGTCGCTCCTATGTCAATGAACTGCTGTCGCGGGACAGCTCGCTTGGAAGCCTTTGGGCGGCGACCCGGCCACTTGGCGAGCGGCTCGCGCGCAGCGCGCTTGCGCCTGCGTTCTACGAGCTGGCGCAATTCGAGGATCGGCTCCTCGTCGAGTGGCTGCTGCAGCTGGGCGGTGATGATGTGCGCTACCGCTTGGCTAGGGTCTTGCTGCACGACGCCATCCACGAGAAGTATGACGTCATTCTGATCGATGTGCCGCCGCGCATGACAACCGGGACGATCAACGCACTGTGTGCAGCCACGCATGTGCTGATCCCCGCCATCTTCAATCCGTTGGCGGCCGAGCCCGTTGAGAACTTTCTCAGAACGTCCAAGGCCTTGATGAATGAACTTAACCCAAGGCTTGAGTTTCTGGGCGTGGTTGAAACCATGAGCCCACGAGCGAATGAGGGACAGGATGTGCGCGCGGATGGCCGGCGCGTCATTGCAGAGGCGCTGCAGCGCTTTAACCCGGTGGTGCCCATTCTTGATACGCATATTCCACGGCGCACGTCGTTCGCCGAGGGCATAGGGTATTTGAAAGACGGCAAGGATGGGAAAGATGCCCGGGCAGTGTTCGATGCTCTGGGCGCGGAGATCAAAGGGAGGATCGGGCTGTGAAAGTGGGTGAGCTGCGTAAGGTGTTGGAGGTGGCGGGAGGCCACTACCGCGAGGATGGCCGTAAGGCGGAAGCCGATGCGTTGTCCATGTTCGCCGCGAATCTGCTAGAGGGTGACGCTGGAAGTACGGTCGCAGCGTTCGTCAAGCGCGTGGAAAAGGCGCGAAAACCGAGGCCAGCTGCGCGGCCGAGAACCCGGTCGCGGGCGGGCTAATTGCCTGCTGGTGCCACCAGTAAGATGGACGTTCATGAAGGTCGAGGAATTC
Organism: Hyphomicrobiales bacterium; assembly: GCA_003963125.1. Lineage (GTDB taxonomy): Bacteria > Pseudomonadota > Alphaproteobacteria > Rhizobiales > Hyphomicrobiaceae > AWTP1-13. Next base: position 3,158 of record RXJK01000216.1, read on the forward strand.
AAGGTCGTTTTGCAACGCCTGGAAGACCTTTACACGGCGGCGGGCATTGCTGCGCCCGCCAAAGACCTGCGCAGTGTCGCAAAGCTTCTTGAGGGAAGCGAAGGCAAGACGCTTGAAGAGTTCGTGAGCGAGACGCGGGCACTTCTGGATCGCGCGGCCGCACCTGCGCCGGAGGCGGACATCAACGAGGAGAAAGTCCTCGAACACAGCGCGCGATTGCTTCAGGCCGGCACTGATCAAGACGCGTTTCAAAAGGCACTTGATCTCCTGGCATCCGACAACGCGCTAAGCACGGCGGATTGGTACGCGATCGCCAATCGTTATCGCAACGCGCCAAGCGGCAGCACCCATGTTTACAAATTCAAGTCGCTCAAAGCCGCGCGGGCGGCGATACGCGATGTGTTCATCGAACGTTTTGAAAGCCAGAGCAAGCGCGGCATCCTGGAGCGCATTCTGCGCTGGGCCTCGTGAGATCTAAGCGAATACGAATTGACGGGCGGGTCCGCCGCATGTGGTGTGAAGCTTTTAACTATGCGACCGTTGACGAAAAGCCGATTTGAGGGTTTGGCGGGCTATGCCCGGGCCCCGCACACCGTGCTGATCTTTGAAGAACTTGAATATGGAGCAAGTGCGTGCGAGCGCGTGCTTGGAATGCTTATCCGCGATCGTGTCGACGGCGACTTCAGCGGCGTCGTGCTCGGGCGCGATGAACGCTTGCGTTTCCGTGCCATTGATGTGTTCGCGAGCCTTCCCACGCGCGCGAATGCGCGCGAGGAGCTTGCGCGGCGGGTCGATGCCTTGGCCGAGCAAGGGGACGAGGCGTTTCATCAGGGCGACAATGTAATCGGGCCGGTCGACTTCTTCGCGCCGCGTGTTGTCGAGGACCGCACGCATGAAAACTTCCGGCTCTTGCGTGATGCCCCGCGGTATTCGCCGGCGCGAGAGCTGATCAAAGTCATGATGCGATGGCACGAAGACGTCGATGGCAATTTCATCGAGCAGTTCCAGTCGACGGCCTTTGATCCGCGTCTTTGGGAGCTCTACCTGTACGCAGCCTTTACGGAGCTGGGATACGGGTTGGAAAAGATCGCCGCAGCACCCGATCTCATGCTGACGGGTGTTGCGGGCGAGATTGCTTTGGAAGCGACGACCTGCAATCCGCAACAAGGAGAGATGGCCATTGTGTGGTCCCAGGATCCACGCGAGAGGATGGATCAGGAATTTTCCTATGGCGCGATCAAACTCGGGCGAGCGTTGCGACGCAAGCTGCGTCATCAGCCGCCTTACTGGGAGCTAGACCATGTGAGAGGCAAGCCCTTTGTCCTCGCAATCCAGGATTTCCGCGCACCCGGTTCCATGCGCTATATGACGCCCCTGCTGATTGAGCATGTGTTTGGCGTTCGACATAGTCGTGAAGGCGGGCGGGCAGGGGGCGCGTTGCAGATCGAATGGCTGCAGGAGCATCGGCTTGGCAACATGCATGAGCCGGCCGGTTTCTTCCGCCGTGAAGACACGCGTGGGATCAGCGCGATCATCGCCAATCCACTCGGGACGCTCTCCAAGTTTAATCGCATGGGCTATGTGGCAGAATTCGGGGATCGCAACGTACGAGGGGTACGCGAAGGTTTCGTTCGACGGGATTTCGACCGGGCCAATCCAGCGCCGCAGCCTTTCCGCCAGGAGATGCACGTGCCCGGCTACCGCGAAACTTGGGTCGAGGGCATGGTCGTGCTGCACAACCCCCGGGCGGAGGTCCCGCTACCACCCGAAAATATCCCAGGCGCTTGTCATGAGTTCCTGCAGCCGGATGGCCGCATCCTCTCTCTGCTGCCGGAATTCCACCCCTACATCTGTAGTGGGCGCTTCTGGGTTGAGGCCGACTGATGTGATTTCGGTCGCGGCGACTCAGCCGCGCGGCGTGTTTCTCACTTGGTCTGCCGCCTCCCATTTGAGGATTGCGGTTGCCGCCAGCCGGCGCTGATTCACTTGGCGTGCGTAGTGTTCCACCATATCACGGGTCTGGCCGGTGATGGCAGCGGTCTCGGCATCCGTGCAACCGGCTTCAAGCAAAAACACAACCGCAGACTTGCGCAACCCGTGAAAAACCAGGCGACGCTCACGCAGCCGCGCGAAAACAGGTCGGTTGAGTTCTGCCGACCAGGAGGCTTTGAAGCCATCGACGGTCCAGGGCATGCCACGACTAGATCGCAAGATGGGCAGGCGAAGCGTGGCGAGGTCAACAATCGGGTCGGCCAGCGCCTCTTGTGTGCGTTGCTGGAGCGTTTGGAGAAGGTGGCCAAGCTCGCGATGCACGGGGATCCAGAGCTTCTTGCGGGTTTTGTTCTGTGTGACAGAGATCTGCCCATTCTGAAAATCGCTCCAACGCATGAGCAGAATGTCAGACAGGCGTTGCCCGGTGTAGAGCGCAACGGCGGCCGCCTCCCACATGACCGGGCGCGCATGTTGACGCAAGTAGTCGAGATCTTCCCATGGCCACGGATCCCAGCCGTCGCCGCCTTTGAGCTTGGGCACACGGTGGCAGGGGTTGTCCCCGCGCCAGCCGCGCAAGGAAGACCAGCCCATCAGTGCGGATAACGTGCGCAAAAGATTGTTGGCATCCGCAGGCGTTAGCGCGCGCGTGTCCCGCAGAGAAAGCACGTGCTTCGGATCGACGCCGCTCACCTGAAGTTCGCCCCAGGTGCCGGCAATCCGGTCGAGGTGACGAGCCTTCTCGTGCTGGGTGCGGGCACTCAGCTGTGCCCATTCCGGAGAAGCTCGGTAGGCATCAATCAAGGCGGCAAAGGTTCCAGCGCGCGGCGCTGATGTTATCTCTCCTGCTGCCAGCCGATAGGCCGACCACCAGTTGTCATTGGGTGTACCGTCTGCATTCGCAGGCGCGCCGGGCAGTTTGATGCGTTTGCCTGCGCGGCGTGTGCCGCGGTACGGATGATAGGAAAAGTACTCGCGGCCGCGTGCCACTGTGCAATGGACGTGCGGAGGCAGCTTGATCCTATCGCGTCGGGGACGGGCCATGGGCAAGAGCCTCGAGATACGGATCATCGGCGCTTCGGACGATACCATTCTCGACGGTGGTATCACCAAGGGAAGCCTCAATGAAGGCGCGCACGACGGCAAAATCCCAGCGGATCAGGCTGCCGATCTGATAGGGCGGCGGCAGGCGGCCCTGGCGGACATACGCATCGATCGTCGAGCGGGAGCAATCGAGCCGGTAGGCGAGGGTGTCGGCAGAAACAAAATCAGGTGGGAATGAACGTCGTTGATCCGAGGACATGCGCAGCTTCCGCAAGACAGAACGCGAGCTCCCACAGACTAGGTCGGGGGTCTTGCTAGACACAAACTCTCGGATAGCGCGAGTTCTGGCGCGAGATGCACCAGGGGCGTAGCTGAGACGACACTTCGACGGGCAGGCTTAGCGATGTCACGCAATCTTGCGCGCTTCAAAACTAGCGCAGGTGGGGCAGGAAGGGCGCGGTAGCACTGCAGCGCGATAGGGGTGCTCGGGGCGAAACGAAGTCAGGTAGATTTGTTGCTCATGGGGCGACGTCGATCGTTCAGCAATATCACGCAGCAGATAGGTGGCGGTGAGCAAGCCGGCCCAGAAGGACACGCACGCCGTTGTTGGAATCGGCGCATCGTTTGGATCATCAATTGGATGCAAACACTGGGCGCAGCCAAGTCCTGGCCGATGGTAAGAGGCCATGGCCGACCAATGCGTGGTGGCGCCGATAGCCAGAAACGGAGGCATGGCACGCTGGACAGTCCAACGCGTCGGGATGTCGTCTACGCCCACGATGACGCGCGGGTTTAAGCCACCGAGCGCGGTAAGCGAAGAAAGGTCAAGTCGCTCTGCGATAGGTGTCAGGCGCAAACCGATAACTTCGGCCAGGGTGCGGGCCTTCGGCAATTGAGCCCGTGAACGGCGCAAAGTGACGTAGCGGTTCAGATTCGAGATTGCGTAGCTGTCGGGCTCGATGATGCGGCCGCTACCGCGCACGGCAGGGATGCGGGCGAGCGCGTAGAGCGCCGCGTCGACAATGGCACCGCCGCTGACACAATCAAATCGGCCAAGGTCACTCGCGTAAGGAGTGTCGTCGGGCGCCAGAGCAAAGCGCACGAATTCGGTTGGCGCGAAGAGTTCAGCGGTGGCATTTGGATTGCGTGCCAACGGGATGAGTTTATGCATGGCGGTCTTGAAGGCTTCGCCCGCAGCGAGCGCCCCTGCGGCCATGGCGCCGAATGGCCACCAGGGCGTGCGCCAGACTTCGCCGACGGGGTCAGCGGTATGCATCCCGGCCCAGGCATCGGCATTGAGACGGAGAATTCGGTTGGTGCGCGCCGCTATGGGGCTATCGCCGAGCGCCAAGGCGAGATCGAAATGGAGACCGGTTGAGGCGCACTCAAATTTCAAACCCGGCAGCATGTCGCGACCAAGGTCGAGTAGCGCATCCAGAAGTGGGCCTTCTGTTAGGGGTGGCTGCGCGCCGACAAGCTTGATGTTCGGCGCAAAGAGATGCACCTGATGGCCGGAACGGGCCATGAGGATGGCGGCGGTGACAAAGGCGGTTTGCGCCGCGTGGGAGGCGAGATTGGTTTGATCGGCGATGAGCGCAATACGCGTGCCCGTCAAAGCCTCCACGAGAACGGCGTCGGGCACGTCGGCGTGAACTTCGTCCCGCATCAGCAAGAGAGTGCGATCGAGTGCTTCGCGCAAGCTCATATTAGTTGCATTCGTTCATGAATAACAGCGGATTGCCACCGCCCATTGGGCTGGATTTCCGTGAGGTAGGCGCGGTCGAAGCTGACCGGGCCCAAAGCGAAGTTGGGTACAACGAGTGAGAGAAAGCCGGGCGTATGCACGATGGGATAGGCATCGTCGGTGGGTGAATGAAAGGCGGCACCGGGATGGGTGTGCACCTGGATGCGCACCCCCATGTTGTCCCGGCCAAGGCGACGCCAAAACGTATCCAGCCAGCGATCATGCAGGGTAAAGCCGCCAATGTGACCATCATGTTCGGGATGCACGACCTCGCAGATAGCCTCAGGACGCGTCCAGGAGCTGAGCCAAAGCACCTGGCACTCGGCGCATCCGCGACCGCAGCGACGGAAGTGCTCGAAGGTCTGTTGCAGCAGTGCACGGGGCAACTGGTAGCGCGTCATTGCCAGCCGCCCTTGACGGTGCTCGGCCGCAGCAAAAGGAGTTCATGCGGCTCGATGCACGCGGCCTCGATGGTGAGAGTGTCGTTGAGTTCCTGGCCGCCCTTGAACAGCGACACCGTGTGAGGATTGGGAATGGGGCCGAAGGCAGCAATGGCCTGGTCGAGCAGCGCTTTTACAAGCTCCGCCTTGCTTACTTTGAAAGGCTTCTGCATGCCGTTGTAAAGAACGAAGACCTCGAAAGGTCGGCAGCGTGCTTCCTCCCGATGGGCAGCTGCGATGCGCGCAAGGGCGCGCTCGACATGCTGTTCGGCGTCATGCAATTCACGTTTCGCCGTGGTTAAGTCGGCTTCCGCGTCCGCGAGTGCTTGCGCGCAATCCATCATCTTGCCCTCCGTCTCTGGATCAGGGAGCGACATCCCATAACGGGATATCAACATCCTGATACAGTATCGTTGCGAGTCGTCCGGGTGTCAACCTATAATGGGATGGACATATCCTGTAACAGGAGAGGCGTATGACGGATCTATATCAGCACATCGGCAGCAAAATCCGGGATCTGAGGTTGAAGCATGATCAGGGAACGATGAGCCAGGAGGTGCTTGGCGAAAAGCTCGGCGTCGCATCCAACACGGTCTCGCGTTGGGAAACGGGCACCTACAAACCGACGGCCGAAGACCTCGACAAGCTTTCCCGTCTTTTCGGTGTATCGATCACCGTGTTTTTTCCCAACATGGCTGAGCAGGCGACGCCGGTGCAGGCGCTTACGTCAGCCACATCGGGTCTCAACAAGAAGGATCTCGAGGAAGTCCTGCGATACGCCGCGTTTCGTAAGGCTGAACGTGCGCTTGAAGGCGCCAAGCGCGCGCGACCAAAAAAATGATGGACAGAGATGACCGACCGCCGCGCCTACTATGATGACCTGCTATCGCTCGCGCGTGAAAAGCGCGCGTTGCATGGCGTGGAGACCGGGCAATTCGGCCTAAGTGCGGCCCGCAGAATCTACAAGGCCGAAGGCATCAAGCTCCACTACTGGCCGCTGTCCTACAAGATCAAGGCAGTGTACATGTGCGCCGACGGCTACAGTTCGGTTGCGGTACAGAAGTCGCTGCCCGATGAGCCGAAGCTGTTCGCCCTGATCCATGAACTCAAGCATCACTACCGCGACCAGGAAGCGTTGGGTTCGGGGGCGTTTATCTGCGGCGATTTCAACGCCAATGAACTGATCGAAAAGGGAGCCGAGGTGTTCGCGGCTGAGTTCATCTATCCGCGGGCCGAATTCGAGGAGGATCTTGCCGCGCTTGGCATCAAGTCGTGGACGGCAGAAGATGTGGTACGGTTGAAGCGCGCGTGCAAAGCGAAAGTCAGCTACACGTTCCTCTGCAAGCGGCTTGAAAGGTTGCGCAAGATTGCCCGAGGACAGTTTGCAGGTGTCCAATTTCAGAAGCTTGAGGAACGGCTGTTCGGCGTACCGTTCTACCGGCAGCGGCGGCGTTCGTCCGTTTGAGGCGGTTCAAGCGTAGTTGAAGCGCGCGCCTGTAATCGGTCGGCGGGTGTACCCATGCGGCGGGCGATCGAATGATTACAACTGGCTCACGCAAGCAGGCAATGTGGTTGAAGATATCGGGGGGGCTTTCGCCCTGTGGCTATGGGACCGGCGCAATGAAACCTATGCGAGGTCAGAGCCGCGGTTTGCGTGCTATGGAGGCGCACGTATTCCTCGGTAGCTTGAACTTGGTAAAGACTTGATTTTATTAGATTAAACGAAGATTAGTAGAACGGTGAGATTGGACATGATAGAATAGGGGTTAAGGAGCATTCATGCCACGCCAACACGCAGCCACCCTGATCCGCAAGCTGGCACATCGGTATCATGTCGTCTATGCGCCACGACCAAGCGATGTGCTCGCCCATCATTACACACGCCTGGCCGGTGACGATGTCGAGCTCGATGAGGTTGAGCGCTTGCTGATTGCCTTGCAGCGCAAAGGATATCTGACGCGCCCGGCGGCCGTTCGGTTGCAGGCACGTTACCTTCGTGAATCTCGCCTACACGAATCGCGGTTGTGACGTTTGATCCGTTCGGGGATTTCGAGCAGCGCGGCTACCTGCGCAACATCGCGGGTGAGAAGGACCCAGGCATTGTTCGGCGTCTTGAGCACACCTCGTTCACGACGGGGATCGAAGCGGCGTTTGACGCCATTCGTAAGGCCGCGACGCTTGCCTATTCAGATGTGCTGACCACGCACCGGATCCTCTTCGACGCCGTTTATCCGTGGGCAGGAAGCGACCGGCTTGCTACCGCGCCAGATATTGCGGTGAGCAAGGGCGACGTGCTCTTCGCGGCGCCGGCTGACATACGCCGCGCCGTCGAATATGCGCTCCGGCGCGGTCAGGACGTAGACGTCATGCGGGCAAGGCCAGGCGACATCATGGGCGATCTTGCCTACGCACATCCCTTCCTTGACGGGAACGGGCGTACGATCATGCTCGTTCATGCGGTCCTGTGCGAGCGGGCGGACTTCAGCATCGATTGGGCCCGGACGCAGAAGGACGACTATCTCACGGCCCTGACCAAGGAATTGGACAACCCGCACAAAGGGCACCTCAATGAGTATCTCGAAAAATTTAAGTGCGAGGCCGTGTCGCCGGAAGAATTGATTGCGCGGATCGCGCACACTCCCGGCATCGATGGGAGTTCGGTCGCGAACGAAGTGCTTGGCAAGACGAGCGACCCGGCCTTGCGTGCGCGTTACGCGCAGGAAGAGCTTAAGCGTCCACGTGACGCTTAGTTAGCCTTTGCCTCCCAGTTCTGTGTCCGGGAGACGGTGGGACATTTCTATTGGGGAGGACGGTGACATTTCTAATGGGTTTTACAGATCATGTTGTCCATAGTTAGTGATGTCCCTCTGTCCGCTATTTAGAAATGTCCTCCTTTAGCTTCTAAGTGATTGATTTACCTAATCTGTGATTTCTAGGAAGGCCGAGCGGGCCGGAGCTTCCCAAAAAACAGCGTAGGTCCGCGAGGCATGGTGCCGTAAGTAGGTCCCGGCGTAGACTATTCGGAGAGGGAGATTCCCATGGGTCGGGAC
>RXJK01000150.1 GCA_003963125.1 Hyphomicrobiales bacterium
CGCCCGTTGTGCCAACACCCCGTTCAACCCCAGACAAGAGCGAACCCCATGGCCCGCAGCATCAGACCGCTCGCCGTCGTCACCGGCGCATCCACCGGCATCGGCTACGAACTCGCCAAGTGTTGTGCGCGGGAGGGCTTCGATCTGGTCGTCGCGGCGGACGAGGCGGCCATCGCTTCAGCAGCGACGGATTTCCGCGGGCTCGGCGCCCAGGTCGATGCCGTCGAAGCCGATCTCTCAACGCCCGAAGGCGTCGACAAGCTTTACGCCGCCATCGGCGGGCGGCCGGTCGAGGCTCTGCTGGCCAATGCCGGCCGCGGCCTGGGCAAAGGCTTTCTCGATCAGGACTTCGACGACGTGATGCACGTGGTGAATACCAACATCACCGGCACGCTCTATCTCCTGCAGAAGGTCGGGCGAGACATGCGCGCGCGCAGGCAGGGCAGGATATTGATCGTCGGCTCCATCGCGGGCTTCCTGCCCGGCACCTATCAGGCCGTCTACAACGGGACGAAGGCCTTCCTCGATTCCTTCTCCTTCGCCCTGCGCGCGGAGATCGCCGAGAGCGGCGTCAGCGTCACCTGCCTGATGCCGGGGGCCACCGAGACGGAGTTTTTCGAGCGGGCGGACATGCTCGACACCAAGATCGGTCAGAGCAAGAAGCAGGACCCGGCCGAAGTCGCCGCGACCGGCTTCAAGGCGATGATGAAAGGCGAAGGCGACGTCGTCAGCGGATGGCAGAACAAGCTGCAGTCTGCCATCGCCCTGATCACGCCCTCCTCGATGCTGGCCGAGGCGCACCGCAAGCAAGCCGAACCAGGCTCCGCCAAGCACTAGTCCCCAGGCGCAAGGCGGCGAGCCGCCTTCTGCCTGCCCGCTGCTGAGGCAATTGCCGCGCCTCCATGCCCAAAGCGCGTGGGGGACGGCGGCGCTGCCCGGCGCTATTCTCTCGCCGCACGGAAAGCAGCGCGCGAGGGGGCAAACGTTGGCGGGCAAGGCGGATATCGAGCGGGTGGTGTCCGACATCTGCGGCGAGATGCGTGCGCGGAGCGATCGCGGCGAGGTCGCGACGTATATCCCGGAGCTTGCCCGCGTGGACGTCGGGGCGTTTGCGCTCGCGATCGTCGACACGGAGGGCAATGTCTACGCTGGCGGCGACAGCGACACGCCGTTCTCCATCCAGAGCGTGTCGAAGGTCTTCACGCTCACCCTCGCGCTGGGCAAGGTGGGCGATCATCTCTGGCGCCGCGTTGGCCGTGAGCCCTCAGGCAGCCCCTTCAACTCCATCGTCCAGCTCGAATACGAGCGCGGCATCCCGCGCAATCCCTTCATCAACGCCGGCGCCATCGCAGTCACGGACGTCATCCTTTCGGGCCACCGGCCCAAGGAAGCGCTGGGCGAGATCCTGCGCTTCATCCGTTTCCTCGCCGATGACGCATCGATCTCGATCGACGAGGCCGTCGCGGCTTCCGAGCAGCGCACGGGCTTCCGCAATGTGGCGCTCGCCAACTACATGAAGTCGTTCGGCGTGCTGGAGAACCCCGTGGAACTGACGCTCGGGGTCTATTTCCACCACTGCGCCATAGCCATGTCGTGCCGGCAGCTCGCCATGGCCGGACGCTTCCTCGCGCAGAACGGCCGCCACCCGACGACGGGCCAGCAGGTCGTGCTGGCGGGACGGGCCCGCCGCATCAATGCCGTGATGATGACCTGCGGGCACTACGACGGATCGGGAGAATTCGCGTTCCGGGTGGGCCTGCCGGGCAAGAGCGGGGTCGGCGGGGGCATCCTCGCGGTCGCCCCTGGAAAGGGCTCGATCGCTGTGTGGTCGCCCGGGCTCGATGCTTCGGGCAACTCGCGCCTCGGCCAGATCGCGCTGGAGATGCTGACGAAGCGCCTCGGCTGGTCGATCTTCAGCGCGTGACCACTCGCGGCCCGCTAGTTGCGCGGCGGCGCCTTGCGCAGGTCTTCCTGCATGGCTGCATCGTGATACCAGCCGCTGCCGAAATCACAGGTGGGCAGCACGTCACGATCCTCTCCACGGGAGCGTCCCGGCTCGCGCAGGGAGGGCTTCGCGCTGCGTGGCCGCGCCGGGAATGGGATGATCTGCGCCGTCTCGCGCTCAGGGGTCTGCGTCATGACTTTTTGCCTTTCGAATGCGTCACGCACTCAATGGACAACGCAATATAGCGCACTTGATCACCGATTACACAGTTTGCACAAAAAAAGGCAGTAAATGCCTATATTATAGGCATGCATGGATGTGCTTATTTGTATAGCGTTTGCGCGCCTTAGGTCGAGGTGGGCGCTGTCCAGGCAATAGCCGATCCGCCCGCGGTTCCAAGGCGATGACGCGGCGGCTGGGAGACTACGCGACAGGATGCGGAAAGGCTCGACCATCTTCGGTGATGCTCGCTTTTTCGTGCCTGCGAGCGCCCGCCGCGCCGATCCGCCGCGCCTGACCATCTCGCGGTGGACCAGCCTTGCCCTGAGGCAAGGCAAGCATTTTGCATTGCCCAACTTTGTGGCAACCCGCGTCGACGCCGTCGACGCGCGCTGGCCTCGGAGTGGATGAATGTTCGGCTTCTTCAGGCGTAAGGGCTCCGACCGGAAGCCCGAAACTGCGACGCCCAAACCAACAACACCGCCAGCGGCCGCCGCGACCCCGCCCGGGACGACCGCGGCGGTACCCACCCCATCGCCGACCCCTGCGCCGGCTTCGCCGGCCAAGCCTACGGTCGGTCAACCATCAACACCAACAGCGTCAAACCGGGAGACACCGCAAATGACGAAGTACAAACTCGAGTACATCTGGCTGGACGGCTACAAGCCGACCCCCAATCTTCGCGGCAAGACGCAGATCAAGGAATTCGCGTCCTTCCCGACGCTGGCCGAACTGCCCCTGTGGGGCTTCGACGGCAGCTCGACGATGCAGGCCGAGGGGCACAGCTCCGACTGCGTGCTGAAGCCCGTCGCGGTCTATCCCGACGGCGCGCGCAAGAACGGCGTGCTCGTCATGTGCGAAGTCATGATGCCCGACGGCAAGACCCCGCACGCGACCAACACGCGCGCCACCATCCTCGACGACGCCGACGCGTGGTTCGGCTTCGAGCAGGAGTACTTCTTCTATAAGGACGGCCGCCCGCTCGGCTTCCCGACCGAAGGCTATCCCGCGCCGCAGGGCCCCTACTACACGGGCGTCGGCTACAAGAACGTCGGCTCCATCGCCCGCGAACTCGTCGAAGAGCATCTCGAACTCTGCCTCGCCGCCGGCATCAACCACGAGGGCATCAACGCCGAAGTGGCTAAGGGCCAGTGGGAATTCCAGATCTTCGGCAAGGGCTCCCGCACGGCGGCCGACCAGATGTGGATGGCGCGCTACCTCATGATGCGCCTGTGCGAGAAGCACGGCATCGACATCGAGTGGCACTGCAAGCCGCTCGGCGACACGGACTGGAACGGCTCCGGCATGCACTGCAACTTCTCCACGAAGTACATGCGTGAAGTCGGCGGCAAGGAGTATTTCGAGGCGCTGATGAAGGCGTTCGAGAAGAACCTGATGGATCACATCGCGGTCTACGGGCCCGACAACGACAAGCGCCTCACCGGCAAGCATGAGACGGCGCCGTGGAACAAGTTCAGCTACGGCATCGCCGACCGCGGCGCTTCGATCCGCGTGCCGCATTCCTTCGTCAACAACGGCTACAAGGGCTACCTCGAGGATCGCCGCCCGAACTCGCAGGGTGACCCCTACGCCATCGCCTCGCAGGTCCTGAAGACGATCTCGGAAGTGCCGACGAAGGCTTCCGCGGCCGCCTGATCTGGCAGTACGCTGAGACGGTTCAACGCCCGGTGCCTCGTGCACCGGGCGTTTTGTTTTCGGGCAGCGCGCGGTCAGGCATCGGCGAAGGACGCGCGCGGAGCCTCATCCCACCTCTTCCCGGCTCGCGCTTCGCTTGGCCGGGAAAGGCGCGAGGCGCGGGCTCAGAGCGGCTGCTTCGACAGGTCGAAGCGCACCGGCATCATCTGCGCCATTTCCGTGCGGCTCACGGTCTTCTTCACATGCAGTTCGTCGTTCTCGACGCGGCTGATGTAGCAGTCGATGATGCCGCTGTGGTCTTCCTTGCGCAGCAGCTTGCTGCCCTGCGCGTGGCCCAGCGAGTTCGCCATCTCGAGGCCTTCCAGCGCCTCGATCACGCCCTGGTCGTCCTTCTTGGTCTTCCAGCCGGACTTCTCGATGGCGGCCTTCAGCGCGAACAGGTTCTCCCAGCTCTGCCAGGAGTGGCTCTTGGCGTTGACCTTGTCTGAGCCAGCCTCGCGGCCGTGTACGTCGTCCGTGGCGATGGCCTTCAGGTAGTCGCGATGGAAAGCGTCGTCCTTGTATTTCAGCATGCGCGGGAAGTTCTCGACGATGTACACGCCTTCCGCCGCGCCCTTGAGATCGGCCGGGGCAATCGCCTCGATGGTGCCGGCGACGGAGTACATCTTCATCGTTTTCTCCAGCCCCATGGACTTCGCCTGCGTGTAGAAGGCGACGGACAGCGCGCCGAAGAACACGGAGAACAGCACTTCCGTATCCTGCGGGATCTTCGTCAGGTAGGGCACGAGGTCCTTGGCATCGAGCGGGACGAAGATCGGGTCGTGCACCTTGCCGCCGAGCTTCTCGATGATCGCCTTGTGCTCCTTGTAATGGCTGTGGCCCCAGGCGTAATCGGGCGAGATGATCGTCCAGGTCTTGCCGAGGTTCTGGAAGGCCCACGGGGCGCCGGCCGCTGCGAGGCCATAGGTGTCCGTGCCGGTGCGGAAGCTGTAGCGCGTGCCCTTCTCGCCCGTCGCCTCCGTCGCTTCGCCGGATGAGAAGTAGACGGTCTTGAGTTCGGTCGCGACGGGGATCGACGCCAGCATCACGCCCGAGTGCACCGAGCCGACGATGAAGGCCGCGTTGTTGCGCTGGACGAGCGAGCGCAGCTTGCGCGTGCCGGTTGCGGGGTTCGATTCCGTGTCTTCGGTGACGAGTTCGACCCTACGGCCGGCGATGCCGCCCTGGTCGTTGATCGCCTTGACGGCCGCCAGCGCGCACTTGTTGTGCCAGTAGCCCCAGGACGAGAAGCCGCCCGTCAGCTCGCAGTGGTGGCCGATCACGATGGAGCCGCCGGCCTGCGCAAAGGCGGACATATCGTGGGCGAGCGAGACGTAGGCCGCGCCGCCGGCGAGTGCCGTCTCGAGAAAGCTTCGGCGCGTGAGGTTGCGCGATTTTGTGTTCCGGGATTTGGCGTTCTTCGTGCCGGGCTTGTCGATGGTCATGACAGGGTCCTTTCGGGGCTAGAGGGAGACGCCGAGGTAGCGGTGGACGATATCGGGATTGGCCTTGAGCGCTTCGGGCGTGGCTTCGTGCACGACCTGGCCGCGCTCCATGAGATAGACGTTGGTGGCGAGCTTCAAGGCAGTGCGCAGGTTCTGCTCCACCAGCAGCACGGCGATGCCGCTTTTCGCCACCGCGCCGATCTCGGCGCGGATCTGGGCGACGAGCTTGGGCATGATGCCCTCGGTCGGCTCGTCGAGCATGATCGTCGTCGGCTGCATGACGAGGCAGCGGGCGATCGCGAGCATCTGCTGCTCGCCGCCCGACAGCGTGCCGGCCGCCTGGCGCCGGCGTTCGGCAATGCGGGGAAAGCGCGCGTAAAGGGCTTCGACGATGTCGGCCGGTGGCGGACCCTCGAGGCCGAGGAACAGGTTCTCCTCGACCGTCAACAGCGGGAAGATGCCGCGCCCCTGCGGCACGTAACCGAGGCCAAGCTTGGCGAGGCGATAGGGCGCGATGCGCGTCAGGTCCTGGCCGTTGTAGGAGACCTTGCCGCCGTTGCGTCGCAGCAGCCCGAGGATGGCGCGCAGCGTCGACGTTTTGCCGACGCCATTTCTCCCGAGCAGCGCCACCGTCTCGCCGGGGGCGACCTTCAGGGACACGCCGCGCAGTACGGGCACGCGACCGATATCCGCCTTGAGATCCTCGACGATCAGCACGGGCTCAATCCTCGTCCTCGGCGGCGCCGAGATAGGTTTCCTGCACCTTGGCGTTGGCGCTGATCTCGGCCGGCGTGCCCTCCGCCAGGATCGCGCCCTGCGCCATGACGAGGATATGGTCGGCGATAGAAAAGACGACCTCCATGTCGTGCTCGATGATGACGACGTCGGTGCGGCGTGCCACGTCCTTGATCTTGGCGACGGCACGCTCTGTCTCCTGCGGGCCCATTCCGCACACGGGCTCGTCGAGGAGCAGGAGCTTCGGCTCGTTGGCGAGCGCGAGGGCCAGTTCCAGCAGCGCCACGTCGCCGTAGGACAGCGTCTGCGCCTTGGTGTCGGCGTAGCGTTCGAGCCCGACCTCGGCGATGAGATCCGCCACGCGGCGGCTGATGGCGCCATAGGACAAGATGGAGCGGAAGGGCGACATGACACCTTCGTGCGCCATCACGGCGGCGCGCACGTTGTCGGCCACCGTCAGCCCGCCGAACACGCTCTTGATCTGCAAGGTGCGCGAGACGCCCGCGCGGACGATGCGGTGCGGCGGCAGGTTCGTCAGCGCAACGCCGTGCGCCGTGACGCTGCCGGCATCCGCGCGCAGTTCGCCCGTGACGAGGTTGAAGAACGTTGTCTTGCCCGCGCCGTTGGGGCCGATGATGGCGTTGAGCCTGCCGCTCGCAAGCGTCATGCTGACGTCGTCGACGGCGGTGAGGCCGCCAAAGCGGCGCGTCAGGTTGCGTGTCTCCAGCGCCGCGGCCGTCATCGCGGAGCCTCCGCGGCGCCGGCTTGCGGATCGGGCTGGCTGGCGGAGCGCCCCGAGAGCTTGGCGAGACCGTCGCTCCAGAGGCCGGCCAGACCGCGCGGGGCGAACATGACCACCAGCACGGTGAGGGCGCCGACGGCGAAGAGGTAGTTCTCCCACACCGTCGAGACGAGTTCGCGGAAGACAATCAGCAGCGCGGTGCCGAACAGCGGGCCCAGCAGCGTGCCGACGCCGCCGACGATGGCCCAGACCGTCGCCTCGCCCGAGACGTGGTAGAACATGTAGGAGGCGGACGCGTAACGCCCGAAGAACGCGAACAGCGCGCCGGCGAGCCCCGCGACGGCGCCTGCCAGGATGAAAGCCGTCAGCCGGCACAGATAGACGTTGATGCCGATGAGACGCGCGCGCCGGTCGTTCTCGCGCACGGCCTCGAAGCGCAAGCCCAGGGGGCTGCGCAGGATGAGCCAAAGCAGACCGTAGCAGAGCGCCGTGAGGCCGAGCACGACGTAATACTGCGTCACCGTGTCGGCGAGCGTCAGCTTGAGGCCGAAGGCGTCGAACACGGGCGGCGCCGAGAAGGAGAGGCCGTCGTCGCCGCCGGTGATGGGCTTGGCGCTCATGGCCGCGAAATAGAAGATGAGCGAGAAGACGACCGTGATGATGGCGAAGTAGTGCCACGTGAGGCGCACGGCGAGGACGCCTGCGACCACGGCCATGAGTGTCGCCGCCACGATGCCGGCGAGCGTTCCGCCCCAGAAGCCCGCATTCCAATGCGTGACGGCGAGTGCTGCGCCGTACATGCCGAAGCCGAAATAGAGCGCCTGCCCGAAGGACAGGAGGCCGACATAGCCGAACAGCAGATTCACGCTGGTGGCGAGCAGCGACCAGATCAGGATCTCGGTGACGACGTTGGTCCAGAAGCCGGCATTGAGCAGGGGCAGAAACTGGGGCACGGCGAGGAGAGCCGCCGCAAGCACCAGCAGCGCGGCGCGGTTGACGGCAGCGCTCATCGCGTCGCCCCCGCGAACAGGCCGTGCGGGCGGAACAGTAGCACGCCGCTCATGATGGCGAGCGAGACGATACGGGCGATGGTGGGGTTGGCGAAGCTCGTCACGAGGCCTTCCATGACCGCCAGCAGCACTGCGGCGGCGACCGTGCCCTGCAGATTGCCGAGGCCACCGATGACGACGGCCATGAAGCAGAAGGGCAGGATATCGACGCCCGTGCGGAATTCGACCGTGGTGATCGGCGCGGCGATCACGCCGCCCAGCGCCGCCATCGCCGTGCCGAGGGCGAAGGTGATGCCGCAGACGCGCGCGACGGGAATGCCGAGCGCCGTTGCCGTCTCGGGATCGTGCCGCACAGCGCGGATGCGGGTGCCGAGCTTGGTGCGGTTGAGGAACACGAAGAACGCCGCGAGCGCCAAGGCCGCGAAGATCGCGGCGAACAGGCGGTAGATGTCGTAGTCGATGCCAAACAGCGGAACCGTGCCGCCGATGGGCGGCGCCATGCGCCGGGGCTGTGGGCCGTAGGTGGCGCGCACGCCTTCCTGCAGCATCATCGACAGGCCGAAGGTGGTGACGATGGTCAGCGCGGCCTGGCGGATGGTGGGCCTGATCACGAAGCGCTCCAGCGCGAGGCCCAGCGCGAAGGCGATGATGGGCACGAGCACGATGGCGACCCAGAACGAGCCGGTCGCCGTGGCGATAACGAGGCCGCCCACAGTGCCGAGCATGAAGAGATCGCCGTGCGCCACGTTGATGATGTCGAGAAGGCCGAAGATGATCGACAGGCCGAGCGCGATCAGCGCGATGATCAGTCCCCAGACGAGGCCATTGATGGCGAGGGCGAATACGACGTCCGTCACGCGCGAGAGCCTTGCTGCCTCTTCGATCGTGCGATCTTCGGAAGGCCCATTAGGGTTGTCAAGTCGCCTCGTCTCGACATGCAGACGAACTGCACACAATGCCTTTGAAACGGGCGCAATCTGCCTCATTTTGATCGTCGAAATACTTCCACTGTCGACGCGCGCCAACAAGCTGGGCTAGTGTCGAGCGCCAGTCGCAGCACAGGTCTTTCTATGCTCGAACGCACGCTTGTGGATCTCGGCCTCAACGAAACGGAGGCGCGCTTCTATCTCGCCGCGCTGGAACTCGGCGCGGCGCCGATCCGCGAAGTGGCGACGAAGGCCGGCATCAGCCGCACGAACGCCTACGACGTGCTGTCCCGGCTCGAGGCGCAGGGACTGGTGACGAGCGAGGAGGCCGGCGTGCGCAACATGCGCGTGATCGCGGCGAGCCCTGAACGCCTTGCCGAAGTCTTCGACAGCCGGCGGCGACGTCTCGAATCCATCCTGCCGGATCTGCGCTCGCTGCACGTGGGCGGCACGGGCAAGCCGCGCGTGCGCTATCACGAAGGCCGCGCCGGCATCCAATCCGTGCTGGAGGAGACGCTTGCCTGCCGCAGCAAGGCGCTGCTCGGCATCCTGTCGATGCGCGATCTCTACGAAGTGCCGGGACGCGCGTGGATGGACGAACTCGTGCGGCGCCGCATCGCGGCCGGCGTGTTCCTGCGCGTCGTGCGTTCGCGATCGAGCGACATCCATGCGCACTGGAAGGACAGCGCCGAGGATCTGCGCGCGCTGCGCTTTGCGCCCGAGGCGTTCGAGACCTCGATGACAACGTACATCTACGACGACACGGTGGCGTTGATCTCCTCGCGGCGCGAGAACTTCGCCATGACGATCGAGAGCGCCGAGTTCGCGGCCCTGCAGCGGCATCTCTTCGAGGCGCTGTGGAACGCCAGCACACCCTCGAATGGCCGTGCCGGCAAGCGACAGCGGACCGCAACCGTCAGCAAGGTCGGCTAGCCCCTTCCGGCTACGGCCCTCTCTCCGTGGACGGCGAGGGAGAACGGCGCGCTTCTCAGCTTTTCGCGATGGACGTGAGGCCGCCCATGTAGGGCTGCAGGGCTTCGGGTATGGCGACCGAGCCGTCGGCCTGCTGGTAGTTTTCCAGGATGGCGACGAGCGTGCGGCCCACGGCCAGGCCGGAGCCGTTCAGCGTGTGCACGAAGCGCGTTTCCTTGGCGCCCTTGGCGCGGAAGCGGGCGTTCATGCGACGGGCCTGGAAGTCGCCGCACACCGAGCACGAGGAGATCTCGCGATAGGTGTCCTGCCCCGGCAGCCAGACTTCGATGTCGTAGGTCTTCTGCGAGGCAAAGCCCATGTCGCCGGTGCACAGGAGCATGGTGCGGTAGGCGAGGCCGAGCCGCTTCAGGATCGTCTCGGCGGCTTCAGTCATGCGCTCGTGCTCTTCGAGGCTCTTCTCCGGCGTGGTGATGGAGACGAGTTCGACCTTGGAGAACTGGTGCTGGCGGATCATGCCGCGCGTGTCGCGCCCCGCCGCGCCGGCTTCGGCGCGGAAGCAGGGCGTGAAGGCCGTGACGCGGATCGGCAGTTCGCCCTCGTCGAGGATCTTTTCGCGCACGAGGTTGGTGAGCGGGACTTCCGCGGTAGGCACGAGCCAGCGGCGCGCGAGCGCCTCAGCTTCGTCGATCAAACCGCCAATGATCTTCAGGTCGGTGATATCTCCGCGGTCCAGCTCTTTTTCGAACGCAGCCAGCATCGACGCCTTCACGTCGGCCGTCACCGCTGCGAATTGGTCATCATGAAATTTCGGCAGCTGCGCAGTGCCGAACATGGCGTCGTCCTTCACCAGAATCGGCGGGGCGATCTCGGTGTAGCCGAACTCCTGCGTGTGGATGTCGAGCATGAAGGCGCCGAGCGCGCGCTCCATCCGCGCGAGCGCGCCCTTGAGCACGACGAAGCGCGCCCCGGAGAGCTTCGCCGCGGTTTCGAAGTCCATCAGCCCTAGGCGCTCGCCGATCTCGAAGTGCTGCAGCGGCTGATTAATGCCCTTCAGCGCCGGCGGCGTCCCGACCTTGCGCTGCTCGACGTTGCCGTGCTCGTCCATTCCCTCCGGCACCTCATCGCACGGGATGTTCGGGATCACGGCAAGTGCGGAATGCAGCGCCGCGTCGGCCTGGCGCTGCTCGTCCTCGCCCTTCGCCATCTCGTCCTTGAGGGCCGCGACTTCGGCCATCAGCGCCGACGCGGTGGCCTCGTCCTTGGCGGCCTTGGCCTTGCCGATCTCCTTCGAGGCGGCGTTGCGGCGGGCCTGCGCCTCCTGCAGGCGCGTGACGATGCGGCGGCGCGCCTCGTCGAGCTGCAACAGCTCGGCCGAGAACTTGATGTCGCCGCCCGGCGCGATGCCGCGGCGCTTCAATCCGGCGTCGAAGCCTTGCGCGTTGTCTCGGATCCACTTGATGTCGAACACGGTGTGCCTCGCTGGGGCAGAAATTCGGTCGCGTTGCTATAGGCCGTCGGTGGCCCAGGGTCCATGGGGCAAGATCCCGGACTGCCGTGGAGAGGCTGACGCAAAGCGCCCAAGCCAACTGCGTCCCCGGAAGGCGCGAAGCGCCTGTCCGGGGCCTTGCCGGATTGGAGTTCGGCATCGACATCGCGGCACGGACGTTCTCTCACCCCACGCCGCAAGGTCCCTGTCAGTCGAAGTTGTGGGATGATGAAGGCGGGCAGGAGCCCGCAAGGTCCCCGGTGACAAGGTGATCCCGGTG
>RXJK01000198.1:0-9386 GCA_003963125.1 Hyphomicrobiales bacterium
TGGGCGCTGATGAGTGTCCTGACAAAGGCAGCGGCTGTCAATTCTTAGGCTTAGCTGTGCAAGCGAGACGCGGGGCAGCTATGCAACCTGTGGCTTGCCTGCTGCTATCTCAAGCGGAAGCGAGCCATCCTGTCCTCGCGACGGTCTTGATAGGGCGTCGACCCAACAGGCTACGGCGCTTTATGGCCCGTATGTCGGATCACGGTGAGATGTCCGCTCACCGAGGCCGAGGCGCCATGCCAGGCGCCTCGGCGCAGCCCCCTACCCCTTCAGCTTTTCGGCGAGGCGGAAGGCGATTTCGAGGGACTGGGCGGCGTTGAGGCGCGGGTCGCAGCCGGTGTCGTACTGGCGGGCGAGGTCGGCCTCGGAGATCTGCGCGGCGCCGCCCGTGCACTCGGTCACGTTCTGGCCCGTCATCTCGAGGTGCACGCCGCCGGGGTGCGTGCCCTCGGCGCGATGGATCGTGAAGAACTGCTCGACCTCGCTCACCACGTCCTCGAAGGGCCGCGTCTTGTAGCCCGTGCCGGCGGTGATGGTGTTGCCGTGCATGGGATCGCACTGCCACACGACGGTGCGTCCCGCCGCCTTCACCTTGCGAATGAGGGCAGGCAAGTGCTTGGCGATCTTGCCCGCCCCGAAGCGCGCAATCAGCGTCAGGCGGCCGGCTTCGTTCGCCGGGTTGAGGATGTCGATCAGGCGCAGGAGTTCGTCGGGATCGAGCGAGGGCCCGCACTTGAGGCCGATAGGGTTCACCACGCCGCGGCAGAACTCGACGTGGGCGCCATCGGGCTGGCGCGTGCGATCGCCGATCCAGATGAAATGGCCCGACGTCGCGACCCACTGGCCGGAGCCCATGGCCTCGTCCTTACGGGCGAGCGCCTGCTCGTAGGAGAGCAGCAGCGCCTCGTGGCTCGTGTAGAAGCGCGTCGACCGCATCTCCAGCGAGTTCTCGGCGGTGATGCCGAGCAGGCGGTTGATCTCGACGGTGCGGCGGATCTCGTCGGCAAGCTCACGGTAGCGCGCCTCGACGGGCGAACCTTCCATGAAATTCAGCTCCCAGCGATGCGCATTGTCGAGCGAGGCGTAGCCGCCGTCGATCAGCGCGCGCAGGAAATTGAGCGTCGCCGCGGACTGACGATAGGCCTGGAGCTGGCGGCGCGGATCGGGGATGCGCGCTTCTTCCGTGAACTCGGGGCCGTTGATGATGTCGCCGCGGTAGCTCGGCAGCTCCTTGCCGCCCTGCTTCTCGACCGGGGAGGAGCGGGGCTTCGCGAACTGGCCGGCCACGCGCCCGACCTTCACCACCTGCGTGTTGCCCCGGAACGTGAGGACGAGCGCCATCTGCAGGAACAGCTGGAAGTAGTCGCGGATGTAGTCCGTCTTGTGCTCGCGGAAGCTCTCGGCGCAGTCACCGCCTTGCAGGAGGAAGCTTTCGCCGCGCGCGACGCCGGCCAGGCTCTCCTTCAGCTCCACCACCTCGCGGATGAAAACGAGCGGGGGAAAATTGCGCAGGTTCCGCTCCACCTCTTCGAGCGCGGCGGCGTCCCGGTACTCGGGCACCTGCACGATCGGCTTCTGTCTCCAGCTGTCCGGGGTCCAGACGGCGGGCATGGCGCATCTCCACTGGCAGGGACGCGAGCGGGCCTTCCGGGGCCCGCCCGGGGGCGCATAGCACCCCGTTATCGTTCGGATTTTCCCGCGCCGACGGCGGACGGGAGCCCGCCTTATAGGCGAAAGGCGGCGACGTTGCCAGCGCAGCGGGCAGGTCGGAGCGCCGCCGTCACGCTGCCTGGCCCGGCTTGTGCCGCTGCAGACTTGACGTTAACGTCAACTTCTTGACGGGCAGACGGGGACGAGGCTCATGGCCAAGACCGACAGCGCACCGCAGGACAAGGCGGAGGGCGAAAGCCTCGAGATCCCCGCGCTCGATGGCCGGCCTCTGGCCGCAAGCCTGTTCGCGCCCGCCGCTCCGGCGCAAGCTGCCGGCCAGTCCATCGTGGTGGTGGCACCGGGCGCGGCTATCCCACGGCGCTTCTACCGGCATTTCGCGCGCGCCGTGGCGGAGCGTGGGGCGACCGCCGTCACGTTCGACGTGCGCGACATCGGCGGCTCGCGGCGCGGGTCGATCGTGGGGGCCGAGACGCGCATGCGGGACTGGGCGCTGAAAGATGTCGCGGGCGTCATCGCGTGGGCGCGGCAGACCTTCCCGCAGCAGCCGCTCTACTGGGTCGGCCACAGCATGGGCGGCTTCGCGACGGGGCTTGCCGGCAACGGGCACGAGATCACGCGGCAGCTCTCCGTCGCCACGCTCAACGGCTACTGGGGGCGCATGGCGGGGTTCGAAGGCTATCGCGTGCTGACGATGATGGGCGGCTTCGCGCCGCTCGTGATCGCCACGCGTGGCTACATGCCGGGCGCGCTGATGGGCGGGGAGGACATGCCGGGGCCGGCGTTCCTCGAATGGCGGCAATGGTGCCTCGATCCCGACTTCCTGTTCGCCGACGCGACGCTGCCGGAGAAAGCGCATTTCGAGCGTTTCCGCGCGCCGAACCGCTTCATTCAGATTGCGGACGATGCCTGGGGAACGCCGGCGAGCGTGGGCGACATGGCGCAGCGGTTCAGCGCGAGTGCGGATGTGCACGTGGTGCAGGTGACGCCCGTCATGGCGAACGTGTCGCGGATCGGCCACTTCGGGTTCTTCAAGCCGGAGATGAAGGCCACGCTCTGGGGGCCGGCGCTCGACTGGCTGCTCGAGCACTCGCCTTCATAGCCATTGATCGAGGTTGGGTGCGAAGGCGTCGTCGGACCAGCGGCGCGCGCGTGTGCGGGGTTCGTCCGCCGCCTCGCGCAGCAAGCCGTAGTGGCGGGCGAGTTGCGTGAGCCCCATGTCAAGAACCACCTTGCAGGAGCGCACCGGCCAGCCACGGGCGCGCTCGGCCACTTCCAGGCCGATGTCGTGGCAGCAGACGTCGATCAGGAGGCTCGCGATCTCGGGACCGACGGCCTTGATCATGCGGTTGATGCGATCGCGTGCGGCGATGGCCATGTCCGAAACGTCTGCGCCGCTAGCGCCCGAGACCTCAGTGCGATGACAGGGCGCCGTCGGGGACCAGCTCGCCGTCACGCGCGCTTCGAGGCGGGCGCGGGCGAAATCTGCGGCAAGGCGCTCGCCGGCTGCGAACTGGGGCTCCGTGATCAAGGGCTTGCCGTCGCGATCCTTGCGGCGGCGCAGCCACGCAAGCGGGCCTTCCACGCGCTGAGGGCGCGCACGCCACGACGGCGGCGCCGGGCGTGTTGGCCGGGAGCCCATGCTCGGCGCGGCAGTCCGTGGCGTTCGGCTCGTCGCCGCGCTGAGATGCCGGCGCACGCGGCGCGCGCCTTCGACAGAGAGGCGCACGTGGCCGTCGTCATCGCCGACGACCAGCCAGCCATGCGCGAGACCGGCCTCGATCACAGGGCGGGCGATGACCGCGATGGGGGAAGCGAATGCGTTGCGCGGCGACATGATCTGGTAGGCGTCGGTGGCGGCCCGGCCGTAGGAGCCTTTGCGGGCGAGCTTCACGAGGCGGGGCAGGACGGCGTCTTCGGGCACCGCAGTAAGCTCGGTCATACGCACTCTCGCAGGATAGGGGTCGCGGGGCGGGCTTCAAACGGTGGCGGCAAGGAGCGGTATGGCAGCGCCTCTCCGCCCCGGGGCCAACGCGAGGCCGGGATTGGCCGCAAGCTTGGCCTCCTCGCGGGGCTGGAGATGCCGGACGGTTCCTTCCAGCAGATCGATGGTGCGATCGAAGCGGGGATCGTCGCGCCGGTCCTCCACGACGGAACACGCATGGGCGACGGTGGTGCGGTCGCGGGTGAAGAGCATGCCCACCTCGGTCAGGCTCAGCTCGAAACTCACATGCGCCAAGTACATGCCCACCTGCCGGGCAAGGGCCACATGGGGTTGGCCCCGCGTCAGCCGCCAGAATTCCATCTGCGGGACACCGAAGGCGTGGGTCACGGCGTGCTCCAGGATATGGCGGACGACTTGCTCTGGCAGACGGCAGCGGCGCCGGCGCTGCACTGCTCGTGCAGGTTGTGACAATACTCGTCTACGCCCATCGCATTTCTGCATAGGATAAGTCTTTATCAGAACAATTAGATCGAATACTTGGCGTCAGTACTTATAGATACTGATTTTACGCGATCCTCGCCTGGTATCCATGCAATTGTACTCGCTGGGTGAATCGCGGGGATAAGTAGCGCTGTGGTTAATGCTTGCGGCGCGTCAGCGCGCTTCACGGCGGAGATGCGAGAGACCTTGGAACGCACGAGCACAATGCTTGCACGGGCGGAAAACCGCACGCGTGGGCGCACGCGCGAAAGGGCCCGCGCGCGCGTACGCTGGGCCGGAATTACTGCACCAGATCTGGGAGCTTACTTTTCCCGGCGGGTGCCGAGGCCCATCTGCTTGGCGAGGCTAGAGCGGGCGGCGGCGTAGTTCGGCGCCACCATCGGGTAGTCGTGCGGCAGGTTCCACTTCTCCCGGTATTCCTCGGGCGACAGGTTGTAGTGGGTGCGCAGGTGCCGCTTCAGGGATTTGAACTTCTTCCCGTCCTCGAGACAGATGATGTAGTCGGGCGTGACGGATTTCTTGAGCGCTACAGCGGGCTTGAGTTCCTCCCGCTCCGGCATCGGCACGCGCTGGGCGGCGCGGCTCAGCGCCTCGTGCACCTCGCCGATGATGCCGGCCAGGTCTTCCTTCGCCACGGAGTTGCTGCCCACGTAGGCCGAGATGATCTGCGCCGTCAGGCCCACCAGATCAGCGCTCCGGGCATCGTTGTCCATGGCACTCTCCTTGCCGGGCCAGCCATCGTCACCACGACGCGCACGGGCAGGATTGGCCCCATGAAAGCGCGTGCTCGGCCAGCAATCTAAAATAATTCGACCAAGTTCTCAATGCGGCTTTGCAGTACTTTTGCAGATCATGACTGAAAAACTGCAGCATTTGGGTGGCATTTGACGGTTCTGTACCGTCCGCGGCGGTAAATTGCGGCCGTGGACTTGGCGTGATGGCATTTGGCGAGTTGTAGCGATCGATCGCTCAACCATGAATGCGGGCCGCGGGCGCCGCTGGCTTCCTCCCCCTATCCCCTGCGGTCGCAATGGCCATAATGGAGGCCAGAGTCTCATCGACCCTGCCCGCTTTCCCGTGCGCCTGACGACGACCCGCGCCGCCAAGGCCGCAGCCCGGCCAGGCGGAGCCATCCCTTTCAGCCCATGCCCGAGGTACCCCGCATGCTCCCACTCGATCGCAAAGCCTCCGGCGGACCGGCTGCACCGATCGCGGCCAAGAGGCCGAGCACGAGCGTGCACCACGGCATCGAACTGGTGGATGACTACGCGTGGCTGCGCGCCGACAACTGGCAGGAGGTGATGCGCGACCCTTCGGTCCTCGATCCGGAGATCCGCGCCTACCTCGAAGCCGAGAACGCGCACACGGAAGCGGCGCTCGCCGGAACGCGCGGGCTGCAGGACACCCTGTTCGCCGAGATGAAGGCGCGCATCAAGGAAGACGACAACACGGTGCCGGCCCCCGACGGCCCGTTCGAGTACTACACTAGCTACATCACGGGTGGGCAGTATCCGCGCATCTGCCGGCGGCCGCGGGGCGGTGGAGCGGAGCAGATCATGCTCGACGGCAACCTCGAGGCCGACGGCAAGGCCTACTGGCAGCTCGGTGATGCCGCGCACAGCCCCGACCACCGCTATCTCGCCTATTCGGTCGACGACAAGGGCTCCGAACTCTTCACGATCCGGGTGCGCGATCTCGCAACAGGGCAGGACCTGCCCGACGCCATCCACGATACGCGCGGCTCGGCGGTGTGGGGCAACGACAGCAAGACGATCTTCTACGTCCGCCTCGACGACAACCAGCGGCCCCTGTTCGTGCACCGCCACGACCTCGGTACGGCGGGCGACGCCGATCCGCTGATCTACGAGGAGAAGGACCCGGGTTTCTACGTCGGCGTCGGCCAGACGCAGTCGGGGCGCTTCATCACCATCGAGGCGCACGACCACCAGACGACGGAGATCTACCTGATCGATGCCGATGCGCCGCTGCTCGCGCCGCGTCTCGTCGAGCCGCGGGTGTTCGGGCACGAATATTCCATCGAGCACCACGGTGAGCGCCTCTTCATCATGACCAACTCGGGCGGGGCCGAGGATTTCCGCATCGTCGAGGCGCCCGTTGCCGATCCGCGCATGGCGAACTGGCGCGAAGTGATCCCGCACAAGCCGGGCCGGCTCATTCTCGAGAACGTGGCCTTCAAGGCGCACCTCGTGCGGCTCGAGCGCGAGGACGGGCTGCCGCGCATCACCATCCGCAAGCTCGCGGACGGATCGGAGCACGAGATCGCCTTCGACGAGGAGGCCTATTCGCTCGGCATGGCGGCCGGCTACGAGTTCGACACGACGAGCCTGCGCTTCACCTACTCCTCGATGACGACGCCGGTGCGCGTCTTCGACTACGACATGGAGGCGCGCACGCGCGTGTTGCGCAAGAGCCAGGAGGTGCCGTCGGGGCACAACCCGGACGACTACGTCACGCGCCGGCTGCAGGCGCCGGCGGCCGACGGCGAACTCGTGCCGGTCTCGCTGCTCTATCGCAAAGGCACGCCGCTCGACGGCTCGGCGCCGCTGTTCCTTTACGGCTACGGCTCCTACGGCATCTCGATGCCGTCGAGCTTCTCGACGAGCCGGCTGTCGCTCGTCGACCGCGGCTTCGTGTTCGCCATCGCCCACATCCGCGGCGGCAAGGAGAAGGGCTATCGCTGGTACACGGGCGGCAAGAAGGAAACGAAGCTCAACACCTTCACCGACTTCATCGCGGCGGGCGAATACCTCGCGAAGGAGGGCTTCACGAAGCGCGGGCGCATCGTCGCCAACGGCGGCTCGGCCGGCGGCATGCTGATGGGCGTCGTCGCCAACATGGCGCCCGACCTGTTCCTCGGCATCATCGCCGACGTGCCGTTCGTCGACGTGCTCAACACCATGCTCGACGAGACGCTGCCCCTGACGCCGCCTGAGTGGCCCGAATGGGGCGATCCCATCCGCTCGAAGGCGGAGTTCGACATCATCCGCTCCTACTCGCCCTACGACAACGTCGAGGCCAAGGCCTATCCGCACATCTTCGCCTTCGCCGGGCTCACCGATCCGCGCGTGACTTACTGGGAGCCCGCGAAATGGATCGCCAAGCTGCGCGAGAAGGCGACGGGCGACAACCTGATCCTGCTCAAGACGAACATGGATGCGGGCCACGGCGGCGCCTCGGGACGCTTCGAGGCGCTGAAGGAGTTGGCGGTCGATTATGCCTTCGCGCTGGCGATCGCAGGGAAGGCCGACGCCAAGGTCGCCGCGCCGACGCCGGCGGAGAGCACGCCTGCGTTGAAGTCCGCGTGAGGTCCCGTCAGAAGCGAGGGGTGAGAGGCGCAAGCCCCAGCATGATGCGACCCGCGTTCACGAAGAGGGTCGGCGACATGGCGATGTGCTTGGTGGCTGCGTGGACGTCGCGCTGGGCGCGTTCTAGCGGAGAACTTTCGAAGATGGCGGCCGCGCCGTGCAGCGCCACGATGCGATCGACAATCCTGACCGCGGTTTCTGCCGCGTGGCTCATCGCCGTGCGATAGATCGCGCGGGCGCGGACCAATTCATCTGCGCTGCCGTCGGTTGCCGCCATCAGATCGGACATCGCTTCGAGCATGAATGCGCGGGCCGCGCGCCGCTCTGCTTCCAACCGACCCAATGTGTCCTGCACCACTTCCCGTTCGGCCAGCGGTGCCGGATGGCCTGCGCGCACCTTGGCGGCCGCGGAGGCGATGAAGTATCTGAGGACGCCGTCGGCGATCCCCAGCGGCACGGTCGCCACCGTCCAGTTGAACATGGATATGTTGGGAACGCGATAAAGCAACGACGGCTCGCTCGCCGAGGGCGCGAGCATGTCGTGGGTGTGGTTGCGCGGGACATAAACGTCCCTGATCTCGAAGTCGCAGCTGCCCGTGCCTCTCAGCCCCGAGGTGTGCCACGTGTCGTGAATACGCACATGCTCGACATCGAGATTGCAAAAAATCGCCGGCTGTTGCGGACCGCTGCCCGCGATCGCGCAAAGGACCGACACGCAGGTCGCATGGTGAATGCCGCTGCCGAACGGCCAGCGGCCCGAAACGCGATATCCACCGTCGACAGGCGTCGCCATCCCCATAGTGGCGGTGGACGCGATCATTGCAGATCGAGGATGCGAGAAAAACGTGCGCGCTGCTTCGGCCGATAGATATCCGCCGGTGCGCGCATACCCCCCTAAGTTGCCGACCAACCACCCTACCGAACCATCGAGCGCGGACGCGGCCTCGACGATGCGCATGAAATCAACGGGCGCCAGTTCGAAGCCGCCAAGCGATTTCGGCAGCCAGAGCTTGAACAACCCCGCGTCCGCAAGAGCATGCACGAGAACGTCCGGAAGCTTGCGGTCCCTGTCGAACGAGGGCGCTGTTTCCTTGATCAACGGCGCCAGCGCATCAAGCCGGCTGAGCAGGAGAGCGACGATGTCTGGCTGCGATGCGAGCATGGCGGATGTCCCTTCGTGGAGGGCAGCGTCGTCGGTTGGGCCTCCGCGGGCAACAGCATATTTTTCATGGTTAGATGAATTCAGTTCATCTAGCATCCTGACATGCGACGACTTCCGCCCCTTGTCGAACTCCGCGCCTTCGAGGCTGCGGCCCGCTGTTTGAGCTTCAAGAAGGCGGCAGCAGAACTCGGCGTGACGCCGACGGCCATCAGCCATCAGGTGAAACTGCTCGAACATTTCTGTGGCACGCCGCTGTTCCGCCGGCGTCCGCGTCCGCTCGCGCTCACGCCGGTGGGCGAACAGCTTTATCCCGGCATCCGCGATGGCTTTGAACGCATTGGCCAAGCCCTCGGCGTGGTTCAGGAACGCGACGTGGGTGCGCGGCTGAGGATCTCGGCCACCAACGCGTTCGCGGCACACTGGCTAATCCCCCGCCTGCCGCATTGGCGGACCACGCATCCACGCCTGAAGCTTTCGATCATCGGCACCGACGCCGTCCTCGACTTGAAAGCCGGGGACATCGACATTTCCATCCGCTATGCGCGGAAGCCTCCTTCGGACGGTGAGCACGTCGAACTCATGCGAGACATTTTCTACGTCGTCGCCAGCCCGTCGCTCGTCGGCAGCGATCGCAAGGTCCTGAAGCCTGCCGAACTCGCGACGCTGCCGCTGATCGAGGCCGAGTGGCCGGCCGCCGATGTGCATGCACCCAACTGGAAGCGCTGGCAGAAGGCCGCGCGGTCCCGCTACAAGAACGTTCCGGATCTCGCGGCCCTGTCGAGCC
>RXJK01000198.1:9440-11288 GCA_003963125.1 Hyphomicrobiales bacterium
TCGCGATCTGCAGCAATGTACTGGTCGCGCAGGAATTGGCTAGCGGCGCACTGATCTCGATTTCGCCGATCACCCTCGCGGGTTACGGGTTCTACGCTGTCTATCGCAGGGAGCACCCGGAGCTCGCCTCGCTGCACGCCTTCATCGCATGGGCGCGAAGCGCAAATTTGGCCCGCCCCGCGACGAGCAAGCGGTGAGAGCGCAGTCCCTGGCGTAAATCGCAATTCACCGCGGGCCGATGCGGATCGGGGCGGGGAGCGTGTCGGGCAGAGCGTTGACGGCCTGGGCTGCGGCCTGCATCGCGGCGATGTAGCCGTAGGGGCCGAGGCCGCAGATCACGCCTTTCACGGCGCTCGACAGCTTGGAATGGCGGTGCAGTTCGTCGCGCGCGTGGATGTTGGAGATGTGCACCTCGTAGACAGGGCCGTCGAAGGCCTTCAGTGCGTCGTAGATGGCGATCGAGGTGAAGGAGTAGCCGGCTGGATTGATGATGATCGCGTCCGCCGTCTCGCGCGCGGCCTGGATGCGATCGACGAGCACGCCTTCGTGGTTCGACTGCTCGAAGGTGAGGTCTGCGCCGATGAACCGCGCAAACTCCTCGCAGGCGTCGCGGATCGCGGACAGCGTCGTGGTGCCGTAGATGTGCGGCTCGCGCACGCCGAGCAGGTTCAGGTTTGGTCCGTTGAGGATCATCAGGCGCATCGCTTCACTCCCCTTTCGCATCGTTGAGGCGAGTGAAGCGCAGCGACGGGCATGCGGTCTACGCAAAATCAGCGCCGCCCAAAACAAAACGGGCGCCGCGTGGGCGCCCGTCTCGAAAACGTCTCAGTACGGCGGATCAGATGTCCATCTCGCCGCCACCGCCGCTGTCATAGCCCGGGTCGTTGCCGTCGTCGTAGGAGGCGCCGGGATCGTTGTCGCTCGCGTCCGTGAAGCCGTGGTCGCGCGAATAACCCGCATCGCTGTCGCCCGAGCCCGGCGGGCTGCTGCCACCGAAGCCGCTCGAGGCATGCGCCTGCGAGCCGCCGCCCAGCATGTTGCGGATGCCGTCAGCGAGCAGCATGCCGCCCGCGACGCCGGCCGCGGCCGACAGGGCGTTACGCATGAAGCCGCCACCGGAGGACTGCTGCATGGGGGGCTGCGCCGGTTGCTGCGACCAGGGGCGCTGCGTCTCGTAAGCCGGCGGCGTGGCGCGCGATCCGATGGTGGGGACGGAGCTGCCGGCCGCGCGCTCCGAACGGCCCCAGGGCGAGCCGCCGCCGAGGAACGAACCAGACGAACGCTGCGGGGTGCCGCCTTCGAGGTCGCGCACGCGGGCCTCGAGGTCGCGGATGCGCTCGTCGGCCTGCTGCAGCGCCTGCTCCTGCACGAGCACGGACTGCACGAGCAGATACGGCGCGTCCGGGTTGTTGCGCACGGCGCGATTGATCAGGTCCTCCGCGTCCCTGTCCTTCTCCGGTGCGCCGTAGCTGCGCATGCGGTCGAAGAGGTCAGAGATGAGCTGGCGTTCCTCGGGCGTCATGGTTCCCTCCGGGGTTTGACGGTGCCGAACATATCGGGAGAGGGCGACCGGAGTACAACCGGACACTGCCACATGGCGAAAATTTAAGGTGACGGCAAAGGTGACGCTGCGTGGTGGGCCGTGAACGGCTAAGTCTATGATTTTACGAGACTGTTAGAATCGGCCCAGCGTCACGCAGTGTCATCCCGGTGCTCGTCACACGGCTGTCCGGTTGAGTTGTGATGGACAAGCTGCATGGCGCTGATTCAACTGTGATTCGAGAGCTTGGCGGCTTCGTCGAACACAGAAGAGGATCAGGCCATGCGGCATCAGAATAGCCTCTTGCA